>NZ_AYWR01000001.1:0-503010 GCF_000502935.1 Mesorhizobium sp. LNHC221B00 | reverse complement strand
TGGCGCTCGCCATCATCGGCGGCGAGCCGGCACGCTTCGCGCCGCTGCTGGACCTCTACCGCGAGGCGGCCAAACGCGCCGGCAGCGACCCGGCGGGCCTCGCCACCAGCATCAACGTGCACGGCTTCATCGCCGAGACGACCGAGCAGGCCGCCGACGATTTCTACGGGCCGCAAGCCGAGGTGATGAACCGCATCGGCCGCGAGCGCGGCTGGGGCCCGACATCGCGGGCGCATTTCGACCAGTCGCGCGGTCCGAATGGCGCCCTGTTCGTCGGCAATCCCGAGCAGGTCGCCGAAAAGATCGTCGCCCAGCACAGGATCTTCAACAATGACCGCTTCCTGTTGCAGATGGCGATCGGCACCATGCCGCATGCCAAGATCATGAAGGCGATCGAACTCTACGGCACCAGGGTGGCGCCGATCGTGCGCAAGGAAACCGCGAAGTCCGCGCCGGTAGTGGCAACACCCGCCGCCTGAGCGGCGGGCGGGCTCGCCAGCCACGCCCGTTCGCAAAGCCGGCTCATGGAACCTACAGCCTGAACTTCGCGTTTCCTGCAGGCAATTGCCGGCCGCGGAGAGGTGGACGGCTCGAGGGTGACCATGAAAACCGAACCCGCTGCCTTGGGCGCAGGCGCCGCCGACGAGCCGGATCCGCGCGTCGAGGCGCGCGCCGACACGCATCTGATGCGATCGCTGCTGGTCGGCATTTTCCTGTTCATGGCCATCTACGCGCTCTACTTCGCTCGCGCCTTCTTCATGCCGGTCATCCTGGCTTTTCTGCTCGCCCTGACGCTCACCCCGATCGTGCGGATACTGCGCAAGCGCGGCATTCCCGAAGTGGCCTCGGCGACCCTTCTGGTGCTGCTGTCGATCTGCGTCTTCGCCAGCGCCGGCTACCTGCTCTCCAGCCCGGTCATCGACCTCATCAACAACTCCTCGTCGATCGGTCAGCAGCTTACCGAGCGGCTGGCGCAATTGCGGCGCCCGCTGGAAAAGATCATGCAGATTTCGCATCAGATCGAGCAGCTGACCGAGACCTCGCAGGAGTCCGGCATCCAAAAAGTCGCGGTGGCGCAGTCCGGTATCCTGTCGGCGGCCGCCAGCAACATCCTGTCGGCGGGAACCAGCCTCACCATCATCTTCGTGCTCTCGCTGTTCCTGCTCGCCTCGGGAACGATGTTCTACGAGAAGATCATCCAGTCTTTCGCCAGCCTCAGCGAGAAGAAGCGGGCGCTGCGCGTGGTCTATGACGTCGAGCGCGAAATCTCGCACTATCTGCTCACCGTAACCGTCATCAATGCCGGCCTCGGTACGGTCATCGGCCTTGGCCTGTGGGCGCTCGGCGTGCCCAATCCGCTGGTCTGGGGCGTGGCCGCCGCCCTGTTCAACTTCCTGCCCTATGTCGGGGCGCTCTTGACCATCGTGCTGGTCGCGGTGATTGCGCTGATCAGCTTCGACACCATTTCCTACGCGCTGTTGGCACCCGCCTTCGTGCTTTTGTGCGACGTCGTCGAAGGCCAGTTCGTGACGCCGATGGTGGTTGGCCGACGCCTCGAGATCAACGCCGTGGCGATCTTCATCGCCATCGCCTTCTGGTCGTGGCTGTGGGGTTTCGTCGGCGCCCTGATGGCGGTGCCGTTGCTGGTCGTCATCAAGGTGTTCTGCGACCATTTCGACGGGCTCAGCCATGTCGGCAATTTTCTCGCCGCGCAGCACACCGCCGTGGTGGAAGAGGAACCAGCCGAGGAGGACGGCAAGGCTTCGGCATGAACGGCTGGCCGTGTTTGCGGCGCCGGGATCGAATGCCTATATCCGGCCGATCAATGCCCGGTGCCCTTCCCGATGAGCGATGCTCCCTTCGACCTCGACGCCTATTTCGCCCGCATCGGCTATGCCGGTTCCAGGGATGCTTCGCTGGATACGCTGAAGGCGCTTCACTTCCTGCAGCCGCAGGCAATCCCCTTCGAGAACATCGATCCGTTTCTCGGCCGCCCGGTCAGGCTCGACCTTGCCGCGCTGCAGGACAAGATCGTCGCTGGCGGGCGCGGCGGCTATTGCTTCGAGCACAATCTTCTATTCATGCATGCGCTGAAAGCGCTTGGCTTCGAGGTTGGCGGCCTTGCCGCGCGCGTGCTTTGGGGGCAGGCGGAAGACGCCATCACCGCGCGCAGCCACATGCTGCTGCGCGTCGAACTCGATGGCCGGACCTATATCGCCGATGTCGGCTTCGGCGGCCTGACCCTGACCGCACCGCTGCTGCTGGAGCCCGGCACCGACCAGAAAACCCCGCATGAGACCTTCCGTATCGCCGCGGCTGACGATCATTTCCGCCTGCAGGCCGCCATTGGCGGCGATTGGCGCTCGCTTTACCGCTTCGACCTGCAGCCGCAATACGAGGTCGACTATTCCATCGCCAGCTACTTCCTGTCGACTAACCCGATATCGCATTTCCTCACCTCTGTCCTGGCGGCGCGCGCCGCGCCCGACCGACGGTACGCGTTGCGCGGCAATCGGCTGTCGATCCACCACATCGGCGGCCGCACCGAGCAGAAGGACATAGCCACTGCCGCCGAACTCGCCGACACGCTGGAAGGCCAGCTCGGCATCATCATTCCAGACCGTGCCGGCTTCGAGGCCAGGGTGCGCGAGAAGAAGATCGTGGAGACCAACGCATGACCAAACTGTCCGTTCTCGACCTGTCGCCGATCGTCGAAGGCAGCGATGCCTCGCAGTCGCTGTCCAATTCGCTCGATCTCGCCCGCCATGCCGAGCGGTTGGGCTACAAGCGCTACTGGCTGGCCGAGCATCACAACATGCCGGGCATCGCCAGTGCCGCGACGGCCGTGGTGATCGCCCATGTCGCCGGCGGCACCAGGACCATTCGTGTCGGCGCGGGCGGCATCATGCTGCCCAACCATGCGCCGCTGGTGATTGCCGAGCAGTTCGGCACGCTGGCCGCCTTGTTTCCCGGCCGCATCGATCTCGGCCTCGGCCGCGCGCCCGGCACCGACATGAATACCGCGCGCGCCTTGCGCCGCAACCTCGAAGCCGGCGTCGACAATTTCCCGCAGGATGTCGTCGAGCTGATGGGCTATTTCCTGCCGGCCGAGGAGGGCCAGCGCCTGCGCGCCGTGCCCGGCGAAGGCCAGACCGTGCCGATCTGGATCCTCGGCTCCAGCCTCTATGGCGCGCAGCTCGCCGCCATGCTCGGCCTGCCCTACGCCTTCGCCTCGCATTTCGCGCCGGCGGAGCTCGACCACGCGCTCGACATCTACCGTTCGCGCTTCCAGCCCTCCGAACAGCTCGACAAGCCGCATGTCATGCTCGGCCTCAATGTCTTTGCAGCACCCACCGATGCCGAGGCGCGATTGCTGTTCACCTCGCTGCAGCAGGCCTTCGTCAACCTGCGCACCGGCCGGCCCGGCAGATTGCCGCCGCCGGTCGAGAATTATGATCGCGACCTCGACCCGATGGCCAAGACCATGCTTGGCCAGGCGCTGTCCTGCGCCGTCGTCGGCTCTCCCGAAACGGTCCGCCAGGGCATCGATGCGTTCGTGCGCCGCACCGGCGCCGACGAACTGATGGTCACCGCGCAGATATCGGATCATGCCGCCCGGGTGCGGTCGTTCGAGATTTTGGCGGAGGCCCATAAATCGCTGTCGCAGGCGGCCTGAGGCGGCGTGGCACGGGATCGTGCGAAAAAAATGGGGCTGGGCAGCCTTACGCCAGCTTCACCAGCAGCCTCATGAAGGTAGCGGCCTCCTTGGCCGACAGTGGCGCCAGCGTTTCCGCGGTGATTTCGCGCGCCAGCGGGATCAGGCGTTCGATCGCTTCACGCCCTTCGGCGGTCAGGTTGACCAGCAGCCGCCTTTTGTCGACCTCATGCTTGGAAAGCTCGACCAGGCCGCGCGCCTTCAGCCGGTCGATGACGCCCTTCACCGTCGCCGCATCCATGGCGATCAGCGTGCCGAGCTGGTTCTGCGAGGTTTCGCCGACGTCGCGCAGCTTGGCGAGCGCGGCGAATTGCGGCGGCGTCAGGTCGCCGATATGCGCGGCGAAGATCGAGACATGGCGCTGATGCGCCTTGCGCAGGATGAAGCCGACCTGCTCCTGCAGGAGGTAATCCTCCGGCGTCTCGACCTCGACCAGCTTGAGCAGATTGTCCTCGCCGCTCACCGCAAGCCGTCCCATGCCTTGATGTCGTCGGCCGCCAGCCCACCCATGCGATTATGGATGCGCGGGCCGCAAGTCATGGCCAGGCAGAACAGGATCTCATCGGGGCGCGGGCCGTCGCTGATGCCGACCTCCATGGCGTCGAAATGGCTGCGCACATAGGCTGCGTTGATGTGGCCGAGCGGCACGTCGAGCTTCGAGCCGAAAGCGCCGACCTTCTTGGCCGACGGCACGATCGCCTTGGCGTCGCCCAACCGTTCGCGCATCGCATAGCCGCCAGGCACATGCCAGAGCGCGCCGTGCTCGAGCTCGCCCGCTATGCCGACAATGGCGCCCTTGCCGTAGCCGTCGATCTGCTTGACGTCGCCACCGAGCGCTGCGATCAGCCGGTCGGCGAGCAGCAGGCCGAGCGGTTTCAGATCGTCCATGGCGCTCTGCAGCTCCTCGGCATAGCGCCCGGCGAACGGATTTTTCACCAGCGCCATGGCGGCTGCGCGCCGGCGCGGCACCTTGGCCGCCGGTCCGCCCTCGTGAAAGATCTCTTCGGTCAGGACAGCGATCTTGCGGATCGGAAACTCAGGCATGCGCAACTTCCTCCCTCGAATTTTCGTTGGGCGCCGCAAGCGCAACGGAGCCGCTGACGCGGGCCTCACCGCCAAGAAACAGCGCCGATCCGGCGATCAGGCCGCGCCGGCGAAAATCTTCGGCGACAGCAAGGCCGTTGTCCAGCGCCCGCGCTACTTCGCCAGGCGCAAGCGTGCCGACGTTTTGTGTCACCAGCCGCGGGCCGAGATCGCTGTCGGGGGACAGTTCGCTTGCGGGAATGCGCTTGATGGCGGGGTTGCCGGGCAGATCCACGGCGTTGGCAATGAGTGTCGCCGCCGCGTCGGCCTCGGCGCCAGTCCGCGCCAGCACGGTGACGGCGTCGGCAATACCAAGCGAGAAGGAGCGGCCACGCCAGCCGCTGGTTGCAACGCCGCGCACACCATCCTGCGCGCGGATCATGATCCGGTCGGCCATGTCGTGGCCCGTGCCGGCGATCGCCAGCTTCATCGAAAGGCCGTTGCCGATATGGAGTGCGCTGTCGCCGCCATTATTGACATAGGCGCGATCAAGCTTGCGACCCGCAAGCAGCGCGGCGAGCATTTCGTCGGCTACCGACCCGGCAACGGCGGCCATCGGCGTGATGAAGCATTCCGCCAACGGGATGACGGCCGCCTCCATGCGACGCGCGGTCGGGCCGTCAAAGGCGCGCGGCGCCAGGAAAAATGCCGGCAGCCGCAATTCGGGAAGCTCCTTGACCAACTCGATCAGGATCGTCTGGAAGCGCGCCACGGCTTGTTCGTAGGCGGCACGGCACTCATCCGCCTCGCCAAAGGCTTCGACGATCAGGTCGATCGGCCCGTGGTTGAGGTGCAGCCGCTTGCCGTCCTGCAGCCACTGGACCTGCGGGCCTTGCATCACCCGGCACCGTTCGCGGGCACACGGTGCAATTGCGCCAGCGGCGGCCACGGATTGCTGCCCGGCGCGCCGGTACCGCAGCGCGCATTGAGGTATTCGCCGCCCTTGGCAACGATGTCGTGGACACTGCGGATTTCGGCCTCGTAGCCGCCCAGCTTGATGTAGTCGTCGCGGCGCAAGGTGAATTCGATCGGCGCCACCAGCGCCGGTGTCGGCACATAGCCGAAGGCGCCTTCGGGCACCCGCGTGACATCGACCATCAGCGTGATGCCGCCGCCCGGCCAGACATAGACCGGCGCGCCGCCGACCGTGACATAGGTCTTCAGCCCTTGCACCGAACGGGTAAGATTGACCGGGTTTTCGGTGACGCCGGCGCGCAGCGAGCCGCCGGCGCCGCCGACGAACAGCACGGTGCACAAAGCCGGCTCGCAATTGTCCTCGATCAGACCGACCGACTTCTGCAACCGCTCGGGGAACGGCTTTTCGACCGGCTTCAATTCGTCATCGAGCTCGTAATAGGCGAACTGCTCGCCGGTGGTCGAAACCATCAGCAGCGACAGGCCGGGCCGCGCGCCCTTCTTGGCGTTCCATTCGCCGAGGATCGACAGCGGGTCGGAAATCGAGGTGCCGCCCCAGCCAAGGCCGGGTTCGGAGACCTTGAAATAGCGTCCCGGCGTCGAACGGCGGCCGATGATCTTGATGCCCGTATCCTGCCAGCCCAGCACCTTGCCGGCCTGATGCTCGGAGACGACGCCGGTGATGTGGTCGTCGACCACCACCACCTCGTCGACCAGGCCGCGCCATTGCGTGGCGAACATGCCGATGGTGGCCGAGCCGCAGCCGACGCGCATTCGCTGTTCCTGCTTGCCATCGATGACAGGCGGTTTGCCGGCTTCGACGATGATGGTGGCGCCGCCGTCGATGGTCAGTTCCACCGGCTTGCGGTTGCACAGATTGAGCATCGCGTCGCAGGTGGCGCGCCCCTCCGCCTTGGAGCCGCCGGTCAAATGATGCACGCCGCCCAGCGACAGCATCTGCGAGCCGTATTCGCCCGTGGTGACATGACCGATCGCCTCGCCTTGCGCGCGCACGATTGCTGTTTCGGGGCCGAGATGACGGTCGGTGTCGATCTTCACCTTGACGCCGCAATAGGAGAAGATGCCTTCGGTGACGACGGTCACCAGATCGACGCCCTCGACCTCCTGGCTGACGATGAACGGGGCCGGCTTGTAGTCGGGATAGGTGGTGCCGGCGCCTATTGCCGTGACGAAGCGGCGGCCGGTGTTGACCAACTCGCCGTCCCACGCTTCGCCTTCGGCGACGAAAGGCACCATCGCGGCTCCGGTCTCCGCCGCATGATCGAGGATGGTCAGCGGGTCCATGCGCACGATGCGGCCGCCGACATTGCCGTAGCGGTCGCAGGCGCCGGTGCGGCCATCGGCGATGTAGCACATCACCGGGCAGGCATCGCAGCGGATCTTCTCAGCCACCAGCTTCTCGCCCGGATCATGCGTCTCAAAACGCTCGGCAAGCTCGCTCATCGGCGTGCCTCCTGTTCGCGGATGCCATCTTGTTCGCGAATGCCAGCGCGGATACGCGTCGGCGTCGCCGGAACCTTGGTGACCAGGACGCCAGTGGCGTGGCGGATGGCGTTGAGGATCGCCGGCGCCGTCGGGATCAGCACATGCTCGCCCAGGCCCTTGGCGCCGAACGGCCCCTCGGGATCGGGAACCTCGACCAGTATGGTCTCGATCGGCGGCACGTCGCCAATCGTTGGGATGAGATAGTCGTGCAGGTTTTCGGTGCGCCCCGGAATGTATTCTTCCATCAGCGCCATGCCGATGCCTTGCGCGATGCCGCCTTCGATCTGGCCCTCGACCAGCAGCGGGTTGATCGCCTTGCCGACATCGTGCGCGGCGGTGATCTTGATCAGCTTCACCGTGCCGAGCTTGAGGTCGACCTCGAGCTCGGCGATCTGCGCGCCATAGCCGTAGACGGCGTAGGGTTTGCCCTGGCCCTTGGCATCGAGCGGCAGCGTCGGCGGATCGTAGGTCTCCTCGGCGCGAAAAACGAAGCCACCGCCATCCACCTCGAGCGAGGCGAGATCGATACGGCGCGTGGCCTCGCCCTCGCGGATGACGATTGCCACGCCATCGAGCTGCATGGTGGCTTTTTCGGAAACATTGGCAAAACGCAGGATCTTTTCGCGCAAGGCGCGCCCAGCCTTTTCGGCCGCCTTGCCGGTGACGAAAGTCTGGCGCGACGCGGATGTCTTGCCAGCGTCCGGACTGATCGCCGTATCGGCGCCCTTCAGCCGGAATTTGTCCAGCGGCAGGCCAAGCGCATCGGCGCAGATCTGGGCGATGACGGTGTTGGAGCCCTGGCCGATATCGACGGCGCCCTGGTGCAGGATGACGTCGCCCGATGGCGAGATGCCGACCCGGATGGTCGACGGATTGGGCAATGACGTGTTGCCGCAGCCATACCAGCACGAGGCGACGCCAATGCCGCGCTTTTTATCCGGATTGGCGCTGTTGAATGCATCCGCGTCCGCCATCGCACGTGCCCAATGCGGACGAAGCGACTCCAGGCACTCGGCAATGCCGACGCCGGACTCCAGCCTCTGCCCCGTAACCGTTTCGGAGCCGTTCCGAAGGCAGTTTTTCAGCCGAAAATCGAGCCGGTCGATACCGAGCTTGCCGGCCAGCTCGTCATAGAGCGTCTCCTGCATGATCGTTGCCTGCGGCACGCCGAAGCCGCGGAAGGCGCCGGAAATCGGCCCATGCGTATGCACGGCGCGGCCCTCGGCGCGGTAATTCGGCGTCGCATAGGGGCCGGAAGCATGTACAGGCACGCGGTTGGCGACGGTCGGGCCCCAGCTTGCATAGGCGCCGGTGTTGAAATCGCCTGAAAAAATCATGCCGGTGACATGGCCGTCGGCATCGGCGCCGATGGTCGCCTTCATCTCAGCGGGATGACGCTTGGTGGTCGAAATCATTGATTCGTTGCGTGTGTAGGCAAGTGCTGCCGGCCGTCCGGTCTTCAGCGCCACCAGGCCGATCAGCGGCTGCAGCGAGACATCGAGTTTCGAGCCGAAGCCGCCGCCGGTCGCCGTCGGCACGATGCGCACCTTGTCGACGGCAAGGCCGAGCACCTTCGCCGTCTCGTCGCGGTCCATGTACGGCGCCTGGGTGCAGGCGACGACGACCAGCGTGTCGCCATCCATATAGGCATGGCCGGCTTCGGGCTCGATATAGGCGTGCTCGACATAGGACGTGTCGATCGCGCCGGAAACCGTGACGGCGGCACTGGCGAGCGCTGCCTCGGGATCGCCACGCTCGACGAAGCCCTTGGTCAACAGGTTGGCCGGGCGGTGTTCATGAATTGATGCAGCACCTTCGGCCTGTGCTTCGCCAGGCTGCAGAAAATGCGGCAATTCGCTCCAGCGGACTGGAAAATCCGACAAATCGAGATCGAGCATCGCCTCACGCTCGCCGGCAACCAGCGCCACCGCTTCGCCGCGAAGCCGCGCCAATCCGTCGGCCAGCGCCGGCTGGTCGGCGAACGGGCTGATAACACCGAAACAGTTTTTTCCCGGAATATCGGCCGCCGTGAACACGCCGACGATGCCGGGGTGTGCCTTTGCCCAACTGTCGAGATCGCCGAAGGCAAAACTGGCGTGATAATGTGGCGAGCGGACCACCAGCACGGCAAGCGCATCGGCGGGGAAGGCATCGCCGCCGAATTTCTCAGCCCCGGTGACTTTCGGCACGCCATCGAGCCGGATCGGGGAGGAGCCAATGGCGTGGCCGGACTGAGGCAGGCGGAAATCCAGGCTTGCCGGCTGCAAGGAGGCATCCATCACCGCCGCGATGATCTTCCGATAACCGGTGCAACGGCACAGAATGCCGCCGAGCGCGTCCTGCACCTCGATCTCGGTCGGGCTGGCCTTCTTGTCCAGCAACGCCGTCGCCGCGACCAGCAGCGCCGGCGTGCAGATCCCGCATTGCGCCGCGCCATGGGCAAGGAATGAGGCCTGCAAGGCCGACAGCCGGCCATCGGCAAGCCCTTCGACTGTGGTCACCGATGCCCCGGCGGCGGAGGCCGCCGGCACCAGGCAGGCGCAGACGGGATCGCCGTCGACCAGCACCGTGCAGGCGCCGCAGTCGCCGGCATCGCAGCCGACCTTGGTGCCGGTCAGCTGCAATTCGTCGCGCAAAACCTGCGACAGCCGGCGCAGCGGCGGCACGTTGACCGAGACGGCGGCGCCGTTGACCGCGAAGGCGATGTCGGCGCGTTCGAGGCCGAGCGGAACGCCACCCAGATCGGGCAGAGCTTCACTCATTTCAGGCAGAACCTGGCTCATGCCGCCACCATGTGGTCGTTCATCGGTCCGGCGGCCGTTAGCACGGCGCGGGCAACGATTTCGCGCACCGCGTCGAGCCGGTACTCGGCACTGCCGCGCACATCGGCGATCGGCGACAGCTCGGCCATTGGCGCGGATTGGACCGCATCGGCGAGCCCGCCATCCACTGCCCGCCCACGCAACGCCCCCTCGACACAGGCAAGCCGCTTGGCGACGGCCGAACACGAGCCGACAGCTATCGCCGCGCCCGTGACCGTGCCGCCCTCAACGACCAGGCGCGCCGCCACCATGGCGATGGAAATGACGAGGTAGCGCCGCGCACCGAGCTTGACGAAGGCGGACGTACCCGCGGGCTTCGGCACGCGGATGGCCATGACCATTTCGCCCGGCTGCAGGGCCGTGCGGCGGTTGCCGAGAATGAAATCCGGCAAGGGTAGATGGCGCGTCGCCGCCGCCGAGCGCAGCTCGACCTCGGCGTCGAGGATAAGCAGGCCCGGCACGCCGTCGGCGGCCGGCGAGGCGTTGCAAAGATTGCCGGCGACCGAGGCGACGTTCTGGATCTGCGCCGAACCGACCTCGCGCGCTGCCTGTTTCAGTGCATCGAAGGCCGGCGGCAAGGGGTGGCGGATGATGTCGGTCCACGTCGTGCGCGCGCCGATGACAAAGTGGCCATCCGTCTCGGCAATACCGCGCAGCACCGTCAGGCCGTTGATGTCGAGGACATTGTCGCGGAACGGCTTGCTGCCCTGTGCCGGATAGAAATCCGTGCCGCCGGCAAGAATGCGCCAGGCGCCCTCGCCAAGCAAAGCGAGCGCCTCGTCGACCGTGGTGGGTTTCGCGTAACGGATCACGCTTTGCCTTACCGAAAAGAGGCCTTCCAGAGCTGGTACTTCGAAGATCCTTCCAGCGCAGGGCCGGGAAATTCATTCGTATGCAAATGATATCAAGCCGGCAGGAATTGTCAAAGCCGGAGTTTGCGGCGGCTCCGCCTCCACGCATTTGTTACGCTTCCAGAGGTTGACGCAGGCGGCCATCTGGTCAAGTTTCTGCGTCCGGTCGCGTCAGCGGCATTTTCCACTGGAGCCTGCATACGGAAGAGGAAAGCCCCATGGCCGACGAAGCGCTTGTTGTCATCGACCTGCAGAACGACTTTTGCCCCGGCGGCGCGCTGGCGGTTGCCGGCGGCGACGAGATCGTGCCGCTGGTCAACGATATGATACGGCATGCCGACCATGTAGTGCTGACGCAGGACTGGCATCCCGCCGGCCATTCGAGCTTTGCCTCCAGCCATCCGGGCGCGCAGCCTTTCACCGTGATCGAGATGCCGTACGGGCAGCAGACTTTGTGGCCGGACCATTGCATCCAGGGCAGCCTCGGCTCGGACTTTCACTCCGGCCTCGCCTGGACCAAGGCCGAGCTCGTCATCCGCAAGGGATTTCGCCCCGCCATCGACAGTTACTCGGCCTTCTTCGAGAACGACCACAAGACGCCGACCGGCCTCGCCGGCTATCTCAGGGAACGCGGCATCGACACGCTGACCCTGGTCGGGCTGGCGACCGATTTCTGCGTCGGCTTTTCGGCGCTCGACGCCGTCAGCCATGGCTTCAAGACCACGGTCCGGCTCGATGCCTGCCGCGGCATCGATCTCAACGGATCGCTTGATGCCATGCTGCAGCGCATGCGCGACGCCGGCGTGACGCTAGAAAACCAGTTGTCGGACTGAAAGGCCTTTGGGAAAGAACCCCCTCACCCGGATTGCCAACCGAATTGCGAAGGGCAATTCGGGGCAATCCGACCTCTCCCCGAGGGGAGAGGAGGCCGCTGGCGTTGGCGCTTCTCTCTTCTCCCCAGCGGGGAGAAGGTGGCCGCGAAGCGGCCGGATGAGGGGGCCTTTCTTATATCCAATCTCCCTATGGGCCACATATGCCATAGTCGCTTTCGCGATGCTGCTTCCCACACCGGCTTTCGCGGCGGAAGAACACGGCCTGCCCGGCGCCGCGATGTCGCTGTGGTGGGCGCTGCCATTCGCCGGGCTGCTGCTGTCGATCGCCACCGGTCCGCTGCTGTTCCACCATGTATGGGAGCATCACTACGGCAAGATCACAGCCCTATGGGCGGCGCTGGTGATCGTGCCGTTGGCGCTGGCCTTCGGCGTCCCCTCGGCGACCGAGGCGGTGCTGCATGCGCTGCTCACCGAATACATGTCGTTCATCATCCTTCTGTTCGCGCTCTACACGATCTCGGGCGGCATCCTGCTTGCCGGCAACATCCATGGCACGCCGCTGGTCAATGCCGGGCTGCTGCTTGCCGGCGCGATCCTCGCCTCGGTGATCGGCACCACCGGCGCCTCGATGATCCTGATCCGGCCGATCCTGCGCGCCAACGACAACAGGCCGTTCAACGCCCATGTCGTCATCTTCTTCATTTTCCTGGTTTCCAACATCGGAGGCTCGCTGACGCCGCTCGGCGACCCGCCGCTGTTCGTCGGCTTCCTGCGCGGTGTCGATTTCTTCTGGACAACGACCAATCTCTACCGGGAGACGCTTTTCGTCGGTCTCGTCGTGCTGGCGGTGTTCCTGGTCATCGACATCGTCCTGCACAGGCGCGAGGCCGGCGCGCCGAAGATCAAGGACCCGACGCCGGATACGAAGGTGCGCCTGCGCGGCCTGGCCAACCTTCCGCTGCTGGCCGGCGTCATCGCTGCGATCCTTTTGTCGGCAGCCTGGAAGCCAGGCGTCAGCTTCTCCGTGTTCGGCGTCGGTCTCGAACTGCAGAACCTGGTGCGCGACGCCTTCATCCTGGCGCTGGCCCTCCTGTCGCTCCCCCTCTCCTACAAAAGCCACCGCGAAGCGAACGGCTTCAACTGGGGGCCGATCGCGGAGGTGGCGAAATTGTTTGCCGGCATCTTCATCTGCATCGTGCCGGTCATCGCCATCCTCAGGGCAAGCCACGAGGGAGCATTGGCGCCGCTGGTGTCGCTGGTCAGCTCTCCTTCGGGCCAGCCCAACGACCTCGCCTATTTCTGGCTGACCGGGGCGCTGTCGTCCTTCCTCGACAATGCGCCGACCTACCTGGTGTTCTTCGAGCTTGCCGGCGGCGATCCCCAGCATCTGATGACCGAGTTCGCCTCCACTCTGGCGGCAATCTCGGCGGGCGCCGTGTTCATGGGCGCCAACACCTATATCGGCAACGCGCCCAACTTCATGGTCTATGCCATCGCCCGGCACCGCGGCGTCAGGATGCCGGGCTTCTTCGGCTACATGCTGTGGTCCGGCCTGGTGCTGATCCCGACGTTTCTGGTTGCGGGCTTTCTGTTCTTCGGCTGATCAACCGACGCCCACGTAGCGCCTGACCGCCGATGGGTCGGTGCGTAGGTCCTCGACATCCACGGTTTCGCGGTTGCGTCCGTTCTCGATGAACGAGACCCGGTCGGCGACCGACAGCACCGCGTCGACCCGTTGTTCGACCAGTATGGTCGAGACGCCCATGTCGCGCAGCTTGGCCACCGTCTCGCGGATTTTGGCGATCATCGACGGCATCAGCCCTTCGGTCGGCTCGTCTAGCAGCAGCACCTGCGGTTCGAGGCAAAGCGCGCGCGCCATGGCCAGCATCTGCTGCTCGCCGCCCGACAGGGTGCCGGAACGCTGCCGCAGCCGCTGGCGAAGCAGCGGGAAGAGGTCGAGGACATTTTCCCGCACGTCCTTGCCCTTGCTGCGCGCCATCAGCCCGATCTCGATGTTTTCCGCCACCGTCATCTCGGCGAACAGCCGCCGTCCCTGCGGCACATAGGCGACGCCGGCCTTCGGCACCTCATGCGCCGGGAGGCCGGTCAGTTCCTGGCCGCCGAGCTTCATCGAGCCGGCGCTTGAGGTAACCAGTCCCATGATCGCCTTCAGCGTCGTCGTCTTGCCGGCGCCGTTGCGGCCGAACAGGCACAAAACCTCGCCCTTGTTCAGCACGAGATCGAGACCATAGAGCACCTGGACCTCGCCGTAGAAACAGTCCAGTCTCGTGATCCGCAATGCTTCTGGCTTGCCGGTCTGCGTCATCTTCGTTTCAATCATGGGGCCGTCCCCAGATAGGCTTCCTGCACCGCAGCGTTTTCGCGGATCGCCTCGGGCGTGCCCTCGGCCAGGATCTTGCCGGCATTGAAGACGGTGATGCGGTCCGCAAGCTGCATGACGACCGGCATGTTGTGCTCGATCAGGAGCACCGTGGCGCCGTTGGCTATGTCGCGCACAAGCGCGATAAAATTGTCGATCTCGCTGTCGGCCAGCCCCTGCGTCGGCTCGTCGAGGATCAGCAGGCGTGGTTTCAGCGCCAGACCCATCGCCACTTCCAGCAGGCGCTGGTGGCCATAGGACAATTGCCCGGCCGGCATATGGGCGCGATCGCCCAGTCCCGTGCGTTCGAGCGCCGACATGACGCCAGCACGCACGGCACCCTTCGAGCGGCCGTCGCTCAGCGTGCGCTGCACCGGCAGCGCGACATTGTCGTAGGCGCTGAGATTGGCGAAGACGCTGGTGATCTGGAACGTGTAGGCGATGCCCTGGCGGACCCGGACATAGGCCGGCAGACCGGTGATGTCGGTGCCATCGAAGACGATCGCTCCCGAAGTCGGTTGGATGCGGCCGCTGACCAGGCTGACGAAGGTGGTTTTCCCCGCTCCGTTGGGGCCGATCACGGCGCGGATCTCGCCCGGCATCAGGGTGAAATCGACACCGTCGACGGCACGCAGACCGCCAAAACTGCGCGACAGGCCTTTCGTCGTCAGAAGCGGCGTCATGGCAGCCATCCGAGCCAGCGCTGGCGGAGGCTGCCCAGAATGCCCTTCGGGAAGAACAGCACCAGCAGGATAAGCGCGATGCCGACGATCAGCAGATAGGCCGAGGTGTAGCCGCTGGTGATGTCGATGACGTAGTACATGAACAGCGTGCCGATCAGCGGTCCAAGCGTCGTGGCGGCGCCGCCGAGCAGCACCCACAGCAGCGGCAGGATCGAATACTGCACCGAGGCGAAGCTCGAGCCGATATAGCCGAACAGCAGCGCATAGGCGGCGCCCGACGCCGCACAGATCGCGCCGGAGACGACGACGGCGGCGAGCTTGTTGGAGAAGGTGTCGTAGCCCAGCATCTTCGTCCGCTCCTCGTTCTCGCGGATGGCGACCAGCACGCGGCCATGGCGGGATCGGACGATGGCCAGCGTGATCATGAGCACGAGCGAGAACAGCGTCAGCGCACTCATGTAGCGCACCGTCGGATTGGTGAGGTCGAGCGAGGTCGCACCGAGATCGAGCACGCGTGCCGGCTGCGGCACGACCTGGCCCTGGTCGCCCCCGGTCCACACGGCGAAGTAGAGGATGAGCAGATAAAACACCTGCGCGAACATCATGGTGACGATCATGAAGGCGACGCCGGTGGTGCGCAGCGCCAGAAGGCCGATCACCAGCGCCAGCACGGCGCCGCAGGCAATTCCGGCGGCGAAGGCCAGCGGCACGTTCCAGCCGAGTTGGATGACGGCGAGGCCAGCACCATAGAGACCGGCAGCGAAGAACATCGCATGGCCGAGGCTGAGCAGGCCGACATAGCCGAACAGCAAATTGTAGCCCATGGCGAACACCGCCAGCACCAGGATGCGGGCGAGCAGGCCGTGATAGTAGTCGGGCAGCACGAAGCTAAGCACGAACAGCAGCGCGATCACGCCGAGGTGGATCGCGTAGGCCTTAGCCGGCGAAGCTTCACTCATCGCGATGCCGTCCCGAACAAGCCTTGCGGCCGGAACACCAGCACCATGGCGACCAGCAGCGTGGCGATGATCTTGGCCAGCGTCGGCGAGAAGAACATCGAGATGATGCCGTCCGACATGCCGATCAGCACGGCGGCGACGACCGTGCCGCGCAACGAGCCGAGGCCGCCGATGATGACGACGATGAAGGACAACAGCAGCGGATCCTGTCCCATCAGGTAATGCGCCTGGCTGATCGGCACGATCAGCACCGCGGCGATGGCCGCCAGCATGGCGCCGAGAGCGAAGACGCCGCCATAGACGCGGCCGACAGGAATGCCGAAGGCCTGCGCCGTCTCGCTGTCATACTGCGTGGCGCGCATGACGAGGCCGGCCTTGGTGCGCGTCAGCACCAGCCAGGTCGCGATCAGCAAGAGCGCGGAAGCGGCGACGACAGACAGCTTGTAGCCAGAATAGCCGAACCACGGCAAAAGGATGCGGTAATTGAAGGGCGGCTCCACCGGCCGCGCCTCCGGACCGTAGAAGGTCAGTGCCAGCTGCTGGATGATGTAGAGCATGCCGATGGTGGCAACGATCGTGGCTTCCGGATTGTAGTTCAGCCGGCGCAGCACCAGCCGCTCGGCGACGAGCGCAATGGCGCCGACGATCAGCGGCGCGATCACCAATGCCGCCAGGAAACCGAGCGCCGGATGGCCGCCGATCGCCGTCGAGATCGCCCAGGCGAGCACCGCGCCCAGCATGAAGAACTCGCCATGCGCGACATTGACGACACGCATGACTCCGAACACCAGCGACAGCCCAAGCGCAGTCAGCGCCAGCACGGCGGAGGTGACAAGGCCTTCGAGGGCGGCGAGGAGGAGATGGGGTCCGAAGTGCATCGGCTAGACACCAGCGGATGCGCGAGGCACCCCCCTCTGCCCTGCCGGGCATCTCCCCCGCAGGGGGGGAGATTGGCAGTTTCCGCGAAGGCGGCCACCTACTGACCTTGGCGATTGGCGAATCCGGTGGACACAGCCAATCTCCCTCCTTGCGGGGGAGATGGCCGGCAGGCCAGAGGGGGGTGCCTTGGCGCTCACGCTTACAGGCAAAGCTGGGTCTACAGCGCCTGCGTCGTATAATCCCCCTCGGCCTCGTAAAGCCCGTCCTCGATCTTGGTCTTGTGCACGACCTTGAGCTTGCCGCTCTCGACCTTGGAGATGTTCTGGATGCCGAAACACTGGTGGATCTTGCCGTTGAAGGTTTTCGGCCCCTGCGGGTGCTCCGGGCCTTCGGCGAAGGCGGTCAGCGCCTCGGTTGCCTCGACCAGCTTGGCGCGGTCCTCCGGTCCCTTGTAGCCGGCGTCTTCCATCGCCTTCTTGACGACATAGAGCGTCTCCCAGCAGCCGAACATGTGCGCGGCGGTGGAGACGTCCTTGGGGTCGCCGACGGCCGCCCCATTGTCGTCGATGCCGACAGCGGCGCGATAGGCCTTCTGCGCTTCGCTGTCATCGGGCTGCGCGTAGCGCGGCGAGCCTTCCCAGAAATGGCTGCCGTCGAGGAATTCCAGGCCGGGGCTGTTGATGTCGGTGGCCTCGAGCGAATCGATGAAGCCGAACAGCTGCGGCCGGTTGGAGCCGTAGAATTCGCCGAGTTCCTTGACGAAGGTGAGCACCGCCGGGCCGACCATCACGTGGTAGATCACTTCGGTCTCGGCCGGGATCTGCGGGAAATATTTGGTGAAGGACGATTCCGTCGGCGGGATGGCGATCTGTGCGATGACCTCTGCGCCTTGCGCCTTCAGCGCCGGCGGCAGGTAGTCGCGGTGGTCGTAGCCGAACGCGAAATCGGGGAATATCTGGGTCACCTTCTTGCCGGCATTGGCCGCGATCCACGGCGCCATCGACTGGATCTGGCTCTTCACATCGGTGATGCCGGGCTGGAAGACATAGCGGTTAAGCTTCGTCGATGCGACGTGGTGGCCTTCGCTAACGACGAAATAGGGCATCTTGTTTTCGCCGGCGGCGGGCGCCGAGCCGATGACGACGTGCGAGAACAGCGTGCCGAAGACGACGTCGGTCTTGTGCTGGGTGGCGAACTTGCCGACCACCTCGGCGCCACGGCCGGGGTCGGTGCCGTCATCTTCGATGATGACCTCGACCTGGCGGCCGTTGATGCCGCCGGCGGCGTTGATCGCCTTCACTGCGGCGGCGGTGGTCTTCTCGTACCAGCGGCCATAGGCGGCACCAATGCCGGTGCGGTGCGATTGGAAGCCGATCTTGATCGGCGCCGAACTCTGCGCCTGGCTGTAGCGCACGAAGCCGGGAGCGAGCGTCAAGCCGGCGCCGGCGGCGAGGCCCTTCAGCGCCGTGCGGCGAGAGAGCGTGGTTTTGGAGAGATCGAAAAACCCATTCTTGTCAGTCACGGCAGTTCCCCTGTTTTTTGAGTTTTGACCTATGGCTGTAGCGCGGCGGGCCGCCCTTGTCGGAGGGCCGAAATTGCATGTGTACAAACTAAATCACCAAAGCCCTGATGTAGCAAGCGAGCTTTCCCCAACGACATCGGGGCCGCTCTTTTCTCATCCAACTGTCGGCGTGGCAAGCAGCCAGAGGCCGAAGACGGTGTAGGCGATCATCGGCAGCGTGAGCGGAAACTGGCTGAGCGCGGCGCGGGCAGGCCGCGGATGCAGACGCCAGGCAAGCCGGTGGGCGACGAGGACGGCGAGCACATGGCCAAGGATAATGGCGCCGGCCTGGACGTTCCACAGCCACCAGGCCGAGCCGGCGCCAGCGACGATGCCGGCCTCGACCTGCATTTCGGCGGTGCCGAACAGGTTCCAGCCCAGCGCGAACGGATCGGACAGGGCGGCCAACGCATACTGGCCGTCGACCAGCAGTGCCGTCAGGTAGTGCGCGACATGATAGGCAAGCGCGATCGGCACGATCGACCAGACCAACAGGCCTGCCGCCTGGCCAAATGGCCGATCGAGACCGGCAAGTCGCTGGCCGAGCCAGACCGCAAGAAGAAAAATCGCCGCCAGCAGCAGGAACGTCAGGACGAGCCCGAAAGTGCCGCTGCCGATCACGGCGGTGCGGCCGGGGAATTCGAGCGGGTTGACGCCGAACAGGCCTAGCCAGAAGAAGGTTTTGGACAGGCCATCGAAGGACACCGACGACAGCGCAAGCAGCAGGAAGGCGATGCCGCTGGGCGGCAACGGCTCGGCGGCGAGCAGCTTTGCGCCGGGCCAGCAGAGCGCGAGCCGGCCGGCGTCGTTGCGCTCGACGGGCGCGAAGCGCGCCACCATCGAAAAGAAGACCGTCAGGAATTCGCCGCCGCGGCTCCAGCCGCGATAGCCGAATGCCAGCATGGCCAGGAAGGTGAGCAGCCAATAGACACCGGCGGCAACGGCAAGCCGCGCGGGATCGTCGGGTGCAGGATCGACGAGTTCGAACCAGGCAAAGGCGAAAAACAGGATGACGGCTGGCCAACAGCCGAGCCATCGGGGAAGCCGCAGTATCCCTTCATCGCCCGCGCGCAAGAGACCTGAGATCAGACGCCAAGGCCCGTACCAGGGATTGAGCCATGACCAAAGGTCGCCGAACACGCCCTGCAGCAGCGTGAGGCCGGCCCACATCAGCGTCCAGACCAGCAGCGGCAGCGGATTGGAGAGCGGGTCGCGGCTGCCGAACAGGCCGGCGGCAATGAGAATTGCAAAGCCGGCAAAGGATATCAGGCTGACGGCGGTGCGCGCCCCGTCGCTGACGGTGAAGAGTTGCAAGCGCCGACGCCAGAATTTGTCGAGAGCCACGTGCGGCAGCAGGGCCAGCACGAGGAAGCTGACGGCCACGGCGAAAGCGCCGCCGGCGAGATAATAGCCGGTCGGCAAGAGCAGAACGTGGCCACGGTCGGAGGCGTGGGCGAAGGCGGGGGTGGGGAGGAGGGCCAACAGCGCCGCAGATAATAACGCCAACAGCAGATGGTAGCGCTCTACGGCGCCCCCCTCTGTCCTGCCGGACATCTCCCCCACAGGTGGGGAGATCGGCTGAACGGTCTGTTGGCGCCATTCACCAAGAGTTGGAGATTGGCGAAAGCAGAGACCAAGTCTAATCTCCCCCCTTGAGGGGGAGATGTCCGGCAGGACAGAGGGGGGCGCCAAGGAACTCAGCCTATCCAACTTTGAGGCTCATATGGCGATGTCGGAAGCCCCGCCCCCCTCACACCTTGACCAGCTGCTCCACGCGATCCTTCTCGCCAAAAATCCTGAGATACCGCTCGATCTCCCTAGGGTTCCCGGTCGCCTTGGCCGGGTTGTCGGAAAGCTTCACCGCAGGCCTGCCATTGGCCTCGGTGACCTTGCAGACCAGCGATATGGCGTCCAGCCTGTTGGTTTCGATCGGTGCGCAGTCCTCGAAATCATTGGTCAGATTGGTGCCCCAGCCGAAGGACATGCGCACCTTGCCTTTGAAGTGGCGGTAGGTCTCCTCGATGGTCTCGACCTCGAGCCCGTCGGAGAAGATCAAAAGCTTCTGCTTGGGATCCTTGCCCTTCTCGCGCCACCAGGACAGGATCTTCTCGCCGCCCTCGATCGGCGGCGCGCTGTCGGGGCGGAAGCCGGTCCAGTCGGCGACCCAGTCCGGCGCGTCGCGCAGGAACGAGGCGGTGCCGAAGGCATCGGGCAGCACGATCAGCAAATTGCCGCCATAGTAGCGCTGCCAGTCCTGCAGCACCTTGTAGGGCGACTCTCTCAGCTCTTTTTCCGAGTTGGCAAGGGCGGCAAACACCATCGGCAGCTCGTGCGCGTTGGTGCCGAGCGCCTCGAGATCGTTGTCCATGGCGAGCAGCACGTTGGAGGTGCCGGTGAAGGCTTCGCCGATGCCTTCCTTCAACGCTTCGACGCACCAGCGTTGCCACAGGAAGGAATGCCGCCGGCGCGTGCCGAAATCCGAGATGCGGATGCCGGGCAGCGCCTTCAGCCGCTCGGTCTTGGCCCACATCTTGGCCTTGGCGCGGGCATAGAGCACATCGAGCGCGAAGGGCCCGAAGGCCCGCATGGCGGCGCGAGACCGAAGCTCGTTGATGATGGCGAGCGCCGGGATCTCCCACAGCGTGGTGTACATCCATGGCCCGCTGAAGGTCAGCTCATACTGGCCATCACGCTTCGACAGCTCGTAGTCGGGCAGCCGGAAGCCTTCCAGCCAGGCAAGGAACTCCGGCTCGAAGATCTGCTTGCGGCCGTAGAAAGTGTTGCCGCCGAGCCAGATCATCTCCTTCTTGGAGAAGCGCAAGGTACGGGCATGGTCGAGCTGTTCGCGCAGCTCGCCTTCGTCGATCTCGTCGGCAAGCTTTACCGAGGTCGTGCGGTTGATCAACGAGAAGGTAGTGTCGACCTTGGGATACATGCCCCAGATCATCTGCAGCATCAAAAGCTTGTAGAAATCCGTGTCGAGCAGGCTGCGCACGATCGGATCGAGCTTCCAGGTGTGGTTGTAGACGCGCCGCGCTATATCGGTTTTTGCCATGCTCGCTGCCGCCTTCGCTGCCTGCCATCCACAATCGCGACAGGCCTCATAGCATCGAATTGGCCAAAACGCTGCCCGCTTTCAGGCTGGCCCGACAAAAAAAGAACGGCCTGCGTATGGCCATCTGCGGCCGGCTCAACCCGCGGTCTTCGCGCCGATGACCTTGAGCGCCGGACGCTTGCGGCGGCTGATGATACGGCCGGCGACCGGAGCGCCGGCGCGGCCGTCATCCCCGGCCTTCTCGGCGAACAGCCAGTCGATGAACACCTGCACGATCGGCGTCGCCCGCATTTCATTGCGGCAGACGACGTAGAACTCATCGACCGCCGGTACGGACAGGCTGAACGGCGCGACCAGCATGCCCCTGGCCAGCAGCGCGCTTGCCGTGACGGAGTCGCCCAGCGCCACGCCATGGCCGTGCACCGCGGCCTCGGTCGCCATGCGGGCATCGCCGAGATGATGGCGGCGGCCACGTTCGAGGTCCAATGCGTCGGCGGCGGCCAGCCAGGTGTGCCACTCGCGGCCGTCGTCGCCATGCAGGAAGACATGGTCGGCGAGATCCCTGACGCTGCGGATCGGACGGTTGTTGGTCAAGGTCGGGCTGACCACCGGGAACAGTTCGAGGCCCGACCATTTGCGCATCCAGCAATCGGTCCAGGTTCCGTTGCCATAGTGCACGCAGACATCGATATGCGGCGCACGGATATCCCTGGCATCGTTGGAGGGGATGAGCGTCAGCTGGATGTCGGGATATTGCGCGGTGAAGCTGCCCAGCCTCGGCGTCATCCACAAAAGCAGCAGCGCCGGCACGCAGGACACCGACAGCGCGCCGCTGCTTGCCGGCCGTGTCAGCCGCTGCGTGGCGGCGGCGATGCCGTCGAAGGCGGTCGATACCGCCGGCAGGAGTTCGGCGCCATGCGGTGTCAGCTTGACCCGCTGGCCGACCCGCTCGAACAACTTGACACCGAGCGACTGCTCCAGCGCCTTGATCTGGTGGCTGACGGCGCCATGCGTGACGTTGAGCTCACTCGCCGCCTTGGTCAGCGAGCCATGGCGCGCCGTTGCTTCGAAGGCGCGCAGCGGGTTCAGGGGTGGCAGGCGCTTGGCCATCTAGCACTCTAAACTTTGTGAGTTTTTCTCACAGAAAACACCCTAACAATATCAATTGCTTTTTCAAGGCGGCTGCCGGACACTTTGGCACGGAATAGCACCAAGACGTCAAATCTGCAGGCAGCCAGCGGGACAGCCGACCCGGCCGGATGACGGCCAGTTCGCATCGGATCGTCGACGGGCCGCACTGCATCAGCCCAGGAGGAGCGGATATGGGTTACGATCGCGGCAAGCTCGACGCGTTGCGTCGGAAATATGGCGAGAGCCATGGCGGCGAGATGTTCGACCCGAAGTTCCGCAAGGTCGCCGACAAGATCTTTTCCAAGAGCGGCACCCGGCTTGCGCCCTATGCCGGCATCCCGACCTTCCTTGCCGCGCCCTACCGCGAGATAGCGGCCGAGAATCCGGATTTCGGCGATTTGCAGGTGGCGATGATCGGCGTGCCGATGGACCTCGGCGTCACCAACCGGCCGGGCTCGCGCTTCGGGCCGAGGGCGCTGCGGGCCATCGAACGCATCGGCCCCTACAATCACGTGCTGGAATGCGCGCCGACCCATGAACTCAGGGTCGCCGACATCGGCGATACGCCCTTCCGCAGCCGCTATCGGCTCGAGACCAGCCATGAGGACATCGAACGCCGTACCAACCAGATCGTCGATGCCGGCGTCATTCCGCTGTCGGTCGGCGGCGACCATTCGATCAGCCATCCGATCCTGAAGGCCGTCGGCAAGAAAGCGCCGGTCGGCCTGATCCACATCGATGCCCATTGCGACACCAGCGGCCTGTTCGACATGACCAAGTTCCACCACGGCGGTCCGTTCCGCAACGCGGTGCTCGACGGCGTGCTCGACCCGACCCGCACCATCCAGATCGGCATCCGCGGCTCGGCCGAGTATCTGTGGGAGTTCACCTACGAGTCCGGCATGACGGTCGTTCACGCCGAGGAGGTGACCGGGCTCGGCATCCCGGCCATCATCGAGAAAGCGCGCAAGATCGTCGGCGACGGTCCGACCTATGTGTCCTTCGACATCGACAGCGTCGATCCGGCCTTCGCGCCGGGCACCGGCACGCCGGAAGTCGGCGGTCTGACCACGCGCGAAGTGCTGGAACTGCTGCGCGGCCTCAAAGGCCTTAACATTGTCGGCGGCGACGTCGTCGAGGTGGCGCCGCAATATGACGCCACCACCAACACCGCCCATGCCGCCGCCCAGGTGCTGTTCGAGATATTGAGCCTGATGGTGTTCAGCCCCGCAATTACTGGCAAGAACGCCTGACGTTCGAAAACGCAAAGGCGGCCGCCGCGCTGGAGCCGGCGGCCGACCCAACAATCAAAGCTTCCAGACAGGGGAATGACAATGACAATCCGCACGACACTCAAATCATCCATCGCCGCCGTCCTGGTGCTCGGCGCCGCCGGTATGGGCTTCGCCACGCAGGCGGCCAACGCCGACGCGCTGGCCGATATCACCAAGGCCGGCAGCATCAATGTCGGCGTCTTCGCCGACTTCCCGCCCTTCTCCTCGGCCAGCGCCGACATGAGCCTCAAGGGCTACGACATGGACGTCGCGCAATACATCGCAGATACGCTCAAGGTGAAGCTCAATCCGGTCGCCGTCACCGGCCAGAACCGCATTCCCTATCTGAACGACCATCGTGTCGACATCCTGATGAGCGTTGGCTATTCGAAGGAGCGCGAGCAGGTCATCGACTTCGCCGCCGCCTACGCCCCCTATTACATCGCGGTGATCGGGCCGGCCGCGATGGCGGTCAAAGGCAAGGAAGATCTTGCCGACAAGTCGATCGCCGTCAATCGCGGCACGCTCGAAGACACCTCGCTGACCGAGGCCGCGCCCGCCTCGGCCGACATCAAGCGTTTCGACAATTATAATTCGGTGATCCAGGCCTTCATCTCCGGCCAGACCCAGCTGATGGTCGTCGGCAACGATGTCGGCGCGCAGGTGCTGGCCAAGCAGGACGCGCTGAAACCGGAGCAGAAATTCCAGCTTCTCACCTCGCCCTCGCATATCGGCCTCAACAAGAATGAGGACGGACTGAAAAAGGCGGTCAACGATGCCATCGCCAAGATGCTGGCCGACGGCAAGCTGGACGAAAGCTCGAAAGCCTGGCTGAAGACGCCGCTCAATCCCGACAACCTCAAGGATTGAGTTTCCGTGGCCTTCGGCTGGCTCCCAGGTGCTGTGGGCGACATTGCCCACGGCGCCGCCACGACGATCCTTTTGATCGCCGTCACAACGCTGGCCGGAACGCTGCTCAGCATCCTTGGCGCCGCGGGACGGCGGAACGGTCCCGTGCCGCTCAAACGGGCGATCGCCTGCTATGTCGAGGTGATGCGCAACACGCCGTTCCTGGTACAGCTGTTCTTCATCTTCTTCGGCCTGCCGAGCCTCGGCATCAGGCTCGATCCGATCCTGGCCGCCATGCTGGCGATGACGCTCAATATGGCGGCTTACACCATCGAGATCGTTGGCGCCGGGCTCGACGCGGTGCCGGGCGGGCAGACGGAAGCAGCCCTTGCGCTCGGGCTGCGCCCGCGCCAGGTGTTCATCAAGATCGTGCTGCCGCAGGCGCTCAAGATCATCTATCCGGCACTCACCAGCCAGATCGTCATCATGATGCTCGAATCGGCCGTGGTGTCGCAGATCGCGGTGCGCGAGCTGACCTATGAGGCCGACATGCTGCAGGCGCGCACCTTCCGCTCGTTCGAGACCTATTTCGTCGTGACGCTGGTCTATCTTTTGCTGTCGATGGCCTTGCGCCGGCTTCTGGTCACAGGCGGGCGCCAGGTTCTGGGGGCTGGCGTGTCATGATCGATTTCACGCTTTGGGACATCATTCGCAACCTTCTCCTGGCCGCCCGGTGGACGGTGTTGTTGTCGCTGGCCGCCTTCATCTGCGGCGCGATTGTCGGCATGATTGTGCTGTTCTTCAGGATATCCAAGAACACATGGAGCCGGCGCATCGCCTCGGGCTACATCGCGCTCTTCCAGGGAACGCCGCTGCTGATGCAGCTCTTCCTGATGTTCTTCGGCCTGCCGATGCTCGGCCTGCGCATCGAGCCATGGACGGCGGCCGTGCTCGGCCTGACCTTCTTCGCCAGCGCCTATCTCGCCGAGATATGGCGCTCCGGTGTCGACGCGCTGCCATTGGGTCAGTGGGACGCCGGCGCCAGCCTCGGCCTGCACTATCTGCAGGAGCTCAGGCTGATCATCCTGCCGCAGGCGTTCTCGATCACCCGCGCGCCGACGGTCGGCTTCCTGGTGCAGCTGATCAAATCGACGGCGCTGACCTCGATCATCGGCTTCGAGGAGCTGGTCAGGACATCCAACGCCATCAACAACGCGACCTTCGAACCGTTCAAGGTCTACGGGCTGGTGGCGCTGATCTTCTTCGTCATGTGCTTTCCACTGACGCAATACGCGCGGCGGCTGGAGAAGCGGGTGCAAGCTCGCTGAGCTGAGAGCATGAGGGCGCAGATGACTGTTGCGCTTCATGTCGGCCGTATGGATCAGCTTCACCATTCCCGAAAGCTGACGTCGCAGGCGGCCGCCTTGGGATCGTGGTGTCGCCACAAGCCGATTCGAGTCTCCGGCGGCAGAAGGCAATCACGGCTTCTCACCATGAGACCGATCGCAATGCGTTGGCAAAATCCTGTCCAATTCACCTGCGGTCAGTCAGTTTTCAATAACGTTTACGGGCTAGGCTCAATCTGGGTTTGTTGCTTTCGGAGGAGTAGCTAACCGGAGGAGCCCAGCTTGGCATCAAAATCAGCGAAGAAGGCGGTAGAAGATTCGGAGTCGGTAGGGCTTGCCGCATTGGCCAAACTGGTCAGGACTTCCTACGGAGGTCGCCAGTCCGATTTGGAAGCTAAACTTCAAAATCTCGAAGCTCAGGCCCTTCGGCTAGCGACTGTCATTGATAACATCTCCCAAGGTATCTGTTTATTCGATCCCGAGGAGCGGTTGATATTATCGAACCCTCGGTACTCTGAAATTTACCGGGTGCCGCCCGAGCGTCTTGTCCCGGGCATTACACTACGGGAGATCGTGGTGCACCGCGTCGCCGCAGGGACATCCGCAATGTCGGTCGACGAATATCTTGCTTTGGCCAGATCAGTTAATTCAGGTGCGATATCGCGAACGTGGGCTGCCGATCTTGCCGACGGACGAACGGTGCAAGTCTATCATCACCCTATGCCGGACGGAGGTTGGGTTTCGACCCACGAGGATGTCACCGAGCTAATCGCTACACGCCAGATAGTCGACGAGCGGATATCGCTGCAGACCTTGATCGACTGGGTACCCGATTATCTTTGGGTCAAAGATTCGGAAAGCCGCTTCATTGTGGCCAATAGGTCGCTCGCAGCTGACAGCGGACGCGAAACGACCCGCGACATGATTGGATTGACAGACTTCGATCTTCACGCCCCCGAACTTGCGAGCAAATTTCGAGCTGACGAATTGAGTGTTCTGCAGACAGGGCAGCCGATGATCGATGAGGAAGAATTCGTTGTCGATCGATCAGGGGCGGGCAAATGGCTTTCCTCAACCAAGGTACCGTTGCGCAACGACCGAAATGACGTCTTTGGCTTGGTCGGCATTGCTCACGACATAACAGGCCGCAAGCGGGAAGACATGCTCCGCACCGGGCAGGCGCAAATCCTTGAGATGATTGCGACCGGCGCGCCGCTGGACGACGTGCTGGACCGCCTGATGCATCTCATGGAATCGCAACTCACGGGGATTCTGGGTTCGGTGCTGCTCCTCGACAAGGAGGGCAGGCATCTGCGGCACGGCGCGGCGCCGAGCTTGGCGGAAGGGTACATAAATGCCATCGATGGAGTCGCCATCGGACCCAAGGTCGGATCTTGCGGGACCGCTGTGTTTCGACGCGAACCGGTTGTAGTTGCGGACATCATGCGAGATCCTCTCTGGGAGGATTATCGCGACCTGGCGGAGAGGTACGGTTACCGCTCTTGCTGGTCCACTCCGATAGTTTCCCACCAAGGCGCTGTTCTGGGTGTCTTTGCAATGTACTCTATGACGGTTCGTGAGCCCGCGGAGGCCGAGACCCGTCTGATCAACTTTACCACTCGCATCGCCGGCATCGCCATTGAGCGCAAGAAGGCGGAAGACCAGATCCACTTCATGGCT
Organism: Mesorhizobium sp. LNHC221B00; assembly: GCF_000502935.1. Classification (NCBI taxonomy): domain Bacteria; kingdom Pseudomonadati; phylum Pseudomonadota; class Alphaproteobacteria; order Hyphomicrobiales; family Phyllobacteriaceae; genus Mesorhizobium; species Mesorhizobium sp. LNHC221B00. Next base: position 475,488 of record NZ_AYWR01000001.1, on the reverse strand, counting down.
AACCATGATGTGCTTACCGGACTGCCCAATCGAGCCCTGCTTCAGGACCGACTTTCGCAAGCGATTTTACACGCCGAAAGATATGATCGCTGGGTTTCGGTCGTCTTCATCGATCTGGACAATTTTAAGCTCATCAATGACACACTCGGCCACAACGCAGGCGACAGGCTGCTAAAAACGGCCGCCGAACGGATGGTGGGGTGCATCAGTTCGACCGATACTATTGTTCGACTTGGCGGTGACGAGTTCGTCCTTGTGCTTTCGGATCAACCGAAGAACGTCGACCTCATCGCAGAAACGCTGCAGAAACTCCGCACAGCAATAGCGGAGCCGCTTCAATTGGGCGACCATTGCGTAAGGGCGACAGCAAGCTTCGGTATCGCAAATTACCCAAAAGATGGAAAAGCCCCGGAAAGCCTCGTGGCCAATGCCGATGCTGCAATGTACCGGGCGAAAGAGGTCGGGCGCGACAACTTCCAGTTCTATGCTCCTGAGTTCAACACCAGAGCCCATGAACGCTTCTTATTGCAGGAAGAGCTTCGAAATGCGCTGGAACGATCAGAGTTCGAACTCTTATATCAGCCGCAGATAGATCTCCGATCCGGGCAGATCATGGCGGTAGAAGCGCTGATACGCTGGACCCATCCAACACACGGGACGATGGCTCCAGTTGGCTTCATCCCCACGGCCGAGGAGACAGGCCTGATCGTGCCCATAGGCGATTGGGTCCTGCATGAGGCTTGTCGACAGAACAAGGCATGGCAAGATATCGGATTGGAGCCGATCACCGTTTCCGTGAATGTCTCGGCTCGCCAGTTCAGTGAAAAAAACCTGGTTGAACGTGTCGTTCACGCGCTCAATGAGAGCGACCTGGAGGGCTGCTATCTCGAACTTGAGCTCACAGAGAGCCTGATCATGCAGGATGTCGGTCTGGCAGTCACAACGATGAACAAACTCCAAAGCTTAGGGGTTCAGATTTCGATCGACGATTTCGGCACAGGGTATTCAAGCTTGACTGCTCTCAAGACATTTCCAATCGCACGGCTAAAAATCGACAAGTCCTTCATCGACGACGTCGCTACGAACGAAGACGATCAGGCGGTCGCGAGTGCCGTCATATCGCTCGGTCAAAAACTCAATATGAGAGTCATTGCGGAAGGAGTTGAGACTGACGAGCAGGTGGCGTTTCTCCGCAAAAACAATTGCGATGAGATGCAGGGTTATCACTTCAGCAAACCGGTGTCCTCCCGACAGATCGAAAGGTTGCTGGAGAGCCGCAGCAGATAGCTCAGATTGCATTGATCACCGGCGCCGACCGAAAAGGCTTCAGCCCTCACGCGATGGCGATCCACACAAAGTGTGAATGAGTAGAGGCGGTCGCGGCGGAGCATCGATTCCCCTGCGCCGTCGAGGAGTTTGCGGAAATCTGGACTGTCCCGACTGAGGGGGCATGACCGCCTACGCGATCTTCGAACCGTTCAAGGTCTACGGCCTGGTCGCACTGATCTTCTTCGCCATGTGCTTTCCACTGACGCAGTATGCCCGCCGCCTGGAGAAGCGCGCGTCGGGGCACTGAGCCGCGAGGACGTTGTATTGACCCGGCATCGACGGCGACTACATCGAGTGATTTCGGTGGTGAAGGCGGCACACGGGGAAGCCGGTTGGCAGCTCCAGCGCTTTACATCTGCGGCCGGGCACCTAGTTTTAGAGTTTCGCGCCGTGCACCTCAGTGCGTGGATGATCGAAACGGGACCGTGACCTCTGGCCGGTCCCCTCAAAAGCTCCCAAAAGGATGACTGCCATGACACAGGCCAAGAATGGCGACACCGTGCGCATCAATTATACTGGACGTCTGGCCGACGGCACTCAATTCGATGCTTCCGGCGGCGAACCGTTGCAATTCACCCTGGGTGAAGGGCAGGTGATCGCCGGTCTCGAAACCCATGTCGAGGGCATGGAGGTCGGCGCGAAAAGCACCGTCACCGTTCCCGCCGAAGCCGCCTATGGCCCCCACCGCCCCGAAGCGGTCATGACCATCGATCGCGCCCGCGTGCCGGATAACATCAATGTCGATATCGGTACTCGATTGCAGGTCAGAACCAGCGAGGGCCGCCCCATGCCGGTGACGGTCGTCGGCGTGAACGACGCCAGCGTCAAGCTCGATGGCAATCATCCGTTGGCCGGAAAGGACCTGGTGTTCGACGTTGAATTGGTCGAGATCGTCCAGGCGGCGTAGTTCTTACGTCAACGGGATGAATCCCGGCTGAAAGGTGGTGGCGGGCAACCGGCGATGGGCTGTTTCAATGCCCGAACGCCAGCGGCGGTGCGATCTGATCCCGCCGCAGCCAGCGCCCCAGAAGCAGGGCCGCCACCACGGCCAGTCCCGACGACAGCCCGATCCAGATGCCGACCCCGTCGAAGCCGAAATGGAAGGCGAGCAGCACGCCGAGCGGCAGGCCGACGCCCCAATAGCCGATCGCTGCATAGATCATCGGCACCTTGGTGTCGTGCAGGCCGCGCAACATGCCGGCGGCCACCGCTTGCGCGCCGTCGAACACTTGGAACAGGGCAGCAAACACCAGGAACGACACGGCAAGCGCGATCACCCTGGCATTGGCCGGGTTGGCGAGATCGATGAAGGCGCTGATCAAAAGGTGCGGCCACAGGACCATTACCAAGCCCATCAGCGCCATGAACGAGACGCCGATGACGAAGGCGGTCCAACCGGCGCGCGACACGCCTTCCGGATTGCCGGCGCCATGGGCAAGACCAACGCGCACCGTCACCGCCTGATTGAGGCCAAGCGGCACCATGAAGGAGATCGAGGCGATCTGGATGGCGATGGCGTGCGCGGCAAGCGAGTCCGCGTCGATCAGGCCCATCAGCAGCGCCGCCGCATTGAAGATCGTCACCTCGAAGGCAAGGATGCCGGCGATCGGCAGGCCGAGCCGCAGCAGGCCCTTGAAGCGCGGCCAGTCGGACCGCCAGAAGCGGCCGAACAGGCGGTAGCGCCGGAACTTCTTCTCCAGCATCACCACCACAGCCATGCCGGTGAACATCAGCGTCGAGGACAGCGAGGTGGCAAGGCCCGAGCCGGCGATGCCCATCGACGGCACGCCGAGATTGCCGAACATGAACACCCAGTTGAAGAAGGCGTTGCAGGCGACGGCGACGAAGACGATGACCAGCGCCCAGCCCGGCCGCTCCAGCGCCGAGATGAACGAGCGCAGCACGATATAGCCATAGAACGGCAGCACCGCCCATTCGAGCCAGCGCAGGTAAATGCCGGCCTGATGCGCCAGGGCCGGTTCCTGGCCCATGGCCAGAAGGATGGCCTCGCCATGCCAGAGCACCAGCCAGATCGGGATCGAGATCAGGATCGCCAGCCACAGGCCCTGGCGCACGGTGCGGCGCAGGTCGCGCACCGAATGGCGGCGACGGCCAAGCTCGGTGGCGATCATCGGCGAGGTCGCCAGCATCAGGCCGAGGCCGAAGATCAGCGGCATGAAATAGAGATTGGCGCCAAGCGCGCCGCTGGCCAGCGTGTCCGGCCCCAGACGCCCCATCATCATGACGTCGGTCGCCGTCATCGCGGTCTGGCCCAGATTGGTCAGCACCATCGGCCAGGCGAGCGCCAGCGTCGCCCTGATTTCCTGACGCCAAAGGTTTTCCGGCGCGCGAGCGCCGGCTTCGATCGCAGACATTGTTCCGCTCTTTCCAGATACGGCACGTCGGCATTAAAGCCGGAAGCCGCATATCAAACGGCAAAACCTTCGGTTTCGCGGCGTTTGCGCCAGCTTTTGGACGAAACGCGACATGAAGGCAAGGGAGGAGGGGCGGGAACAGATTGAGCCAGCACCGTTCCAGGGAAGCGTTGCCTCGTTCCCTTGCCGGCCACGGGCTGTTACGGATTGTCTCGGAGATAGGCAGCCGGCGAACCCGCCGGGAGGAATGGATGGCGTTCAGACAGCGAAAAAACCCGGTTGCGACGCTGCGCACGGCGCCGGCCTTCGAACATATCGTCACCGAGGCGAGCGACAGTTTCCTGTGGCGGCTCGACGACTATCCGTGGGAGCGCAACGTCTGGAACTTCCATCCGGAATACGAAATCCATCTGTTGCGGAAATCCTCCGGCGTGGTCCTGGTCGGCGATCATATCGGCGAGTTCGGGCCGGGTTACCTGACCATCGTCGGCGGCGGGCTGCCGCACGATTGGGTGACGGCGGTGCAGCCGGGCGAACTGATCGAGGGCCGCGACATCGTCCTGCAGTTCGATGCGCAGAGGCTGCGCGGCTCGGCCGGCCTGTTGCCTGAATTGCGCGAACTGGAACCATTCCTGGAGCGGTCGGCGCGCGGCATGGTCTTTCACGGCCGCACCGCGTTGGAAGGCGCCGCGCTTATGGAGCGGATGGGAACCGTGCATGGGCTCGCCCGCCTCTGCCTGTTCCTCGAACTGGTCGATCTCCTCGCCAGGACCGACGAATACGAACTGCTGTCGTCGCCGGATTTCTCGCCGGTCCTGGATGCCGCCTCGTTGGACATCATCCAGCGCGCGCTGACCTATCTCTTCCAGCATTTCGCCGAGGACCTGAAGCTGCCGGAAGTGGCGGAACTCGCGGGGATGACCGAGAGCACGTTCTCGCGCTTCTTCCAGAAGAACACCGGCAACTCCTTCAGCGACCACCTCGCCAAGCTCCGGCTCTGGCAGGCCTGCAAGCTGTTGGCCGACACCGATATTCCGATCACCGACATCTGTTTCCAGGTCGGCTACATGAACATCTCGAACTTCAACCGTGCGTTCATGCGCAAGCACAAGATGACGCCGTCGTCCTATCGCAAGCTGTCGCGGCAGCGGCTGACGATGCGCGCATAAACCGCCATTTCAGGTGCAATCGGTACTCACGTGAATGGTGCCCTGGATGGGCGCCCTTTTTTGCGCTGCACAATGCATAAAAGTACAGGTCTGCTGCAACGGAGCTTCTAGCACGAGCCGCCGCAACTCCGCATTTTGGCGATGGGTGGCATGTCGCTCGGGCGATGGTGAGGATCGCTGAACCGAGGACTTTGCGCTTCCTGCGAAGTGTACCTGGAGGAGAAAGACCATGAAACCAGTTCGGCTCGCTGCCAGCCTTGGCGCAGCTTTTTTGCTTTCCGCTACCGTTTCCACCCTCGCGCTCGCGCAGGCACCTGTCTGCTCGGCGCCGGTCAAGGTGCTGGCTCAGCCACGCGATGGCCTGACCCTTCTGGAGGACTCCAAGGCCGAGTTCGAGAAGCTAGCCGGCGCCGGTTTCCAGATCGATTATCTGAACGAGAACGACCGCCGGGCCAAATCGCGTGCCGATGCGTCCACTGTCGGCAACTACAATGTCTATTATGTCGACGAAGCCAACGTCGCGTTGTTTGCCTCCTCGAAATGGATCGTGCCGCTGACCGATTACTATCCGGCTGACTATGACTACGCCGACTTCGATCCTGGCCGCCAGAAGGTCGCGACCTATGACGGCAAGGTGTGGTTTGCGCCGCTGACCGGTGGCGGCGACCTGATGGTCTACCGCAAGGACGTGCTTGAAGCCGCCGGCATCCAGCCGCCGAAGACGCTGGACGAGCTGATCGCCGATGTGCCGAAGCTGACCAATCCGGACAAGGGCATGTACGGCATCGCGCTGCGAGGCGCACGCGGCTCGGGCGCCAATGTCTGGCGCTGGATGCCGTTCTTCAAGGCCTATGGCGGCCAGTGGTTCGACGGCGACAAGCCGGCATTCAACTCGGATGCGGCGGTCAAGGCAACCGAGACCTACCTGAAGCTGTTCAAGGATTCTGCGCCCGGCACGCAGACCGGCAGCTGGGATGAATCGACCGGCGCCTTCCTGTCGGGCCAGGTCGCCATCCTCGTCGAATCGACGCCGCTGTCGGGCATGGCGGTCGACCCGAAGACCTCGCAAGTGGTCGGCAAGATCGGCTTCCTGCCGCCGCCCTCGCCGCTCACCGGCGGCGGCTATGGCCATGGCCTCGCCATCGCCACGAAAGCCAACGCCGACGATGCCTCGAAGAAATGCGCCGGCCTGTTCATTGCCTGGGCGACTTCGAAGGAAAACGAGAAGCGCCGGCTCGATGCCCACCAGTTCGGTGAGCTGAACCGCACCAGTGTCCTGTCCAGCAAGGAATTCGCCGATATCTACGGCGCCGATCTCGGGCAGGCGCTGGCCGAAACCGGCAAGGTCACGGCGGTCAACTTCTGGCAGGATCCGCGCTGGCCGGATCTCGGCGACCGCTGGGGCATCATCCTCGAGGAACTGGTCACCGGCACCCGCACCGACATCAAGGGCGGCCTCAACGAGCTCGAGGCCTATGCCAACGATCTGGTGAAGAAATAAGCTATCCTCCCCCCGCGGCGCACGGTCCAAGGCATTCAAGCGGATGTCGGGACCTGTGCGCCGCGGGTTCCCATCATTGCCGTTCGAGCCAGCCATCGCGAAAAGGTCCAGCCATGCTCAATCGCTCGAGACGCAGCCAGGGATAGACAGATGCCACGACGCTCTTCCTTGCCGGTCACATTTGTGGTGCCGACGCTCGTCATTCTCTTGATCCTGTCGATGGTGCCGACACTCTATGCCATTGTCATCGCCCTGCAGAACCGCGAGCTCTCTTCGACAGCCTATTCCTATGTCTGGCTCTCGAATTTCGCCGACCTGTTCGCCGACCGGCGTTTTCTCAACGCTGTCTGGGTGTCGGTGAAATGGGAGTTCGTCACTGTTGTCGCGACGATGGCCGTGGCCATTGGCCTCGGCGTCCTGATGTTCGAGGTCGCCAGCCCACGCCTGCGCAATGTCTACTGCCTGCTGTTCATCATCCCGGTGCTGCTGCCGCGCGTTTCGGCGGCCTTCGTCTGGAAGTTCGCCTATCACCCGCTCTACGGCATCGCCACCTACCCTTATCGCCTGCTGACCGGCGGGCTGATCTTCGACCCACTGTCCAAGCCGGCGACGGCGTTGTTCGCCGTCGCCTCGGTCGATGTCTGGCAATGGGGCCTGTTCTTCGCCGTCATCGTCCTGAAATTGCTGGAAACGCTGCCGCCGCAGCCGATCGAGGCCGCGCGGCTCGACCATGCCAGGCGCTGGCAGATCCACGCCTATGTGACCTTGCCGATGCTCAAGGCGCCGCTGATCAGCCTGATGTTCGTCAAGATGATCGAATCGCTGCGCTCCTTCGACCTGATCTATGTCATGACCCGCGGCGGTCCGGGCGTGGCCACCGAAACGCTCGACATGTACGCCTTCTCGCAAGGCTTCATCGAATCCGGCAAGGTGTCCTACGCCTCGGCGATGGCCGTGCTGATGATGATCGCCACCGTCATCACCTTCACCATGCTGTGGAAGCGGGTGCAGGCATGAGGCCGGGTAGGCTCATCGGCAAGGCCGTGCTGGCATTTGCCGGCTTCATGGCTGTGTTTCCGCTGCTGTGGACAGCGCTCAATTCGCTGAAGAACAATGTCGACATCATCACCCGCGTCCCGCGCCTGGTGTTCACGCCGACCCTTGCCAATATCAGCTACATCATCGGCCGCGACAGCGTCATGACCGGTCTCTACAACTCGGTCATCGCCTGCGGGGTCGCGGTGCTGATCGGCGTGGTGCTCGGCCTGCCGGCCGCCTACGCCGTCGCGCGCTATCCCAACCGCTGGGCCGGCGACATCCAGTTCTTCGTGCTGTCGCTGCGCTTCCTGCCGCCGGTGGCGGTCGCCATCCCGCTGATGGTGATCTGGCTTCAGCTCGGGCTCTACGACACGCTGGCGGCGCTGATCGTCACCTATTCGCTGCTCACCATCTCGGTGATCATGTGGCTGGCCATTCCCGCCTTCCAGGCCGTGCCGAAGGAAGTCGAGGAAGCTGCCTTCGTCGATGGCTACGGCGCCTATTCGGTGTTCTGGCGGATCGCGCTGCCCGTGGCTGCCCGCTCCCTGGCGGGCGCGGTCGCCTTCAGCTTCGTGCTGGTCTGGAACGAGTTCCTGATCGCGCTGATGCTGTCCAGTTCCAACGCCAAGACCTTGCCGATCGTCGCTTCGGAACTGTCCCAGCAAGGCATGAACGTGCCGTGGGGGATACTCAACGCCTCGGTCGTGCTTTTGTCGCTGCCGCCGCTTTTGTTTCTCGGCGTGCTCAGCGGCTTCCTGAATTCCGTTTTCCGGCAAAAAAAGACTTGAAGCGAGGACGATACGATGCGGGCACTGGTGCTTGAGAAGAAGGGTGAGCTGGTCTTGCGCGAGATCGCGTTGCCGCTCGATGTCGGGCCGGACGACGTCAGGATCGCCATCCACACGGTCGGTGTCTGCGGCAGCGACGTGCATTACTACACCCACGGCGCCATCGGCAGCTATGTCGTGCGCGCGCCCATGGTGCTCGGCCACGAAGCGTCCGGAACGATTATCGAAATCGGCGCCAATGTCAGGACGCTGAAGGTCGGCGACCGCGTCTGCATGGAGCCGGGCGTGCCGAACCTGTCGTCGCGCGCGACAAAGCTCGGCATCTACAATGTCGACCCGGACGTCACCTTCTGGGCGACGCCGCCGGTGCATGGCATTCTCGCCCCTGAAGCCGTCCATCCGGCCGCGTTCACCTACAGGCTGCCGGACAATGTCTCCTTCGCCGAAGGCGCGATGGTCGAACCTTTCGCCATCGGCATGCAGGCGGCCGCCCGCGCACGCATCGTTCCGGGCGACGTCGCCGTCGTCGTCGGCTGCGGCCCGATCGGCATCATGATCGCGTTGGCGTCCCTCGCCGGCGGGTGCTCGAAGGTGCTGATTTCCGACTTCTCCGCCCCCAAGCTCGAAATCGCGGCGCGTTATCCCGGCATCGTCCCGGTCAATATCGGCGAACAGTCGCTGGCCGATGCGGTGGCGGTAGCGACCGACAATTGGGGGGCCGATATCGTTTTCGAGGCCAGCGGCAGCCCAAAGGCGTTCACCAATTTGTTCGACGTCGTGCGCCCCGGTGGCGCGGTGGTGCTGGTCGGGCTGCCGGTGGAGCCTGTGTTGCTCAACGTGCCGGCGGCCATATCGAAGGAAGTACGCATCGAGACGGTGTTCCGCTACGCCAACATCTTCGACCGCGCCTTGCAGCTCATCGCATCGGGCAAGGTCGACCTCAATCCGCTGATCACCGGCACCTATGATTTCTCCGACAGCATCGCGGCGTTCGAGCGGGCGGCGGCGGGCAAGCCGGAAGACGTCAAGCTGCAGATCCTGATTTCGAGCGAGAAGGCCTGACCAGAGCATGTCCGCGATCGTCTGTTCCCATGTCGACAAATCCTACGGCGCCACGTCAGTCATCCGTGACCTGAATCTCGCCATCGAGGATCACGAGTTCGTCGTCTTCCTCGGCCCATCCGGCTGCGGCAAGTCGACCCTGCTCAGGATGCTGGCCGGCCTGGAGGACATCAGCGGCGGCGAGGTCTCGATCGGCGGCAAAGTGGTCAACGACCTCGATCCCGGCGATCGCGGCATCGCCATGGTGTTCCAGAACTACGCGCTCTACCCGCACATGACGATCTTCGACAACATCGCCTTCGGCCTGAAGCGGCAGAAGGTGCCGAAGACCGAGATACAGCAGCGCGTCGAGGCGGTCTCGAAGACCCTGGGTCTCGACCCCTATCTCGGCCGCAAGCCCGCCGAACTGTCCGGCGGCCAGCAGCAGCGCGTCGCCATTGCCCGTGCCATGATCAAGACGCCGAAAGTCTTCCTGTTCGACGAGCCGCTGTCCAATCTCGATGCCAAGCTGCGCAACCACATGCGCGTCGAGATCGCCCGGCTGCACCAGTCGTTGAACACGACCACCGTCTACGTCACCCACGACCAGCTGGAGGCGATGACGCTCGCCGATCGCATCGTGCTGCTGCGCGACGGCAGGATCGAGCAGATCGGCTCGCCGGCGGAAATCTACGAGCGGCCGGGCAATCTGTTCGTTGCCGGCTTCATCGGAACGCCGAACATGAATTTCATCGAGGTGACGGTGGGCCGGAAAGGCAATGGCTGGACGCTGACCAATGGCGCAACTGTCTTCACCGTCGATGGCTCGCGCTTCAAGCTTCAGCAGGGCGAGCAGGCGGTGCTTGGGATCCGGCCTCCCGATCTGAGGATCGCGGCAGCCGACCGCTCCGAAAATATCCTGGCGGGAACGGCCGATCTCATCGAATTCCACGGCAACGATGCGCTGGTGACGTTCGCTCTCGGCGGCAAGGAGATCAGCGCGCTGGTATCAAGCCGCGCCTGTCCCGTTGTCCGCAGCGATGTCCGCTATACGTTCGACGAATCGAACATGCATCTGTTCGATGCCAAATCCGGCCTGTCCTTGCTGGCACGGTAAGGCGCGTTCTACCGGATCGCGTCGAGCGCCTGCCGCTGCCGGTGCATCTCGAGGAAGATCCGGTAATCACGATCGAAACGGGCGCCGGCGGCCGGGTTCGCGGCGCGCGTCTTGCCGCCCTGCTGCATGGCGAGGCAGGCCGCGTTGAGGTCGGGGAACAGCCCGGCCGCGGTCGCCGCCACCATGCCGGTGCCGAGCAGCACCGCCTCGTCGGCCAGCGGCTCGACCACCGTGCAGCGGGTGGCGTCGGCATAGAGCTCCATCAGGAGCGGGTTCTTGGTGTGGCCGCCGGTGACATGCAGCGTGTCGATCAGATAGCCGTTCTCGTTCAGCGCCTCCAGCACATGGCGCACGCCGAGCGCGATACCGACGGCGGTGCGCCAGTATAGCTTGCACAGACTGTCGAAGGAGGAATCCAGCGTCAGTCCGCTGACCACGCCCACGGCATGTGGGTCGGCGAGCGGCGAGCGGTTGCCGTGAAAGTCCGGCAGCACGTGCAGCCTTGCGGCGAGATTGTCACCTTCGGCGGCGCGCAGTTCGGCGACACGCTTGGCGATCCTGGCATGCATCGCTGCGTCCGGTTCGCCGCCGGCGCCATGCCAGCGGATGATGTGGTCGAGCAGGGCGCCGGTCGCCGACTGGCCGCCTTCCGACAGCCACAGCTTCGGCAGCGCCGCGCCGTAGTAAGGCCCCCAGACGCCGGCGAAAGGCTGCGGGTCGGGCGACATCGCCATGACACAGGAGGATGTGCCGGCGATCAGCGCCAGATGCCGGCCGATATTCTGCTCGTCGCCGGCAAAGCCGCCGAGCACGCCGAGCGCGCCGGCATAGGCATCGATGACCCCGGCGCCGACCCGGCATTTTTCGGTGAGACCGAGCTCGTCTGCGGCTCGTGCCGTCAACGAGCCGATGTAGCCGCCGACGGGGCTCGCCCGCTCGGGCAGATTGCCGTGTTCGAACAGGTCATCGAGGCCGACGAGCGCAAAGAAATCGCGCTGCCATGCGGCGTCTTCGTGTGCCAGATAAGTCCACTTGGCCGTCAGCGTGCATTGCGATCTGGCCAGGGATCCCGTCGCTTGCCAGGTCAGGAAGTCAGTGAGGTCGAATAGATAGCCGGCTTCATTCCATGTCTTCGGCAGGTTGCGCTTCAGCCACATAAGCTTCGGCGTCGCCATTTCCGGCGACATGACGCCACCGATATAGTTGAGCACCTCGTGGCCGCTCGCCGTGCATTCGTCGGCTTCGGCGATGGCGCGGTGGTCGAGCCAGACGATGGTGTCCCAACGCTTGTCGCCGGTGGTCGAAATGCTGAGCTGACCGCCCTGCCGGTCGCGCACCACCAGCGAACAGGTGGCGTCAAAGGAGATGCCGGCAATATCCCCAGCGGCGACGCCGGCCTTTTCGCGCGCCGCACGCACGGCGGCGCAGACGGCCGACCAGATATCGCGCGAATCGTGCTCGGCGTGATCGGCCTTCGGCTGGTTCATGGCGATCGGCCGCTCGGCGCGGCCGAGTAAGCTGCCACCAGTGTCGAGAATGCCCGCGCGGGCGCTCCCGGTGCCGACATCGACCGCGCAAACAAACTGTTTCGTCAAGATGCTCTAACTCTCGCTCCCAGGCCTGCAATCAGATCGGGCAATTGCAGCATGTCAGCGAATATAAAGTCCGGTTCACTCGACGCAAGCCGCGCTTTCAGTGCGGGGTTGCCGGCATGCGCACCGCCGGTGAAGGCAAACACGCGCATGCCCGCCGCCCGCGCTGCCGCGATGCCCGCCGGACTGTCCTCGATGACCAGGCATTTGCGCGGATGCGCCCGCATGCTGGCGGCGGCATGCAGGAAAAGGTCGGGCGCCGGCTTTCCCTTGGCCACCATGGCGGCGCTGAACAGATGCGGCTCCAACAGCCCGAGCAGGCCGGTGACGTCGAGCGCGTAGCGGATGCGTTCCAGCGTCCCGGAGGAGGCGACGCAGAACGGCAGGCCGAGCTTCGGCAGCACCTCGCTGATGCCGGGGATCGGCTTCAGCTCTTCACGAAACTTTCGCATCAGGTCGACGCGCATGGCGGTGAGGTGCTGGTCGCTGATCTCCAGGCCGAAGTCGCGGCCGAGGATTTCGCGCACGCTTTTCATGCTCTTGCCCAGGAAATGCTCGTAGGCGGCGTCCTCGCCGACATTGCCGCCGGCCAGTGCGATCATGCCGAGCAGCGCCGAAACGGAGAGCGCCTCGCTGTCGACCAGCACGCCATCGCAGTCGAAGATGACCAATTCAGGCGTCATGGGCGTCGACGGCCCTCAGAGCTTGCCGGCGATGTAGCGTGCCAGCGTGGCGCGCGCGCCATTCGCCCACAGCACGTTGAGCGCATGGGCAAAGGCCTCGACGAACGCCGTCGCGCGGCCGACATCGCCATAGATGTCCTCCATGGCAAGCCAGGCGGCGGGCGCGTCCTTTGCCGCCTTGGCCGTTGCCTGCATCCGGTCCCAGCTCGGGTCGTTGGGCTCGATGACGGCGCCGCTGTCCGACGTGCCGAAGCAGTAACGGCACCAAAGCGCCGATTCCAGCGCCAGACCCGCGACGCCGTTTCCGGCCTTCAGCCGGTCGGCGATGGTCGGGATGATGAATTTCGGCTGGCGGTTGGAGCCATCGAGGCAGAGCCTGCGCACCGTGTCGCCGATCTTCGGGTTGGAGAAGCGCTTCTCGATGAGCTGGTAGTAGTCTTCCAGCACCGTGTCCGGTACCGGCGGCACGGTCGGAATGATCTCGTCGTGCTCGAGCTTGTCGAGAAAGCCGCGCACCAGCGGCTCTCGCATCGCCTCATGGACGAAATGGATGTCCATCAGCCCGGCCGGATAGGCGATGGTGGCGTGGCCGCCATTGAGGATGCGGATCTTCATCAGCTCGTAGGGCGCGACATCCCTGACGAATTGTACGCCGACCTTTTCCAGCGGCGGACGGCCATCGGTGAAATGGTCTTCCAGCACCCACTGCCGGAACGGCTCGCAGAACACCGGCCAGCCGTCCTCGACGCCAAAGTCCTTGGCCAGGATGTCGCGCTCGCGATCGGTGGTGGCTGGCGTGATGCGATCGACCATGCCGTTCGGGAAGGCGACATGCTCGCTGACCCAGGCCGCCAGATCCTCGTCGATCAGGCGGGCCAGGCCAATGACCCCATCCGACGTGACGTGGCCATTGTGGGGGATGTTGTCGCAGGACATCACGGTGAACGGCACGATGCCGTCGTCGCGGCGGCGCATCAGGCCGGCGAGGATGATGCCGAACACCGTCTTCGGCGTGGCGCCCGGTTGCGCGTCGGCGACGATGTCGGGATGGGCCGAGTTGAAGACGCCGGACGCCGGATCGATAAAATAGCCGCCTTCGGTGATGGTCAGCGAAACGATCTTGATCGCCGGGTCGGCCAGCCTCTCGATGATTTCAGCCGCATCGCCCGGCATCAGGAAGTCGATCATGGCGCCGGTGACGCGGGCGCTCATGTGACCTTCATCCTGCTCGACCACCGTGGTCAGCCAGTCCTGCTCTTCCAGCTTGCCGCGGCCGATCTTCTCGCCCTCGAATACGCCGGCGCCGACCAACGCCCAGTCATGGCCGATGCCCGCATTGAACAAATCGTCGAGATAGACGGCCTGGTGCGAGCGATGGAAATTGCCGACGCCGAAATGCACGATGCCGGCCTTGAGCTTCGAACGGTCGTATTTCGGTCCGGCGACGTTGGCCGGAAGCCTGGCGAGATTGGAGGAAGAGAGTTTCACGGTCATCTGCTTACCCTTTGGCCGGGCTCCGGCCTTCGTTACGCTCCTCTCCCCGTCTTCTACGGGGAGGGCAAAGGCGAGGGCGGCGCATCATCGGTACGAATGCTCGCCTCTCACTGGACTGTCGGCCTCCTCTCCCCGCGGAGGTACGGGAAGAAGAGGCCGTCCCCCCTCAACTCATCCACTGGCCGCCATCGACATTGTAGGTCTGGGCGACGATGTATTCGGCGTCGTCGCTGGCCAGGAACACGGCCATGCCGGCGAGATCCTCCGGTCGGCCCATGCGGCCGTAAGGCACGCCTTCGCCGACCAGTCTTTTCTTCTCGCCCTTGGGCCGGTTCTCGTATTTGGCGAACAGCGCATCGACCTGATCCCACATATCGCTGTCGACGACGCCGGGCGCGATGCCGTTGACGTTGATGCGGTGCTTGATCAGGTCGAGCCCGGCCGACTGGGTCAGCGAGATGACGGCGGCCTTGGTGGCGCAATAGACGCCGACAAGGGCCTCGCCGCGCCGCCCGGCCTGGCTCGCCATGTTGATGATCCTGCCGCCCTTGCCACACGCGATCATCGAGCGGGCCGCAGCCTGCAGCATGAACAGCGTGCCGGCGACATTGACGGAGAACAGTTTCTCGTAGCTTGCCCGCGATATCTCGACGATCGGCGCCAGGTCGAACAAGGCGGCGTTGTTGATCAGGATGTCGAGGCCGCCGGTCCTGGTCTCGACCGCCTTCACCGCCGCATCGATGGAGGACTGGTCCGTGACATCGAGTTTCACGGCGTAGGCTTTGGCACCGATCTCGGCGGCTGTCTTCTGCGCAGCTTCCAGGTTGATGTCGGCAATCGCCACGACAGCGCCTTCGCGCGCGTAGGCTTCGGCGAAGGCCCTGCCGATGCCACGGGCCGAACCCGTGATCAGCGCCGATTTGCCGTTCAACCTCACTGCACCATTGCCTTTCCGTCGGCGCCGAAGCGATGCAGCTTGGCCTTGTCGGGCGTGAGATAGATGGTGTCGCCGTGATGAACCGCCAGCTCGCCGTCGGCGCGCACCGTCAGCGGCCCGACGCCATCGGCCTGGACATGCAGGAACGTGTCCGATCCCAGATGCTCGGCGACACCGACGGTCGCCTTCCATTCGCCCGCCGTGGTCGAGATTTCCATGTGCTCGGGACGGATGCCGACGGTCTTGGCGCCATGTTTGGCCGCCGGTGCGCCTTCGATGAGGTTCATCTTCGGCGAGCCGATGAAGCCGGCGACGAAAAGGTTGCGCGGCGTCTTGTAGAGCTCCATCGGCGAGCCGACCTGCTCGATGTTGCCGGCGTTGAGCACGACGATCTTGTCGGCCATGGTCATGGCTTCGACCTGGTCGTGGGTGACATAGATCATCGTGGTTTTGAGCTGATGATGCAGTTCGCTGATTTCCAGCCGCATCGTGCCCCGTAGTGCGGCGTCGAGGTTGGACAGCGGCTCGTCGAACAGGAAGGCCGATGGCTGGCGCACGATGGCGCGGCCGATGGCGACGCGCTGGCGCTGGCCGCCCGAGAGCTGGCCCGGCCGGCGCTCGAGATAGTTGGTGAGGTTGAGCACGCGCGCCGCATCCTTCACCTTCTTGTCGATGGTGGCCTGGTCCTCGCCCGCCATCTTCAGCGGGAAGGCGATGTTCTTGGCCACCGTCATATGCGGGTAGAGCGCGTAGGACTGGAACACCATGGCGAGCTTGCGCTTGGCCGGCGCCTCGCCGGTGACATCACGGCCATCGATGTTGATGGTGCCGCCGCTGGTGTCCTCCAGCCCGGCGATCAGCCGCAGCAGCGTGGACTTGCCGCAACCGGACGGACCGACGAAGACGACGAACTCGCCATTCTCGATGACCAGGTCGAGGCCGGGGATGATGGACGTCGATCCAAAGGATTTGGAGACGTTCTTGAGCGTGATGTTTCCCATGGTTTCCTCCCCGAGGGGTTATTTTCCTGCCGGTTGCTTCAGGCAAATTCCGTTACTTCACCGCACCGCCATTATTTGACGGCGCCAAATGTCAGGCCGCGCACCAGCTGCTTCTGGCTGAACCAGCCCATGATCAGGATCGGCGCGATGGCCAGTGTCGAGGCCGCCGAAAGCTTGGCCCAGAACAGGCCTTGCGGACTGGAGAAGGAACTGATGAAGGCGGTCAGCGGAGCAGCGTCCGTGGTGGTCAGCCGGATTGTCCAGAACGCCTCGTTCCAGGCCAGGATGATGTTGAGCAGCATGGTCGAGGCAATGCCGGGTACCGCCATCGGGGTCAGCACATAGACGATCTCGTTCCACAGCGATGCGCCGTCCATGCGTGCCGCTTCCAGGATCTCGCCCGGGATTTCGCGGAAATAGGTGTAGAGCATCCACACCACGATCGGCAGGTTGATCAGCATCAGCATGACCATCAGGCCGATACGGCTGTCGAGCAGTCCGAGATTGCGGAAGATCAGGTAGATCGGGAACAGCACGGCGACCGCCGGCATCATCTTGGTGGACAGCATCCACATCAATATGTCCTTGGTCCGCTTGGTCGGCGAGAAAGCCATCGACCATGCCGCCGGAATGGCGACCAGCAAGGCCAGGATGGTCGAGCCGACCGAGAGCAGCACCGAATTGAAGAAGAATTTGAAGTAGCCGCTCTGCGCCTGGACCTCGGTATAGCTCTCGAATGTCCCCGACGGGATCAGGTTGAAGCCCTGGATCGCCTCCTGTTCCGACTTGAACGAGGTGATGATCGTATAGAGGATCGGGAAGAAGATCAGCAGGGCGACAATCCAGGCCGCAACGGTCGCGATCGTCTTGTGCTGGGTGGTGACTGAGCGTGCCATCGTATCCTCCCTTACTTGTCCAGGTTCTTGCCGACGGCGCGCATGGCGAAGAAGGCAACGATGTTGGCGAGAATGACGGCGATCACACCGCCTGCGGATGCCTGGCCGATTTTGAATTCCAGCAACGCCTTTTGGTAGACCAGGAAGGGCAGGTTGGTGGAGGCGTATCCCGGGCCGCCATTGGTGGTGACGAGGATCTCGGCGTAGACCGACAAAAGGAAGATCGTCTGGATCAGGATGACGACGGTGATGGCGCGCGACATGTGTGGCAGCGTCAAGTAGATGAAGCGGCTGATGAAGCCGGCGCCGTCCATCTCGGCGGCCTCCTTCTGCTCGCCGTCGAGCGACTGCAGGGCGGTGAGCAGGATCAGCGTCGCGAAAGGCAGCCATTGCCAGGCGACGATGATGATGATCGCCGTCATCGGATGCTGCCCGAACCAGTCGATCGGCTGCGCCCCGAAGAAGCGCGCTATATCGGCGAACACCCCGTATTGCGGATGCATGATCATGTTCTTCCAGACCAATGCGGCCACCGGCGGCATGACGAAGAACGGCGAGATGACGAGGATGCGCACAATCCCTTGCCCCCACATCGGCTGGTCGATCAGCAGCGCCAAAAGGATGCCGCCGATCACCGTGATCAGCAGCACGCTGATCACAAGCACCAGCGTGTTGAGGATCGACTGCAGGAAGGCTGGATTGGAATAGAACAGCGCGTAGTTGGAGACACCGACGAACCCGTCGCGGATCGGATTGAGCGGATTGTACTGCTGGAAGGAGAACCAAAGCGTGAGTGCCAGTGGGACGACCATCCAGACCAGGAGCAGGACGACAGATGGCGCCATCATGAAACGGGCAAGCGAACGGGTCTGCTGAGTAGCCATGACGGTCACCCTCCAAAGGTCAGCTGGATTTTAGAGTTGCGCCAGAAATTCCAGGATTTTGAAGATGGCCGCCCGAACTGGGACTCGGGCGGCCATTGCCGGTCATGATGCGCGACCGGCATTCGGCACCGGGAGGAGCCTACTTGATATAACCGCCTTCGGTCATTGTCGCCGTGGCGGCGTCCTGGGCCTGCTTCAGGGCATCGTCGACGCTCGACTGGCCGGCGAGAGCCGCCGAGAACAGCTGGCCGACAGTGGTGCCAAGGCCCTGGAATTCAGGGATGGCGACGAACTGCACGCCGACATAGGGCACCGGCTTGACCGTCGGATGCGTCGGGTCGGCCGCGTTGATCGAGTCCAGCGTCATCTTGGCGAACGGAGCCGCCTTCTGGTACTCGGCATTGGCGTAGAGCGAGGTGCGCGTTCCTGGAGGAGCGCTGGCCCAGCCCAGCTTGGAAGCGACGAGCTCCGAGTAATGCTTACTGGTCGCCCAGCCGACGAACTTCTGGGCTGCGTCACCCTTCTGCGTACCGGCCGGAATGGCAAGCGACCATGCCCACAGCCAGTTGCCGCGCTTGCCGAGGCCATTGTCGGGCGCCAGGGCGTAGCCAACCTTGTCGGCCACCTTGGAGCTCTTCGGGTCGGAGACCATGGATGCGGCGACCGTGGCATCGATCCACATGCCGCACTTGCCCTGCTGGAACAGCGCCAGGTTTTCGTTGAAGCCGTTGGATGACGCCCCCTCGGGGCCGTCGGCCTTCATCAGGTCCACATAGAACTGCAGCGTGTTCTTCCATTCCGGCTGGTCGAACTGTGGCTTCCAGTTCTCGTCGAACCAGCGGGCGCCGAAGGAGTTCGACATGGCGGTCAGGAAGGCCATGTTTTCGCCCCAGCCGGCCTTGCCGCGCAGGCACACGCCGTTCACGCCATTGGCGCGGTCGGTCATCTTGTCGGCGGCCTGCTTGATGAAGTCCCAGGTCGGCGCATCGGGCATCTTCAGCCCGGCCTTGTCCATCAGGTCCTTGCGGTACATGACGAACGAGCTTTCGCCGTAGAAGGGCGCGGCGTAGAGCTTGCCGTCGACCGAAAGACCGCCGGCGATGGCCGGGAGGATGTCCTTGGTGTCATAATCGTCGCCGAGCTTGTCGAGCGGCAGGAGCCAGCTCTGCTTGGCCCAGATCGGAACCTCATAGGTACCGATCGTCATCACGTCGTACTGGCCGCCCTTGGTGGCGATGTCGGTGGTGACCCGCTCGCGCAGCACGTTCTCTTCGAGCGTCACCCAATTGAGCGTGATGTCGGGGTTCGCCTTGGTGAAGTCGTCGGTCAGCGTCTGCATGCGGACCATATCGGCATTGTTGACGGTGGCGATGGTGATGGATTCGGCGTGCGCAGCGAACGCCAGCGCGCTGGTCGAGCACAAGCCCAGGATGAGCGTACGAAGTTTCATCAAATTCCTCCCATGGACCAAGATGAGCATTTGCCTTGGCTGTGGGCAATTACTCATTAAGTCCCATATTATGTCAAGCCAGATTCGATGCTGCAGCGCAGCACTCGACGACGCTGGCCGGATATGGAGTGGAGGAAATAGCCGGGCAGGCTGTGGCTGCTGCCTCTCATAATTCAGAGGTCGCGCAGCCCGATCGGATCCGGAGGCCAAAACGACCGGCATTTTGAACGGCATGCATGAAGACGCGTCGCGGAACTTCGCTTCGAAGCGATGCGCCTTGCCAGTCAGCAGGCTATTTCGGCCAGCAGCCAGTCGCGGAAGGCGCGGATCTTCGGCACGTTGCGCCGTGCCTCCGGATAGACCAGCCAGTAGGCGTGGCCATCGTCGCCGACGAGATCGAAGGGCTGGATCAGGCGGCCGTCGGCGAGTTCCGCCTTGAACAGCGCCCTGGTCAGGATCGCCACGCCATGGCCGGCGATCGCCGCATTGGCCTCATAGGCCTGTGCGCCCATGCTGCTGCCAGGCCGCTTGGCGAGATCGTGCGAATGCACGCCGGCAGCCTCGAACCATTGCGTCCACCAGACGTCGCCGGGATCGAGGATCGGCAGCCGTAACAGGTCCGCCGGTTCCCTGACGCCGCCGATGCTTGCCGCGAGCTTCGGGCTCAGCATCGGCGTGAAATCGGCATCGAGAAGCTTGTAGGCTTCCAGCCCCGGCCACTTGCCGCCGCCCGAGCGGATGGCGAGGTCGACATCCTCGCGGGCGAAATCCGTCAGCCGGCTCGACGTTTCGAGCCGCACGGCGAGCGAAGGATGAGCGATCTGGAACGAGCCCAGATGGTGCGCCAGCCAGTTCGAGGCGAAGGTCAGCACGGTGGTGACGCACAGCACGCCATCCGCGCCGCCGCGCGCCGCGGCATAGGCCTGGCCAAGAATGGCGAAGGCCTCGCTGACCGCCGGCGCGAGGCGCTGTCCGGCCTCGGTGAGTGCGATCTGGCGCGGCCGCCGCAGAAACAGCGGCGCGCCGACCCGTTCCTCCAGCACCTTGATCTGATAGCTGACCGCCGCTTGCGTCATGGCGAGCTCCTCGGCCGCCCTGGTGAAGGAAAGGTGCCGCGCCACCGCTTCGAACACCCGGATCGCCTGCAGAGGCGGGAGCTGCGAAACCTGCCGCGAGCTGAGGTCCGGCATAAAGCCTCCTTATGGGTCCTTATCGACGTTCGATTGGCCAAGGCGGCCGGCAAGACCGACATTCAGCGTCAACCCGTCATGCGGGTCCAGGATAGCGAAGGTTGACGATCATGACCATGGCACAGCAAAAATGCACTCCCGCACCCGATCATCGCTGGATTTCGTGGCTCGCGGACGGATTCGGCTGGTTTTCAGTGAGAAAAAAGGCACATCTCGACATCAGGGACCTGTCGCCGCATCTGCAGCGCGACCTCGGGTTCCTCGACGGCAACGACCCTTTCGGACGGCACGGATAGCATTGCTCTCTTTATCGCAAATCGCTCGCAGCGGGTTCCAGTCAGATGCTGGCCAACAGCGCGGCTGCCGTCCGCTCGTCGGTGATGAGCCCGTTGACCAGCCGGCGGTTCACGGCCGCCAGGATACCCGGCAGCTTGCGCTCGCCCATGGCCAGCGCAATGACCAGCGATTTCTCGCGCGACGGCAGCGATGCCGACGACACCCGGTCATTGGTGATGCCCTCGATCATGCGGCCTTCGCGATCGAACACCCAGCCGACGATCTCGGCGATGCCGCCCGCCTTTTGCAGGGCTTTCAGCTCGCTTTCTGAAATGAAGCCGTCCTCGTAGAGCGGCGCCTTCGGGCCGAGGTCGCCGATGCCGATGAAGGTGACGTCGGCCTCGGCTGCCAGCGCCAGAGTCGGTTGGATCATCGGCTGGTTGAGCAGCATCTCGCGCTCCTGCGGCGAGGAGGCGATGACCGGCAGCGGCATCGGAAAGGAGCGCGCCTTGACCCTGTCGGCCATGGTGAAGATGACGTTGTAGAAGGCGGCCGAGCCGTCCGGCGAGATGTTGCCGGTCAACGACACCACCTTGTGCTGCGGGCATTCCATCGGCGGCAGCTGTTCGATTGCCGCCTTCAGCGTGCGCCCGGTGCCGATCCCCATGACGATCGGCGTCGGTGACCGCAGCCGGCGCTCGATCTCGGCGGCGGCCGCCTCGGCGATACCGATGGTGGTGGAGGATGAATTCGGGTCGCTCGGCACCACCTCGACCAGGTCGAGCGCGAAACGCGACTTGAGCCGGGCCGCGAGGTCCAGGCAGTTGGCGATCGGATGGTCGACGCGCACCTTGATCAGCCCTTCCGACACCGCCAGCGACACCAGCCGCTGCGCGGTCTGCCGCGATATGCCGAGCGTCGCGGCGATCTGGTCCTGTGTGTTGCCGGCAACATAGTAAAGCCACCCGGCGCGCGCCGCGTCGTCCAGCCTGTTGTTGCCGCCATCCTGCCGCGTATTCACGTCCTGCCTCCCCGAGTCCGCCGGTCATCGAGGCGGTCCATGCCTAGTTTCGCAGGGAACTGCCTACTGTGCAATTGCCAATCGAAAGGGCAAATGCCTGCGTCTGTCCAACCCGGATTTTGCATCCACCAATGTCTGGTCGGAGAAGCAACGCGGCGTCGGTTGCCGGCCGGAGCCGCGTTCTGCCGCCTCGAAGGTTTATCTCCCGGCGCAAACCCTTTAAGGGATCGAAAAAAGGAGCGCTGCATGACACCGAAAGCGGTTTTCTGGGACATGGATGGCACGCTGGTCGACAGCGAACCACTGCATGAGGCAGCCCTCGTGGCGGCGATGCGCAATGCCGGTCTGATACCGCCTGATAATTTGCATGAGCGGGTGCTCGGGGTTGCCGCCTGGCCGGTCTACGAGATGATGCGCGACGAGTTCGGCCTGGACCTGCCCTTCGACGAATGGATCGTCCACAAATACGAGCACTATCTGCCGCTGGTCGAAAGCTTGCAGCCGCGCCCCGGCGCGATCGAGGTTTTCAACGAATTGCGGTCAAAGGGCGTGGCGCAAGCCGTGGTGTCGAATTCGGACCGGATGATCGTCGATGCCAATCTGCGCATGGTCGGGCTGACCTATCCGGGCATGAAGACGATCAGCCGCAACGACGTGCGCGAAGGCAAGCCGCACGCCGAACCCTTCCTGCGCGCCGCCTATCTGGCCGATGTCGATCCCGCGCACGCCGTGGCGATCGACGACAGCTGGCCGGGCGCTCTGGCGGGACTGGCGGCGGGCATGAAGACGATCTTCTGGCCGGAGAAGCCGATGGAAGGACCGCCCGGCGCCGTCGTCATCAACAGCACCGAAGAGTTGCGCGGAGAGCTTGGGCTCTGAGTTCTCAGAAACTCAGTTCCGGTAGACCGGTTCCTGCTCGTCGAGGATCGCCTTCAGTTCGCTGAGATGGCGCTCGGCCTGGCCGGGATAGTCGTCCATTTCGCTGGCCGTCTTCTCGGCGATCGCGTCGGACAGCGTGCGCAGCGGCCGGCCGGTCCAAAGTGCCTTGATGTAGGTTTCGGCGGCGCGCTCGAAATAGAACATGCGGTTGAAGGCGTCCGCGACGGTATCGCCGATGACCAGCACGCCGTGATTGCCCATCACCATCACCTTGACCTTGGGGCCGGTCAGAAGCTGCGAGCAGCGTTCGCCCTCTTCCTCGAAGGCCAGCCCGCCATAATGGGCGTCGACGACATGGCGGTTGAAGAACATCGCCGAATTCTGGTCGATCGGCGGCAGGCGGGAATCGGCGAGCGAGGCCAGCACCGTGGCGTGGATCGAATGGACATGCATGACGCAGCGCGCGTGGCGGACATTGCGATGGATGGCGCCGTGCAGTCCCCAGGCGGTCGGGTCGGGCGCGTTCGGCCCCGTAAGCGTGTCGGGATCGTTGGCGTCGATCATCAACAGGTCGCTCGCCTTGATGCGCGAGAAATGCACCTGGTTGGGGTTCATCAGGAATTGCGTGCCGTCCTCGTTGACCGCTAGCGAGAAATGGTTGGCCACCGCCTCATGCATGTTGAGCCGTGCCGTCCAGCGGAAGGCGCAGGCGAGATCGACGCGCTCCTCGTAGAAGGGCAGGTTGGTCAGCGTTTCCTTCTGCAGGCGGGCGATGCTCATCGAAAATCCTCCGGTTTTGCAAAGAATGCCGCGACCCACGTCCGCCCGCAACGGGTTTCGGTTGGTGCAGAAGAGGCGGCTGCTGGTCAGGCCGCCGTGCTGGCGGCAATGCCGGCCCGCAAGCCGCCATGCTCGACGATGAAGTCGATAACCTCCTGCAGCCCTTTGCCGCGCGACAGGTCGGTGAAGCCGAACGGGCGCTTGCCACGCATGCGGCCGGCGTCGCTCTCCATCACGTCGAGGTTGACGTTCACATAGGGCGCCAGGTCGCTCTTGTTGATGATCAGGAAGTCCGAGCGGGTGATCGCCGGTCCGCCTTTCCGCGGGATTTCTTCGCCCTGGCAGACCGAGATGACGTAGAGTGTCAGGTCGGCAAGGTCCGGCGAGAAGGTGGCGGCAAGGTTGTCGCCGCCGGATTCGATGAAGATGATGTCGAGATCGGGGAACTTCCGGTTGAGCTCGGCGATCGCCTGCAGATTGATCGAGGCATCC
Source organism: Mesorhizobium sp. LNHC221B00 (assembly GCF_000502935.1). NCBI lineage: Bacteria > Pseudomonadati > Pseudomonadota > Alphaproteobacteria > Hyphomicrobiales > Phyllobacteriaceae > Mesorhizobium > Mesorhizobium sp. LNHC221B00. The sequence goes on along the minus strand of NZ_AYWR01000001.1, from coordinate 451,555 downwards.
TCGCGGATGGCGGTGTGCGGGCAGCCGCCAGTTTCCACACCGACGATGCGGTCCTCCGGCAGCGCCTGCAGCCGCGCCAGCATCATGGCGTCTTCCCTGGTGTAGATGTCGTTGGTGACGACGGCGATGGAGAATTCATCGCGCAGCGCCTTGCAGAGTTTTTCGGTGAGCGTCGTCTTGCCCGAGCCGACGGGGCCGCCAATACCGATGCGAAGGGGACCGTTGGCTTGGGTCATGTCGGGAACTCCGTGATGGCAAGGACTGCGAAGCCGAGCCCGATCAACAGGCACAGCGGCGAATAATAGCTGGTATCGAGCCGCGCGAAGGGCTGCTCTGGGGTCAGCCGGCGCCACCAGGGTGTGAAGCCGGCAATGCCGCGCCCGAGAAACACCAGTCCGATGAGCAGCGCGGTGGCGGCGAGGCCTTCCCTCGGGAACGGCGATGCGAAAAAGCCGATCAGCGCCAGAGGCCACAACGTTGCCAGGGCGAGACAGGCGGCAACGGCGAAACTGGCGGATGGCGTCGGCATTTCATCGACGCCGCGAAAACCGACGACGGCATGCGCGCATGACCTGGCATCCCTGCCCGGCCAGATGCCGCCAATGCCCCAATAGACATGCAGCGCCGTGATCAGCAGCAGGACGAATGAGAGGATGAAGGCGAGGGCGATCATGAGCGGAACAGCCGCGAATATTGGGTTTCGTGTTTCATCGCCATGACATCGGAGACGAAGGCGCAGCCGCCGAGATCGTCGAGCGAGGAACTGGCGGCGCGGGCAGCGGTTGCCAGGGCTAGCGGCTCGAAGCCGGCAAGCAGCACTGTTGCTTCCGACTGGCCGACGACACCCAGCCTGATCGCCGCCTGGACAAGGTTGGAGAAGAAGGCTTGCAGGAAGGCGGACAACGCGTCCCGCAGCGCAATGCCATTGCCGCCGGCGATGGTCCCGACAGCGACGCAATAGGCGCATTCCGCCGGCAAGCGCTCCAGCACGGGATTTCGCCAGGCCGATGCGGCCTTGATGAAGGCGGCACCTTGCAGCATGGTCTCGGTGTGGCGTTCGCGCGAACCGGCGAGCGCCTCGGCGAGCGCGGCCACTTCGACGAGATCGCCGGCGTTGCGGGCGCGGCGCCAGGCCTCGGCGAACAGCACGGCATCGTTCCAGCCCGAGCCCATCTCGACCAGCGTTTCCAGCCATCCGGCGAGGCTTGCGGCATCGGCCACCAGCCCGCCATGCACCGCGCGCTCCAGACCGTGGCTGTAGGCAAAGCCACCGACCGGAAAGGCCGGCGACAACCACGCCATCAGCCGCAGCAGGGCGATGTTGGAGGGCTGGTCAGTCATGGTCGTGGTGGTGATGGTCGTGGGCATGGCTGTGCGAATGGGAACGCTGTTCGCCGTGTGCGTGCGAATGCGCCTCCGAGTGGCTGTGAGCATGCGCCTCCGCGTGATGATGGCCGTGATCATGACGATGGGCACCACCATGGGCTGAATAGGCGCCGCGCACCGGCTTGAACGGCTCGGAGACCTCGCGCACCGTGGCGCCGAGCCCCTCCAGCATCGCCTTGATGACATGATCGCGAAGGATGACGATGCGGTCCGCCTCGATGCCCGCCGCGAGGTGACGGTTGCCGATATGCCAGGCAAGCTCGGTCAGATGCACGGCGTCGCGGGCTCGGATGTCATAGACGTCCTCCGGCGCCGCGATGATCTCGATATGGCCGCCATCCTCCAGCACCAGCCGGTCGCCATCGTTGAGAGCGACAGGCTCGGGCAGGTCGACCAGCACCTTGCTGCCGTCGGCAAGTTCGATGGCGCGGCGGCGCAGATGCCGTTCGTCATGGGCCAGAACCGCACGGCCCGATGGCGCGCCGGTTCCGGCATTGCCGGCGGTCAGCACCGAGACGGCGCGCGGGAATTTCGTGAAGTCGGTGTTGAGATTGAGCTTCATTTCATCGAGCCTCCATTAGCCTGTGCCCGGACGAGCGCAGGGCGCGCCAGAACACGGTCGAAATACGCGTTGACGCGCCCGGACTCGATCGGAAATTTTCCGGCGCGGGCCCAGCCTCGCGATCCGACGGCCTTGTACATGGTTGGACCCTGCCTTTCTCTGGACTCTAGACCATGCGCCCTGGTCATACGATCGTGTCGAAGAGCCGCAGGATGAACGATATCTGATAGATCAGCGCTGCCGTGACAAAGGCGATGTGAAAGCGGCGGTCGCGCACCAGGATCGCGGCGATGCACAACGCGACGAAGACCGGCGTGCGGAACAGATACTCGTTGCCGAAGCGGGCGAAATGCTCCGGCCCTTTCAGCAGCGTATCGATCACATCGAGCAGATATGTCGCCGCCAGCAGGCCGAAAAACCAGGCGCGGCGCGAATAGAAGAAATCCTCGTAGCTGGTGTAGTCCAGCATCGAATCTGGAAACAGCAGCGCGCACAGCAGGAACAGCGTGATCGCGTAGAAGATGATGAACAGGTATTTGCCGAAGGTCCATGTTTCGATGGCGTAAAGGCCGAACTCCCACCACCAGAAATGCACCAGCATCAACAGCACCGAAGCGACCCAGGCCAGATGCACGGGATAAAGCCGGTATTGGCCCGGATGCTGGACGATGCGCGCCACGCCCGACAGCAGGCGGGCGACGCCAAGCCCGATCACCATGCCCATGACGATGCGGATATGCGGGAAGATGTCGTGGGGAGAGGCTATTTCGGTGGCCATCGGCGGATAATAACAATGCTCACGACGGGATGCGACGGGCCACTTCGCGGCTACTCGCGAATAAGTTTATTCGAAGCCCACGGCGTGCCTGGAAAATAGCCATGGTCCAGAATTTCCCTGATTGTAAATGGGCAATCAACAGGAAAATCGCGATCGCTCAAGCCGGTTTCGTCCAGCGCCTTTAACCTCGCTATCTTGAACTCTCGTCCGAGCATCTGCGCCGGATACGCTTTCAGGCTCGGACTTTCATCGAGCAGATTTTCAATCCGATGTCGCTGTTCACGGATTGTGAGCAGCCATCCGGTTTTGCGCTGCTCGGGCTGAAACTCCCATTTGAGCAAATGCAGGATCAAGGTGCCAAGCCTGCTCGCAATTTCCCTTTTGTCGCTCCGCCCCAAGCTCTCGATCTCCTCGGCAAGATTCTCGCGATCAAGATCGGACAGACGACCTTCGCGCAACAGCGCGCCTTGCTCGGCGCACCACTGAGCATAGTCCGCCTCGTAGGGCGTCAATTGCTGTTTGCGAAAAATCTTGTTCATGCAGCCTATATTGCTCCAATGGCCCCGAATTTCCAAGTTGGAAGCAAAGGATAGGGGCGATAAGGCGATCCAGCGAAAACTTTGTCGGCGTCGAGGTTGACCAACCGTGTACGGTTTTTGCGCTAGCGATTGACGCAATGCGCGCATCTTCAGTCAGACGCATCTAACCGAATTCATGAACCAGTCACGACCTGGGGAGGCATCAAAACAGAAAATACCGCTGCGCCATCGGCAGCACCGTTGCCGGCTCGCAGGTGAGCAATTCACCATCGGCGCGGACCTCATAGGTTTCTGGGTCGACCTCGACATGCGGCGTGGCGTCGTTGAGCACCATCGAATGCTTGCCGATGCCGCCACGGGTGTTTTCGACCGCGACCATCTGCTTGTCGACGCCAAGCCGGCCATGCAGCCCCGACTCGAGCGCTGCCTTGGAAACGAAGGTCACCGACGAGTTGGTCCTGGCCTTGCCATAGGCGCCGAACATCGGCCGGTAATGCATCGGCTGCGGCGTCGGGATCGAGGCGTTGGGGTCGCCCATCGGGGCGGCGGCAATCATGCCGCCGATCAGCACCATATCCGGCTTCACCCCGAAGAAGGCCGGGTTCCACAGCACCAGGTCGGCGCGTTTGCCGACCGCGATCGAGCCGATCTCCTTCGACAGGCCATGCGCGATGGCCGGGTTGATCGTGTATTTGGCGATGTAGCGGCGGACGCGGAAATTGTCGTTGTTGCCGGTCTCCTGCGGCAGCGAACCGCGCTGGCGCTTCATCTTGTCCGCCGTCTGCCAGGTGCGGATCGCCACCTCGCCGACGCGGCCCATGGCCTGGCTGTCGGACGAGATGATCGAGAAGGCGCCGATGTCGTGCAAGATGTCCTCGGCGGCGATCGTCTCCTTGCGGATGCGGCTTTCGGCAAAGGCGATGTCCTCGGGGATCGACGGCGACAGATGATGGCAGACCATCAGCATGTCGAGATGCTCGGCCAGCGTGTTGACCGTGTAGGGCCGCGTCGGATTGGTCGAGGACGGGATGACGTTGGGCAGGCCGCAGACCTTGATGATATCGGGTGCGTGGCCGCCGCCCGCACCTTCGGTGTGGAAGGCGTGGATGGTGCGTCCCTTGATCGCAGCCACGGTGTTTTCGACAAAGCCGGATTCGTTCAGCGTGTCGGTGTGGATCATCACCTGTACGTCATGATCGTCGGCCACCGACAGGCAGCAGTCGATGGCCGCCGGCGTCGTGCCCCAGTCCTCGTGCAGCTTCAGCGAGCAGGCGCCGCCCAGCACCATTTCTTCCAATGCCGCCGGCAGCGAGGCGTTGCCCTTGCCCGACAGGCCGATATTCATCGGAAAGGCGTCGAAGGACTGGATCATGCGGGCCATGTGCCAGGGTCCCGGCGTGCAGGTGGTCGCCAGCGTGCCGTGCGCGGGGCCGGTGCCGCCGCCGAGCATCGTGGTGATGCCTGACATCAGCGCTTCCTCGATCTGCTGCGGGCAGATGAAATGGATATGCGCGTCGAAGCCGCCGGCGGTCAGGATCTTGCCCTCGCCGGCGATGATTTCGGTGCCGGGGCCAATGATGATGGTGACCCCATCTTGCGTGTCTGGATTGCCGGCCTTGCCGATCGCGGCAATGCGGCCGTCCCGGAGGCCGATATCGGCCTTGAAGATGCCGGCGCTGGCGTCGATCACCAGCGCGTTGGTGACGACCGTGTCGACCGCGCCCTGGGCGCGGGAAACCTGGCTCTGGCCCATGCCGTCGCGGATGACCTTGCCGCCGCCGAATTTCACCTCCTCGCCATGGATGGTGAAATCCTTCTCGACCTCGATGAAGAGTTCGGTGTCGGCAAGCCGCACCCGGTCGCCGACCGTCGGGCCATACATCTGCGCATAGGCGGCACGGGTGATTCTAGCCATCAGCGATTGCTCCCGAATTGCGGTGCGGTTGAAGCCGGCTTGCACATTGTCGCCATCCAATGGTCATGCAATGACCCGCTGGGCGACACCTTCTGATCCCATTTGGCGGTTGAGGTTTGGGGGGGTCACCCCAAAACGACCGTTTGCCAAATCGATGGAAGGAAGATCCATGCGCAAAGCGATAGTTCTTGCAGCCGCCGCCACCCTCATGCTGGCTGGCGCCGCCAGTGCCCAGCAGCAACCCGCGCAACAGCCCGCCCAGGCGCCGGCAGCGCCCGCTCCTGGCGGTCAGCAGGCCGCGCCGGCGATCCAGAGCGTCAACATCGTCGACATCACCGAGCTGCCGAAGGACACCCAGACGCAGGTCAACCAGGTGATCGCCCAGCGCGGCGATGACGGCCTGAAGAAACTGCGCAGCTCGATCGATGCCACGCCCAAGGTCAAATCCGCGCTGGAGGCCAAGGGAATGACCTCCGCGCAAGTGGTCGCGGCCAGCATGGAGCCCAATGGCGCGCTGACCCTGATCACCAAGAAAGCCAGCTGACGATCCGGCCTGGCGGGCCGGCATCCGGTCCGCCGGGCGCATCGTGAAGGGAACCGTGGCAAGGCTGGAAGCGTTTCGTTTCCCAGAGGTTGGAACGAACCACGAAAGCGAGCGATGACCGTCACGATACTGCCCGATGCCAGATGGCCGCATGCCTTTGCGGCGGCGGCTTTTCTCGCGGCAAGCATCCCCCAGGCCGTGTTGAACGCGCAGGGCCTCGAAAGTCCGGAGACCGTCGACAGGATCGTCGGATCGCAGGTCAATCAGGAAGAGGCTAAGGCCACCGCGGAAATTGGAAAAGTCAGTTCGGCGATCGACCGCACGCGTGAAAACATCAGCACCGTGCGCAAGACGTCCAAGCTCGACAAGGTCGACATCGTCTTCCTCACCGATGCGGCACGCAGCGAAGGCGGCCCGCCGCCGGTCATCGAGAACAAGGTTCGGCAGCATCAGGACGATGTGGCGGAGCTGCGCAAGGAAATCGAGGCCAACGCCTTGCTCTTCAATGCCATCGATTCGCGGCGCGTGCTGGCCGAGGACGTCCTTGCCGTCGAGTTCGACGATCCCGGAAAGATCGTCATCTATGCGGCCGCCAAACCGCCTGGCTGAAAATCGCCCGGCTGGGCTGAAAGCACCGTGTGCTAGTGCGCTTGCCCCAAAGCCTGTCGCCGTCTTGGCGCCCCACGCATGAGATCCCACCGATCTCACAGCTTGCCCATCACCTTCTGCTGGAATCCATAGACCTCGCGCTTGCCGCCGAGTGGCACCAGCGTGACGTCGCGTTCCTGGCCCGGTTCGAAGCGCATGGCGGTGCCGGCGGCGATGTCGAGGCGCATGCCGCGTGCCCGTTCGCGGTCGAACTTCAGCCCTTCATTGGTTTCGAAGAAATGATAGTGGCTGCCGACCTGGACTGGCCGGTCGCCGCTGTTGGCGACTTTCAGGGTGATGGTCGCCAAGCCCTTGTTGAGTTCGATGTCGCCTGGTGCGGGGATGATTTCGCCGGGGATCATTGGACCTCACACCACGCCGAAGGCAAGGCCGACGCCGATCGCCGCGCAGGCCGCGCCCGCGATGCGGGCCAGGCCGCGAAACCTCTGGCCGAGGCTGAGGCCGGCGGCAATGCCGGTGGCATGGAGCAGCACGGTGGCGACGGCAAAGCCGGCCATGTATTCAAGCCCGCCGGCATTCTCCGGCACTTCGGTGCCATGGGCATGGCCATGAAACAGCGCGAACAGGGCGAGGATGGCGGCACCCGTGGACACCGGGAGATCGGTCGCCAGCGCCACCAGCAGCCCAAGCGCCACGACCGACGCCAATATGCCCGGCTCGACGAAAGGCAGCGGCATGTGCAGCATGCCGAGTGCGCCGCCCACCAGCATGACGCAGGCAAAAGCTGCCGGCCAGGCCCAGATCGCCTTGCCGCCCTTGAGGGCCGCCCATAGTCCGACCGCGACCATCACCGTCATGTGGTCAAGGCCGGAGAGCGGATGCATGAAGCCGGCCGTGAAGGAGGATGTCGTGCCGATGCCGACATGGGCATAGGCCGGCATGGCGGCGGCCAGGAGCAGGATCGCCGAGAGGCACAGGCGTTTGGCAGGGATCATTCTACTTGCCTTTCATTTGCGGTGGCGAAAGGGTCACGCGGCCTTGCTCGGGCCGCAGCCCTCGGCCTTGAGGACGCGCTTGGTCGAAGCCGGGTATTTCTTCAGCATCGCGGCGGGACGGATCGGCCGGGCCGAAAAATTGCCGCCGCAGTTCGGGCAGACGCCACCCAGCACGCCTTCCGCGCAGTCGGCGCAGAAGGTGCACTCGAATGTGCAGATCAACGCGTCCGTCGCCTCCGGCGGCAGGTCCTTGTCGCAGCATTCGCAGTTTGGACGCAGATCCAGCATTCCGGTCTCCTCACCTGATGGGTTCGTGCACGGTCACCAGTTTCGTGCCGTCGGGGAAGGTCGCCTCCACCTGCACGTCATGGATCATCTCGGCGATGCCTTCCATGACCTGGGCGCGGCTGACGACATGGGCGCCCGCCTCCATCAGCTCGGCGACCGGGCGGCCGTCGCGGGCGCCTTCGACGACGAAGTCGGTGATCAGCGCGATCGCTTCCGGATGGTTGAGCCTGACACCGCGCTCCAGCCGCTTGCGTGCCACGATTGCCGCCATGGCGATCAGCAGCTTGTCCTTTTCCCTTGGCGTCAGGTTCATGCGTTTGCCTGAAATGATGCGAACAGAATCACAGTGACCATAATTTGGGCAGTCCCGCCTCTCCATTGAGCAATCCGACGAGCGGAACCAGCCGCTGGCGCAACTGGTAGCCGTCCTCGGCGTAAAGCCTCGCAAGAAGCTTGCCAGATGTCCCTACGCTCCAGACGCTGGCGCCACCCTGGTCGCCGATGATCTCCCGGACCGGATCGAGCAGCGCCTCTGCCCGTGGCGACACCAGCAGCAGCGTTGCCACCGCGATCGCGCCGCCGGCGACAGCCGGACGGCCAAGGATCGCGGCGATGTCGGGTCCGATGCGGAAATCCTCGGCATGGATGAGGGACCCATTGCCACGGACGCGCCAGCGGTCATGGAAATTGCCCTGCGCGGCACGTTCGCCCATTGCCAGGCGGCCAAAGACGGTCGCCTCCACCAGCAGCGCCTCGGCGCCGGCGGCAAGTTCGACATCCAATGTCCTGGCAAAGGCCGCCCGGTCGAAGACGATGGTTTCCTGGGGCAGCCACGCAATACGGCCGTTTTCGCCGACGGTCAGCTTGATCGACACCTCGGCGCGGTCGGACGCGGCGCGATAGACCTTCTCGCAGGCCTGGGTGGTTATCGCAGCGCTGGCATTTGCGCCGACATCCACGTCCCATCCGAGGCGGTCGCCGCCGGTCAGCCCGCCGGCGGTATTGATCAGCACCGCTTCCAGCGGTCCGGCCGAAACCGCCGGCAGCCTTATCTTGGCGGAGCCGTCCTGATAGAGGCGGCGCAGCCGCGTGCGGCCATCGATGCTGGCGCAGCCAAGCTGGGCCAGGCCAGCGGCGCGCTGGGCCGGTTGGCCTGAAAACTTCGTATATTCGATCGTGTCCACGCCGCCAGGTTAAGCACTGCGGCGGTTTTGTCGATATATAGCTTGTTGCTTGATGGCGTTTCCGTTTCTATAGAGGGAGCCACCTTGGTGCGGTCATGCGATGCCTGGCGGGGGTAGAAGGCGACAATCGCGGCCTGATATCGAGGACAAAAAGGCGCTGTTCAGTTGGCGTCGGGAAACGAAAAAGTGGGGAAGAAACCGAATGGCCGACCAACTGGCAACGGAAATCATCGAAAAGATCAAGGCCCATGCCGAGCCGGGCGGTGAGGAAATCACCACCGCCACCGAATTGACGGCGCTCGGCATCCATTCGCTGGAACTGACGGAGATCATCTTCGATCTCGAGGAGCAGTATGGCATCGAGATCGAGATGAACACGGTCGATGCCTGGAGCAATCTGAAGAACGTTGGCGACATGGTCGAGGCCGTTCGCGCGCTGATCGCGAAAAAAGCCTGACCGAATGCTGAAACGCGTCGTCATCACCGGCCTTGGCGGCATATGCGGGCTCGGCACCAATGCGCCGGCAATCTGGGGCGAGATGCGCGCCGGCCGCTCGGCTATAGGCCCGATCGAAAATCATTCCCTGCACGACCTGAAGGTCAGGACGGGCTGCGAGGTCAAGGCGCTGCCCGATCACGGCATCGAGCGCAAGCAACTGGTGTCGATGGACCGTTTCAGCCTGCTGGCGGTGATCGCGGCGCGCGAAGCCCTGCAACAGTCCGGATTGGCCCCCCACGCCGACAATACCTATCGCATGGGAACCATTGTCGGCGTCGGCGTCTGCGGGTTCGAAACGGTCGAGGAGAACTATCGCGCCATCCTGGTCGAGGGCAAGAATCGCGCCGGCATCTTCACCGTGCCCCGGGTCATGCCGGGTGCCGCCGCCGGCCAGGTCAGCATGCACCTTGGCCTGCGTGGGCCTGTGTTCGGCGTCACTTCGGCCTGCTCGTCGGCCAACCACGCCATCGCCTCGGCGGTCGACCAGATCAGGCTCGGCCGCGCCGACGTCATGGTTGCCGGCGGCACCGATGCGCCGCTGGTCTGGGGCGTGCTGAAGGGCTGGGAGGCATTGCGCGTGCTGTCGCCCGACACGTGCCGGCCGTTCTCGGCCGATCGCCAGGGGCTGGTGCTGGGCGAAGGCGCCGGCATGGCTGTCCTGGAAAGCTATGAACATGCGACGGCGCGCGGCGCCACCATCCTCGCCGAAATCGCCGGCGCCGGCCTGTCGGCCGATGCGTCCGACATCGTCGCGCCGACCATCGAGGGCCCGGAAGCCGCGATGCGCTTCTGCCTGGCCGATGCCGGGCTCAATCCCGAGGACATCGACTATCTCAACGCCCATGGCACCGGCACCAAGGCCAACGACCAGATCGAGACCACCGCCATCAAGCGCGTCTTCGGCGAGCACGCCTACAAGCTGTCGGTCTCCTCGACCAAGTCGATGCACGCCCATTGCCTGGGCGCCTCTGGCGGACTGGAGATGATCGCCTGCGTCATGGCGATCCGCGAAGGCGTCGTGCCGCCGACGGCGAATTTCCGCGAGGCCGATCCCGATTGCGACCTCGACGTGACGCCGAATGTGGCCCGCGAACGCAAGGTGCGCGTCGCGATCAGCAACGGCTTTGCCTTCGGCGGCACCAACGCGGTGCTGGCCTTCAAGGCTGTTTGATCGCTGCGGTCACCACCGCATCCCTGCGGTCACCACCGCATCCCTGCGGTCACGACCTGCCGGTGATTCCGATGCCACGGCGGTGGCGCTCCGTCCGGTCCGGTTGACGGTCGCTCATGGCGAAACCGTCGCCGCCATATTGATCACACCCGGCTGCGCGCCTAATTCTTTGCGGACCCGCCAGCACCGCGCTTTTGCGCATCCCCTTTCAGGAGTTCACCATGGCCGACCTGTCCGCCTTTCCAATCACCGCGCGCTGGCCGGCCAAGCACCCGGACCAGATCCAGCTCTATTCGGCAACGACGCCGAATGGAGTGAAGATATCGATCGCCCTGGAAGAGATCGGCCTGCCCTACGAACCGCATTGGATCAATATCGGCCAGAACGAAAGCTGGACCCCGGAATTCCTGGCGCTCAACCCCAACGGCAAGATACCGGCGATCATCGATCCCAACGGCCCGGACGGCAAGCCGATCGGCCTGTTTGAATCCGGCGCCATCCTGCTCTATCTCGCCGACAAGACCGGCCTGCTCATGCCCGTGGACGCCGCGCGCCGCTACGAGACGATCCAGTGGGTGTTCTTCCAGATGGCTTCGGTCGGTCCGATGTTCGGCCAGGTCGGTTTCTTCCACAAATTCGCCGGCCGCGAGATCGCCGACAAGCGCCCGCTGGAGCGCTATCGCGACGAATCGCGGCGGCTCCTCGGTGTGCTCGACGCCAGGCTGAAGGGCCGCAAATGGATCATGGCCAACGACTACACCATCGCCGACATCTCGCTGCTCGGCTGGGTGCGAAACCTGATCGGCTTCTATGAAGCCCGCGACCTCGTCGGTTTCGATGATTTTGGCAATGTGGCGGCATGGCTGGAGCGCGGCCTGACACGGCCGGCGGTTCAAAAGGGCCTTACCATTCCGGCAAAGGCCTGAGGCGGACTGCCCCCCTGCTGCCTGCTACTTCGCTTTCGCCTTCGAACTGCCCCTGCCGATCACGGAGGCGGCAAGCGAGGCGGCGCCGCGGGCGGTTGCAACCACCGCACCTGCGGCGACATTCGCCGCGGTTCGAACGGCACCGGCTTTGTTCGGCGCCGCTTTGCGCGGGCTGGCCGTCTTGGCGGCCGGGACCACTTTTCTAGGTGCCGCCTTGCCGAAAGCGCCTTTGGCGTCTTTTGAGCGTTCGGCTACCGCGGCGCCAGCACCGGCTTTCGCTTGCGTTGCCTTCGCGGGTTTCGTCTTTGCGGGTTTTCTAGCCTTGGTTGCCATGCAAAAATCCCTCACGCCACACAAACTGGTTCTGAGGCATAACGGCGCGAAACTCTTAAGGTTCCCGTCAAAGAATACCGAAAATTAAGCAGGTTAACCAATGACCAGGTCGGCCGCCCGACGCCGTGCCAGCACGCGTTCGATGTTCGGCATGTCGTTGGAGGCGATCCAGGCGCGCGCCTCGGCGTCGGAACGGCCATGCTCGTGCCAGCGCTCCATCAGGCGGCGCTCGAGTTCGTTGCGCGGCACGTCGACGAAAATCGAATAATCGAACAGCGGCGCCAGCCGCGACCACGGCTCCTCGTCGAGCAGCAGGTAATTGCCTTCGACCAGGATGAACTTGGTCTCGGTGCCGACGATCGCGGCAGCAGCGCGCGACAGCTCCAAGCCGCGGTCGAAGACGGGAATCGCGATATCGGCCTCGCCGGCCCGAATGCGCTTCAGCAGGGTTTCGAAACCGGCGAAGTCGAAGGTTTCCGGCGCGCCCTTGCGCGCGCGCAGGCCGCGCGCGTTGAGCACGATGTCGTCATAATGGAAGCCGTCCATCGGCACGACTTCCACGGCTCCTTCGGGCAAAAGGTCATGCAGCCTCGCCGACAATGTCGACTTGCCTGCTCCCGGTGGTCCCGCAATGGCGACGATGAAGCGCTTTGCCTTGCCGGCGCGCTTGAAGATGGTGGCGGCGAGGTGCGCGATTTCGGACATGGGAGCCTCACTTGCCCAGATGGTCGGCCCAGATGGTCGGCCCAGATGGTCGGCCCTGATGATGCAGGACAATTTCGCCCCCATCTTGGCGGCAGTCGACGGAAATTTCAAATCCGCCATTGCGCGATCTCGTGCCTATGCCGCGGCAGGCTGGCCGATGCGCAGGAAATCGCTGTCGAACGGCACGTCCCATGTCGAGCCGCCGGCCGACAGCCGCATGCGGCCATCCGTCGTGGCAACCTCCTGCGGCGGTTCGCCACCCGGCAGCGGCATGGCGCCGATGACATGGCGAAACGAGAAGCTGTCGCCGAGCGCAAAGGCGGTCGCCACGCCCTCGCGCTTCAGCCAGTTGTCGCCGATCGAGGCGGCGTGGCCGACGGCGGCGCGCCCATCCTCGATGCCGAGCACGCCCAGGTGGCGGCCGCTCCACGGCGCGTAGTCGCGGCCGCCATTGCTGAGCCACAGCATGGTAACAGGCAGTTCGGCCGGGTTCTTCAACACCAGCACCAGGTCGCCCTCGGCCTTGCGGGCCAGCGCCGTCCAGCCCGGCCCGCCATGGTCGGCCTCGACCAGGGTGACGAAATCCTCGCGCCGATCGTCCATGCGGTAGTCCGTCAGGTCGCGTGTGCCTCCGGCGGCGGCAGGAAAATGGCCGAGGTCGGCCGACCGCGCCGGATAGGCGAGCATGAAGCGGCCGCGTGCGGGATCGGGCTCCAGCGGGTCGGCCGGCGTCGCGGCAAAGCGCTTCGGCGAAAACGCCAGCCTGCCGCCGCCCTTCATCGCCGTCATCGGGTGATGGGCGACGGAAATCGCGCCTTGGCCGCCGGAAAACACGTGCTCCTGGTAGAGGAAGGGATGGCCGTCGATGAGGGTGAGGATCTTGTCGACGCTGGCGCCCATGACCTTGTGGCGCAGCCGGAAAACGGCGCGCCAGCCACCGTCCGTGGCGCTGCTTTCGGTGATGTCCCAGGCGCTGTTGGCCGGCCAGCCATGCAGCGGAGCGTCCTCGACATCGCTGCGCGAAAACGGCGCGCAGAGGAAATCGCCGGAGAGCCTAACGGTGCCTTGCGGCAGATCTTTCGGCAAGGTCTCGCCCGCGTCGACCCAAGGCGCGCGATGCAGAGGCTTCAACCGGCGTCCGTCGCCGTCGACGGTCATGTCGGCGATGTGGCCGACGGTGAGATCGAGCGAAACCGAAATGCCCCTGGCCTTGATCGTGCTGATGTCCATTGCGCTCTCACCCGATTCTGAAGCCGCAACCAGAACCCGTTCGGCGCGGCTTGCGCAAGCGTGATGTCGGGCATTTCGCATCACGCTGCCTCACCCTTCCCACAGGGAACACAAGGGGGAGGGTAAGCAGACCTGCTGCCGCTTGTATTCCCGCACCGGTGATTTTGTGCTGTCGGTGTAGGTGACCTGCACCGACATCGATTTCACGCTGTCCGCGACCTTGAAATAGGGCTGGTAGTCGTAGGGGATGGCATAAGGATCTTTCTTGTCGCAGGGCGGCATCTTGATCTGCTTGTCGAGTGCCGCGCCGTTCAGGCTGTAGCGGACTTCCTTGATGGCGCAGCGGTAGGACAGCATCTGCGTGAAATAGACCAGCCCATGATTGCCGCCGGCATCGAAGGCGATCCATGACGTCCAGAACTGGTCGAGGATCTGCTTGTCGCCTTGCTGAAGCGCCGCATCGGGATCGAAGCGGATGTCGAACGGACCGGTCTCTCGGCCCCGGATGTCGAGATATTTTATCGCGATGGTGGTCGCGGCCGTGCTGTCCGGCAACTCGAAGCTCGGATTGGGCATCGGCTTGCCGGTGCGCTGGTCGTTGAGTGCCAGCACGCCAGTATCGGTAAAGGCGCCGCTGTCGCCGAGACGCCAGGAAATCGCGGTCGCCGGCTCCGGCAGCGAGATGGTCATCGACCAGCCCTGGTTGGAGCGCATCGGCGTCAGCGACGGCGCGAAGCGGGCGGGGTCGAGCACGTCGCCAAGCGCTGTCAGCCGGCTGCGGCTGCGGTCCAGCCAATCGGCCAACTGGGTCTGGTCGACGAAATATTTGAGCAGCCCGCCATCCTTTTCGTAAGCGACGAATTTCGTCAGCGCCTGGACTTCGCCGCGCTTGTCGGCCAGCGTCTGGCTACCGAGGCGGTCTTCCGAAAATTCCTGCGCCAGGAGGTAATAGGCCGGCGCGTAGCCGGGATTGGCGGCGACGAAGGCATTGAGCTTGTCGACGCGCTGGGCGTCGTCGAACTGCAGCAGGTGGACGAGCTTGATCGACGGCGACTTGGCCTTCTCCGCAAGCTGGCCGAACACTTCGCGCGCGCCGGCCTTGCCGTCCTGCACCCGAAGCAGGGTGGCGAAGCGCGTATAGGGGTCGATGGCATCGACATCGAAGCCGGCAAAGGCAAGGTAGGCGCGCCGCGCGTTGAGCATGTCGCCCGACAGTTCGTAGACGCGGGCATTGTGGTAGAACTCGTCCGGCCGTTTTGGCTCGGCGATCGCCCCGCCCTGCGCTGCCAATAGGGCAAAGCCCTTGGCGATGGTGTCGATCGAGACGGCGATCTGCTCGGTCGTCACCTGCAGTTTCTCCGCCTGGGCCTGCTGCTGTTGCTGGCCGGCGGCAAGCGTGTCGGTGGTTTGCTTGACCGCCTCGACGGTCTTTTGCGTCTCGGCGCCCTGCTGCGTCTGCTGCTGCTGGGCGGACGCGATCTGATCGGCCTTCTGCGCCACCGTGTCGGTCGATTTCTTGACCTCTTCGACGGTCTTCTGCGTTTGCGTGACCGTCTGCTCGATCTTCGCCACCTTTTCGGAGACGATGCCGATCGACTGCTGCAGTTTCGCGACCGCCGGCACAAGGCTGGCGATGATGCCGTTCTGCGAGCTGGTCTCCTTCTGCACGGCATAGACGCCGCCCGCGACCGCCGCCGCACTGGTGGCGAACACCAGCGCCGGCAGCGCCTTGGCCGCCAGCACGAGCCGCAGCACGATGGCAATGGCGATGATGACCGCCGCGATCGAGGCGACCAGCGCGATATAGGCGGCGAACGGCGCCAGCGGATTGAGGATGTCGGAAACCGCGCCGCCGATAAAGGCGATGCTGCCGGCCCATTTGCCGGTGCGGCTGAGAGATGCCCTGATAAGCGAGGGCGCTGCGCCCCCGGCCCCGATATTCGTCATGCCACCCCCCAAGCCGCCAGATGCCGCGCCCCTTCCCACAGGAAACGCGATTCTGGCACAGAAAGATAGGAACGGGGCTATTTCGGGGCGGCCTTCGCAACCTCTTCCTCTCCCCACTCCGCAGGGCGATCGCATATCACCGACCCCTCGGTTAGGGAGAGGAACCCAGGTCTCCGATGGCCACCATATTCCTGGGGCTAACCATCATTAACCAAATGGACGCACCAATCGCGTTACGTTAGCTTCGCCGCATCTCGAGCAACGGCCTACCAAGAACAGACCTGCCCCTTGTCCCACCTGCATCCCCTTTCGTTCGTCCACAAAGTTCTCGCGGCATTTGCCTTGCTGGTGCTGCTGGCCGGCTGCTCGACCACGACGCCGCCGGATTCGGTTCTGGCCGTGCCCGCGCCGCCGCAGAAATATGCCGCCATCGTCGTCGACGCACAGACCGGAAAGCAGCTGTTCGAGGTCAACTCGACCGCGCAGCGCTACCCGGCCTCGCTGACCAAGATGATGACGCTCTATCTGCTGTTCGAGGCGATGGACTCCGGCCGCGTCACCAAGGAAACGCAGATCCCGGTCTCCGACCACGCCGCCTCGCAACCGCCGACCAAGATGCGCTTCCGGCGCGGCGAAACCATCGACGTCGATTCCGCCATCCGCGCCATCGTCGTCAAGTCGGCCAATGACGTGGCGGTGGCGGTCGGCGAATATCTCGGCGGCTCGGAGGATCAGTTCGCCGCCATGATGACCTCCAAGGCGCGCCAGCTCGGCATGGCCAGCACCACCTTCCGCAACGCATCCGGCCTGCCCGACGACAGCCAGATGACGACGGCGCGCGACATGGCGGTGCTCGGCATGGCGCTGCATTCCCGCTTTCCCCAGCATTTCCACTATTTCTCCGAGAGTGATTTCATGTTCCGTGGCCGGCTGGTGCGCGGCCACAACGACATGCTCGGCCGCGTGCGCGGCGTCGACGGCATCAAGACCGGCTACATCAGGGCCTCCGGCTTCAACATCGTCACCTCCTACAATGCCGATGGCCACCGCCTGATCGTGGTGGTGATGGGCGCCGACTCGGCCCGCCAGCGCAACGACCATGTCGAGGCGCTGATCCAGCGCAGCCTGTCGCCCATGGTGGCCGACACCAAGACCCGGCTGATGTTCGCCGAACAGCAGTAGTCCTGCGGCCTGAGCCGACAAAGGTGGGCAGCCGGCTATTGTTTCACGACTGTCACGCAATTGTCCGGAAGCCATGGCATAGGCTGCGAAGACCGACGGTGGCTATGCGCCGCCTCGTTGGCGTATCGTCTGCCTGCGACAGGCGGAAGGCCCAAGGTGTGTTGAGATTCAGGTCAGGCCAAGCTGAAAACGATGGCTTTCGAGAACCGGAGCGGAGCGTACTTTTCGTACGTGAGCACCGGAAGCGCAGAAGGCCGTCGTTTGCAGGCCGGCCTCACCTGGATATCATCACACCTTAGCGCCACAGCAGGAGCCAGCACCATGAGCACCGTTCCCAAGGCATCCGAGCAGAAGGCGGCGGACAATGAGAACGACAGCGGCGGCGAATATTTCGAGGCGTCGACCACGCAGGAAGACCTGCACGAGGTTTCCGACGAGCATTTCGACACGCCCGAGGTTCCGGACTCCGAACCTTCAGGCCCCGGCGCATCGCGGTTCAAGCCGAAGAAGAAACCGTCGGCTATCTCGGGCCGCAAATTCCGCAAGCGCGACCTCGTGCGCATCGACACGCTGCGCCCGAGCCTCGCCGACCGCATCCACGCGGATCATCCGGACCTGCCCAAGGGCGCCCGCATCAGCCGCGAGGAGCTCGGCCGCTACCGCATGCGCTACATGGAGGAGCTGCTGCAGCAGGAGCACGGCGAGTTCTCCGAGCTCGACCGCCAGGTGGTGGAATCGATCGCCCGGCAGGACACGATTTCCGAAAACTCGGAAGAAGAATTCGAGGAGCACCGTTCCTTCGCCGACCGGGTCTCCGACAACATGGCGGCCTTCGGCGGCAGCTGGTGGTTCCTGATCTCGTTTGGCAGCGTGCTTCTGATCTGGATCGGCATCAACCTGGTCGCGGGCATGAGCAGCGCCTTCGACCCCTATCCCTTCATCCTGCTCAACCTCCTGCTCTCCTGCATCGCCGCCATCCAGGCGCCGATCATCATGATGAGCCAGAAGCGCCAGGAGACCAAGGACCGCCTGCGCTCCTTCAACGACTACCGCGTCAACCTCAAGGCCGAGCTCGAAGTGCGCCACCTGCACGAAAAGCTGGATTACCTCATCTCCCGCCAATGGACGCGGCTCGCCGAAATGCAGCAGATGCAGCTCGATGCCATGCATGAGCTGACCGGCGCGAAGAAGGCGAAGCGAGCGGTGCGCGGGGTGCGGCGGCGGACGGTGAAGAGTGAGGCTGGGCAGTAGGGGTCCGTGCAGCCAATCGCCGATTGCCCGTTGAAGCCCGCCCCGGCTTCCGCTAAGAAGCCGTGACTTGCCGGTTCACCGGCTGGTTCGTTTTCCGGCCCGCCGGGAAGCACCCGTAGCTCAGCTGGATAGAGCGCTGCCCTCCGAAGGCAGAGGTCACAGGTTCGAATCCTGTCGGGTGCGCCAACAGAATCAGGGTCCGTTCCGGACACATAGGTTACGCGGAGAGATCTTCAATGGCTGATCTCATCCCACAGATTTGTCCCACATAACAACGAGATTGCCGCACGTTCCCCTATGCAACTCGGTAGTGACAGAATTTGTATTTGTCGCCCCTCCCGCAGGGGCAAGGTTCATTGCGCCCAACCTTCCGGGTGCCAGGTGGAAGCGAATCCTTTGGTTTGACCGCGGCGCTCGCAACCACAGACATGCCACGAATAATCCGAATCGGCCGAACCGGCCCACCTGCCGCGTCCGCCTGGATATCGCAACCAACCCCGCCGCGATTCGTTGACTCGTGCTGGTTGATCCCAGCGCACTCTAGACCTTCCCGCTGGCTCCGGCCGGCGGGCCTTTTCGGGCATGCCATGCCGTCGACCTCGATACGCAAGTTCGAATACGATCCAGACAGCAGGATTTTGTCGGTGTGGTTCGTGGCAAGCGGCAGGCATTACCAATTCTTGGACGTGCCGCCGGAGAGCTTTGCCGGGTTCAAATCTGCCTTTGCCAAAGGCCGCTATTTCAACGACCACATCCGCAACCGCTTTGCATTTCGGCTGGTGACATAAAGGGCAAAGCGTTCTCTAGGCATCCATCTCCAGCGGCTCGTGCCCTGGCTGCTCATGCCAGATGACCTGCCGCAGGTCGCGCTGGTCCACGGGCTGGCCACACGTCGGACAAGTATAGAGATGGTCAGCTTCGCTAGCCGGCGGCCCGCCGTGAAGCGTACCTTTGATAGCAGGTCCAAGGTCGGATAGCTTCGTCATAGCTATCAAACATTTGATTTACCTAAAATGTTCCGGAACCATTTTAGCGCGCGCTAATTGAATCGCACTATGCGGGTTAGCGCATGCCACTGAATTTCATCAAGCCCATGGAACCCGAGCTGGTCGACACGCCACCGCAAGGCGACGAATGGCTCCATGAAATCAAATTTGACGGGTATCGCACCCAGATCATCAAGGATGAAAACGGGATCCGTCTGTTCACCAAGAACGGTTACGACTGGACCGGCCGCTATATCGAACTTGCCGGAGAGGCGGAGGCGATCGAGGCGGAAAGTTTCATCATCGATGGCGAGACAATCACGGTCAACGAGGCTGGTTTGTCCGACTTCCCCGCCCTACAATCAGCCGTCACCAGCCGTAAGCCATCGCGCGCCCTGTATTTGGTGGCCTTCGATCTCCTGCACCTGAACGGGCATGATTTGCGCAACATGCCGGTGGAAGACCGCCGCGAAATCCTGCAGGAATTGATACCAGCCGTCGGCCGCATTCAGTTCAGCAAAGCCATGCCCGGCACCGGGGCCGCAGTCTATAGCCGGGTGGACAGGGCAGGGCTGGAGGGCATGGTCTCAAAGCGTAAGGACAGCGTCTACCGCAGCGGGCCGACGATGAACTGGCGCAAGATCAAATGCTATGCCGAAAAGGAAATGGATATCATTGGCGTGCAGCGCGAAGTGGGAAAGCCCGCAATGGTGCTCATGGCCGACAAGGGCAGATATGCCGGCAGCGCTTTCGTCACCTTCAAGGCCGATATGCGCCAGCGCCTATGGGATCGCGTGCAAGGAAAGGTAGGCGGGCCAGCGCCTGTAGGGCTCAAGAGCGACAAGGCCGAATGGCTGAAGCCAGGTCTCGTCGGTCGCGTGCGATTCCTGAAGGGTGAGGAGAAGCTTCGGCACGCGAAGCTGCTGGACTACCGGGAAAAGTGAATGCCTGTTGCAAACAGGATCAGGAGCGCATCGCAAAGTGACTGGCTGGCCACGCAAAGAAAAAGCCCCGGACGATGCCGGGGCTGGAGTCGCGGTCTGCTGATGGACTAAAACTTGTAATTCAGGCCGACGCGAACAGTGTGGAACTTGTCGGTGATGTCAAGGTTGGTCCCACCAATGGTGAACGTCGATTTGCCCAAGTCGGTGTAGAGATATTCAGACTTGAAGGTCCAGTTCGTGTTGATGGCATACTCAACGCCCCCTCCAACGGTCCAGCCGGCCTTGGTCTTGGAAAAACTGAATCCGCCGCCGGCAGAGGTCTTATCGTGACCATAGGCAAAGCCGCCAGTGCCATAAACCAGGAAGCGATCGACGGGCGTGTAGCCGATGCGGGCGCGCACCGTACCGAACCAGTCAATCTTTGTTTCGATGTCGCCGCCAAAACCAGAAATGGAGGACTTTACAGTGGAACCCTGGAAGTCGGCTTCCACGCCGTAGACGATCTGGCCGGATTGCCAGTTGTAACCAGCCTGGACGCCTCCCAGAAACCCACTTGCCGTGATGTCCAGACCAGTGCCGAGACTAGGTTCAAATTTGAACTTGCCGAAGCCGCCGCCGGCATTCACACCGATATAGGCGCCAGTCCAATCAAAAGAGGCGGCAATCGGAGCAGCCTCTGAGATCACGTCGGCAGCATAAGCGCCGCTGGAGAGTCCCATCAGAACGGTGGTCGCAAGCAGGATAGATTTCATAGAAAAGCCCCTTCAATCGAATGAACGCATCGCGGAAGGCCGGCGCCGTGTCGATGCCTTCGATCCTGGCATTGAACATCGCTGCCTTGGGCATTTCCTTCGCCCAAACGGCACCAGCCACCGTCGACCAGTGCGCAGCTTGTGGCCATCCTCCGCCCCGGTGATGAATGGCACCTCATCTGTCGGTGCGATGTTGTAGCGCGGCTCATCGTTGCCGCCGATTTCGGCCGCGCTGTCAGCCAGTAAAGGTGATGGAGACATCCTCGACATCGAGCGTCATGTCTTCAGGACAGAGAGAATTGGAGCTGCGGAGCTCTTCAAACTGCCGATGCGGGCCTCGGCCGTCTATGTCACCGGCAGTTTCGTTGAGAAGGTCCAGAACGCCGGTCTTCGCGGTGTCTCGTTCGCCCATGTGTGGACGTCTGCGGAGAAATGAGCAGTTAGAGCCACCCAGCCTTCTGGAAAAACCCCGGCACGTCATCCAGCCCATGCGCAATCGCGTCCGGCTCATAGTGCGCCGGCGCCCGCCGCCCAGTACCGCGATCGACCCATACGGCGCGAAAGCCGAGGTCGCGCGCGGCGGTCAGGTCGAGATGCGGGCTGGCGCAGATGTGCACCAGCTCTTCCCTGGTCACGCCAAGGGTCCGCCAGGCATGTTGGAAAATCTGCCGCGACGGTTTATAGGCTTGCGCCTGTTGCGCCGTGATGACCCGGTCTATTGCGCCGCCCAACTGCGCGACATTGCCGGCGATGATCGCGTCGTCGGTGTTCGAGATGATCGCCAGCTTGAAGCCGGCTTGCTTCAGCCGGCGCAACGTCGCGACAACTTCCGGGAAAGGCGGCATCCGTCCGATCGAGGACGTCAGCAGCTCCGCGTCGCCGGCATCCGCTTCCAGGGAAAAATCGCGCATCGCCAGCTGCAAGGCTTTTGCCGTGACGTCGGCGAAGGAGAGATGCGGCTTGGTATGCTCCAGCTGGTGTTCGTGCCGGTCGTAGACGGGAATGAATTCTTCCGCCTCGATCTTGCGGCCCTTGCGCGACAGGATCGTCTCCATCGCCGCCATCAGCCCTTCATCCCACTGGATCAACGTTCCGTAGCAGTCGAAGGTAAGCCAGGTAGGGCGGGGACCGTTGAGTGCCATTCGGGAGACCTTTGCGAAGAGCGGCTGGTCAATCATATTTGAGTAGCCTGTCGAGGAATGAAATATTCCAAACCCGCCTTTTATCCAGTCCATGGCGCCCGGATCGGTGCCCGTTCGCCAATCAAGTCGCCGTCAGCCGGCATTCACCGCCCTCACAAGCTCCGCTCCACCAGCGGGACTCCAGCTTGAAGGCGAGCCGGGAACATTATCTTGCGCGGATGCGTTCATGATCCTGCAAGGGACGGATTTTTTCCGGAGGCTGACGATGCACAGCTTCGAAATGATCGATCTGC
Organism: Mesorhizobium sp. LNHC221B00; assembly: GCF_000502935.1. Classification (NCBI taxonomy): domain Bacteria; kingdom Pseudomonadati; phylum Pseudomonadota; class Alphaproteobacteria; order Hyphomicrobiales; family Phyllobacteriaceae; genus Mesorhizobium; species Mesorhizobium sp. LNHC221B00. Next base: position 429,394 of record NZ_AYWR01000001.1, on the reverse strand, counting down.
TTTGCGTGGTCGAGGCGTGCAAGCGCGAGCACGCGGTTGGGAATTTCGTCTCGATGGCCGAAGGGGTGGAAGAGTTGCGGGTGCTGACCGGCGATTTCGTGTCATCTGACCACGCGGTGGCAAATGCGCTTTCGAAGGTGGCGCTTGCGCGAGGGTGCTCGGTTCTGTTCGACGAACAGGCGGGCGCTGAAATCCCTTTCTGAGGCCTGGACGGCCAAATCCTGGCCCCGCAGCCAGAGCCTTGCGGGGAGAACCCTCCCGTCTAGCCGCCCTTCACCGCCCGCACGCTCTCCCGTTCCACCAGCGGGCACTCCAGCTTGGTGATCGGATAGCGTCCTCGCCCAGGCGCCGGCGGCGCTTCCAGCTGTTCGATCGCCCACTGCCCCATCGCCATGTGCGGCAGGATCGAGGTGGTCAGCGGCGGGAACAGGTGACGGGCGATTTCCTCGTCGTCGTAGCCGACCACGGAGATGTCCTGCGGAATGTGCAGGCCGGCCTCCTTCAGCGCTTCGTAGCAGCCGATCGCGGTGCGGTCGTTCTGGCAGAAGATGGCGGTCGGGCGGTCTTTTAGCGCGAGCAATTTGACGGTCGCGGCATAGCCGGCGCTCGCCGACCAGTCGCCCTCGACCACCAGTTCGGGATCGAACGGGATGTCGGCGGTGGCGAGCGCGCGGCGATAGCCTTTCAGCCGGTCCTGCGCGGCCTGCATCCAGGGTTCGCCGGTGATGGTGGCGATGCGGCGGTGACCGTGGCTGATCAGGTGCCGGGTGGAACTCTGGCCGCCAGCGATCTCGGAGGGCACCACGGCCGGGAAGGCATAGTCCGCCGTGTAGCAGTTGAGCAGGATCACCGGGATGTCGAGGCCGTAGAGGTAGTCGGGCGCGTTGATCTCGCGGGTGAAGATGGTCATGTAGATCAGCGCCGAAATGCCCCGCCGGGTCAGCGCCTGGATGGCGCGCGGTTCCATCACGGCGTCGCCCATGGTCTGCGCCACCAGAAGCACGTTGCCGGCGTTCCACGAGGCCTGGCGGGCGCCCTCGATGGCGACCACCGCTTCCGGGCTGGTCGCCAACTGGTCGACGGCGAAGCCGATCACCCCGTCAAGTCCATCGAAGGCCGGTCCTTCGAAGACTGGCCCCTCGAAGGCGGCAATTGGCATCTTCAGCGCCGAGAAGGCGGGCGCGCTGTAGCCGAGCGCGCGGGCGGCCTCGATCACCCGTTCGCGGGTTTGCTGCGACAGTTTTATCCCCGGCGAATTGTTGAGCACGAAGGAAACCGTCGCCTGCGAACAGCCGGCGGCCCTGGCGATGTCGGTCATGGTCACCCGGCCCTTGGGCTTCGCCGCTGCCTTGCGGCGCCGCGCCGCTTCAATCGGGTCGTCCGTTGTCTCGCTCATTGCATTCGTGTCCCCAGATCCCGGCCTGTCCTAGCGGCGGCCTGGCCGTCCGACAAGATGGCGCGGCGTCGCCAGCTTATAGAAACTGTCGCGGCGTTTATATCTATTAGTAGACTGTCCGTCCATCGGCCATGTGACGATGTCCATCCCGGAACGGCAAGGACAGAAAGGCGTGAACGCCCGCGCGCCAACGCAGCGTTTTGTCGGCAAAGCGGCCACGATGTCGCAACGATGGATGCCTCAACAGGCTCAAACTAATACTGTTTACTAATACAAAAATGCGCTGTAACGTCGATCGGTCGCGTCCAGGTCCGGTTGGATCCGGAGCGGCGGGAGGTGCATGTAAACGGCCCGATGGCGAGCGGATAGTGCCCCGCGAAGCTTTGTCTCGGACATGTGATATGTCAGACAAATCGGACTATTTACGAATGAGGGATGAGTCTCTAAAGTCCGTGCTCGTGGCTGGAACGACGCCATTCTTTCAGTGCCGGGTACCCTTGAGGAGGAGGGGCGTCCAAGCCGCAAGCGGCATATTCAGGTGAGCAAGCAATTCTAGTGACTAAGACCGGTCAGCCGAATGGCTGCACCAAAACGGGAGGTTGAACATGAAATCCTTGATACGCAATGCATCCGTGGCCACCGCAGCGCTGCTGCTTGGCCTCACGGCGACAGCCATCGCGCGCGCCGACGACAAGCCGACGCTGGCCTTCGTCGTCAACGGCGCTTCCGATTTCTGGAAGGCGGCCGAAGCCGGCGTCAAGAAGGCGCAGGGCGAACTGCCGGACTACACGCTCGAGCTCAAATATCCGGAACAGTCCTCGGTCGCCATCCAGCAGCGGCTAATGGACGATCTGGTGACGGCCGGCGTCAAGGGCATCATGGTCTCGGCCGTCGATCCCAAGACCTCGACCGACGGCCTGAACAAGATCGCCTCGCAAACGGCGCTGTTCACCACCGACTCGGATGCTCCGCAGACCAAACGCGTCGCCTATATCGGCTCGTCCAACGTCGATGCCGGCAAGCAGGCGGCCGAAATCGCCAAGAAGGCGATGCCCGATGGCGGCAAGTGCCTGGGCTTCGTCGGCCTGCTCGGCGCCGACAATGCCAAGGAGCGTATCCAGGGCATGAAGGACGGTCTGGCCGGTACCAAGATCGAACTCGTCGACGTGCGCGGCGACGACATCGATCAGGCCCGCGCCAAGAAGAATGTCGAGGACGCGCTGGTCGCGAGCCCCGACGTCACCTGCATGGTCGGCTTCTATTCCTACAATACGCCGCGCATCTATGAAGCGCTGCGCGACGCCGGCAAGCTCGGCTCGATCACCGTCGTCGGTTTCGATGACGATCCGATCACGCTGGGCGGCGTCAAGGAAGGCACCATTGCCGCCACCGTCGTGCAGCAGCCCTTCGAATGGGCCTATCAGGGCATGAAGCTGATGGCCGCCTATCTCAAGGGCGACAAGTCGGGCATCCCGGAAGGCAATTTGATCATCATCCCGACCAAGATCATCGGCAAGGATGACGTTGACGCCTACGCCGCCAATCTGAAGGCGATGTCTGGAAACTAAGCCCAAAGGCAGTTCAGCCGGCTCAAGTCGCTTGAGCCGGCTGTTCGCATTGACGAACCCTTCGAGGACCGTCAGTCTGCCGGGAGGCCGGCCCGCCAACTGCTGTCAGGCATGATGAATTATTCCGACACATCCATCGCCGCGACCAACCCGTTTCTCAGCCTTGAGAACGTGCGCAAGACCTATCCGGGCGTCGTCGCGCTCGATGGTTTTTCCATGGAGGTGAGGCCGGGCGAGGTCATCGGCCTCGTCGGCGAGAACGGCGCCGGCAAATCCACCTTGATGAAGATCCTCGGCGGCGTCACCAAGCCGGACACCGGCACCATCACCGTCGACGGCACCGCCCACAACAGCCTGACGGTCGAAGGCAGCCTGGGTTCGGGCATCGCCTTCGTGCACCAGGAACTCAACCTGTTCGACAATCTCGACGTCGCCGCCAACATCTTCTTCGGCCGCGAGCCGCTGCGCGCCGGGCCGCTCAGGCTCGTCGATCGCGCCCGGCTGCGCGCCATGGTGGCGCCGCTGCTCAAGCGCGTCGGCGCCAATTTCTCAGCCGACATGCAAGTCGCCGACCTGTCGCTCGCCCAGCAGCAGATGGTCGAGATCGCCAAGGCGCTGTCGATCAAGGCGCGGCTGGTCATCCTCGACGAGCCGACATCGAGCCTGCCGATCGCCGAGACCGACAAATTGCTCGACGTCATCAAGGCGCTGAAGGCCGACGGCATCAGCGTCATCTTCATTTCGCACCGCCTGCACGAGATCGAGCGCGTCGCCGACCGTGTCGTCGTGCTGCGCGACGGCATGCTGGCCGGCACGCTTCAGAAACGCGACATCAACCACGACCAGATGGTCAAGCTGATGATCGGCCGCATGCTGAAGGAACGCGAGAAGGCCTCCGAAGCAGCCCGGGCCCCCGGTGCCGTTGCCCTTGCGGCCAAGGCGGTGCGCACCCCCACCTATCCCGGCCGGCCCGTCGACCTCGACGTCAGGCGCGGCGAAATCCTCGGCCTTGCCGGCCTTGTCGGCTCCGGCCGCACCGAACTGGCGCGGGTGTTCTTCGGCATCGAAGGCAGCCTTGGCGGCACGCTCGAACTCGATGGCAAACCGCTTGTGCTGGGCTCGGCCGCCGACGCCGTCGCGCGCGGCATCTTCCTGGTCCCGGAAGACCGCAAGCTGACCGGCATCCTGCTCGACCTGTCGATCGCGCAGAACATTTCGCTGCCCAATCTGCCGGCGCATGCCAAGCGTTCCCTGGTCTCGGCAAGTGCGGAAAGCGCCACCGCCGAGAAGCAGAAGAAAGACCTCGGCATCAAGGCGCCTTCGGTGCAGACGCGCACCGGCACGCTGTCGGGCGGCAACCAGCAGAAGGTCGTGCTCGGCAAATGGCTGGCCATGAACCCGAAAGTGATGATCCTCGACGAGCCGACGCGCGGCATCGACATCGGCGCCAAGGCCGAAATCTACGGGCTGATGCGGGCGCTCGCCGATGCCGGCGTCGCCGTGCTGATGATCTCCAGCGACATGGAAGAGGTGATCGGCGTGTCCGATCGCATCGCCGTCATGCATGAGGGCCAGATATCCGGCATTCTCGACAAGGACCAGTTCAGCCAGGAAAACGTGCTGCTGCTGGCGGTGGGCAAGCAGCCGAAATAGTTTTTGCCTCGGCGTCGCTGAAAAAGCGCCCGGGCAGGCATTGGGGAGAAGACGATGAGCAAGAAAGATCTCGGCCTGCTGATCCTGATCCTGGTGGTCGGCGCGATTGTCGCCATCATCAATCCGCGCTTCCTGTTGCCAATCAACCTTGCCAACACCTCGAACCTGATCGGCCTGTTCGGCATCCTGTCGATCGGCCAGGCCTTCGTCATCATCACCGGCGGCATCGAATTGTCGGTCGGCTCGGTGGTCGCCTTGCTGGGAACGCTGTTCATCGACTTCATCGCCGTGCGCGATCTGGACTGGCCGCTGGCCTTCGTGCTGATCATCGCGCTCGGCGCCATCATCGGCCTGGTGCATGGCTGGCTGATCACGCGGCTCAAGCTGCAGCCCTTCGTGGTGACCTTGTGCGGTCTTCTGATCTATCGCGGCGTCGCCCGCTTCTACACCGCCGACGGCACCGCCGGCTTCGCCTTCGGCCAGAATTTCCCCGAGCTGGAATTCCTCACCGCCGGCCGCTCCTGGGGTGTGCCGAACTCCTTCATCGCGCTGATCGTCATCGCCATCGTCATGTGGGTGGTGCTGCACCGCTCGGTGTTCGGCCGTTATCTCTACGCCATCGGCAAGAACGAGGAAGCGGCGAAATATTCGGGCATCCGCACCGGCCGCATCGTCATGGCCGCCTATGTCATCTGCGGCGTGCTGACGGCCTTGTCGGCGATCTATTTCGCCATGTACACGCGCTCGATCTCGCCCGCCAGCCACGGCCAGTTCTACGAGCTCTACGCCATCGCGGCGGCAGTGCTGGGCGGCTTCTCGCTGCGCGGCGGCGAAGGCTCGCTGATTGGCGTCGTTCTCGGCACCGTGCTGCTGCAGGAGCTGCAGAACCTCGTCAATCTGCTCGGCATTCCGTCCTCCCTCAACTTCGCGGTGATGGGCGGCGTCATCCTCATCGGCGTGCTGGTCGATCAGCAATGGGGCGTGTTCAGGGCACGGCGGCTGATGGTCGAGGCCGCCCGCAAGAACGTCGCCGGGGCGCCGGCGGAATAGCCGCGCCGCCAATTCAGCGGCAAGGAACATCCCGTGCGGGGCGGTCGCTATCGATCGGTCCGGCGGGCCGCGCGGCGAACGCTATGCAGCAGGACGGCGAGGCAGCCGACCAGCAGCAGCACGCCGCCGATGAGCGGCGGCAGCGCCAGCAGCTTCACCGCCGCCACGACGGCGGCCACCAGGACCAGCGCCAGCAGCGCCAGGTTGCCGTCATCGACGAACATGCCGAAGAACTCCTTGGCAATGAGACGAACGGCGTTCATCGGGCGAGCCCTCCAGCGGCGGCGGGATAGGTGCTGCGCAGCCAGCGCACCATGGCGAAGGACGCCAGCGCGACCATTGCGAAGATGGCGAGCAGAGCGAGATCGGCGCCCGGCCAGTCGGCACCAATGCCCTCGCCGGTCCAGAAGATGCCGAAGCTGGTCAGCATCAGCCCGACCACGAATTTGAGCGCATTCTCGGGAACGCGCGCCAGCGGCCGGTGGACGGCCGATCCGACAAGCATCACCAGGATGAATGCCACCAGCGCGCCCAGGCCGGCGTAAAGCGTCTGCCCGTGGGCCGCGCCGACGGCAATGACGATGAACACCACCTCGACGCCTTCCAGCACCACCGCCTTGAACGAGGCCAACCCGGCGAGGTAGTCGGCGCGGCGGTCATTGGCCTGTTGGTGCAAAGCGGCGGTTTCCTTGGCGAAGGCTGCTTCCTCGTCATGCAGGGCGATGACGCCGACACTGCGCAGGATGGCCTTCCGCAGCCAGCGCATGCCGAACAGGATCAAGAGTACCCCAACGGCGAATTGCAGCGCGGTGGTCGGCACCAGCGCCAGCAACGGGCCAAACGCCAGTACCAGCGCCGCCAGCACCGCCAGGGCCAGCGCGGCACCCGTCAGCGACGGGCGCCAACCGCGCGCCACTCCGACCGCAAGCACGATGGTGAAAGCCTCGACGACCTCGACGACGGACGCGAGAAACGCCGCCGTGACCGTCGAGAGGATGGGCGTCAGTGTTTGCATGAGAGGCTTCCTGTATCGTCTCGGTCGAGCATGATCTTTTTTGCTGTTCGTTTCCACCTTCGGAAGGGCAGTTCAGATCACTATGCGGTCAGCACCACGCAATGCTTCGATGGCAGCAAAAGCAAGCGAGGCGCTAGCCGGCGGAGCTTCGTCCAGTCGAGCCGCACACGCCGCGGCTGCAGGAGGGCAGGTCCTACCTCCGTGTTCGGCGCAATTCTGATTGGAAACCGTTTCACACTTTCCTGGATCTGCTCTTGATCAGATCAGGCCCGACATGTCGGAAAAGGCCATGGCCTTGCGCAACAGCTCGGCGAAGCGTTCGCCGGCGACTTCGCGCGCGCCGCTGTTGTCGATCGAGGTGACGCCAGGACCGGACAGGGTGACATTGGCGCTGCGTGCCAGCCGCGCCAGCACTTCGCCGCGCGACTCGCGGCCGCGCATCGCCAGGCGCTCGGCCAGCACATCGGGCGAGGCGGTGATCTCGACGATGGCCAGGTTGGCGTAGCGCTCGCGCAACACCGGAATGACCGCGCGCGATACATTCGCCACCGCAACGTGGCCGTTGGCCACCGACCAGTCGACATCGGCAGGCAGGCCATAGCGCAGGCCATGCGCCTCCCAGGAGATGGCGAAGGCGCCGTCGGCCTCGGCCTCGACGAAGGCGGCGTCGGCCAGCGTGTCGTGATCCTCGCTCGCCGCATCGCTCGGCCTTGTGATGACGCGGCGGACGAACTCCAGCCGGGTCTCGTCGGTGAACAGCGCGCGCGCGTAGCCGATCACCGTGTCCTTGCCGGCGCCGCTTGGGCCGACGATAGCGACGAAAACGCCATGGCGGATCGGAAACGCTTCCGCGGACAGTTCACGCTCGATCAAGGCCGACACCATCATGCAACCCGCAGTCCCTGCCGCCAGACGGTGCGCACCACCGGGACATGGTCGTCGACGCGCACGCGCACCAGGTCGGCGCGGCGGCCCTGCTCGATGATGCCGCGGTCGTTGAGGCCAACGGCTTCGGCCGGGTTCTTCGAAACCATGGCGACCGCCTGCGGCAGCGAAATGCCTTCGACCATGTCGCCGAGGAAGAAGGCGGACTGGATCAGGCTGAAGGGAATATAGTCGGATGACAAGATGTCGAGCAGGCCGTCGCTGGCCAGCGTTCGCGCCGAGACATTGCCCGAATGCGAGGCGCCGCGCATGACGTTGGGCGCACCCATCAGCACGCCCAGGCCTGCGGCCTTCGAAGCGCGTGCCGCTTCCTCGGTGGTCGGGAACTCGGCGACGCGCACGCCCTGTTCGATCGCCTCGCCGACGTGGCCAATGGTGGCATCGTCATGGCTGGCCAGCACGATGCCGCGCTCCTGGCAGGCGGCGGCGATGTGCACCCGGTTCGGCCTCGAATTGAGCGCCGACTCGCCCATTCGCTTCTCGCAGAACTTCTGGAAGTCGCGGTCGGTCAGCTTCAGCTTGCGCTGGTAATAATAGGCGTAGGTTTCCAGATTGACGAACTGGCGCTGTCCCGGCGCATGGTCCATCAGCGATGCCAGCTTGACCCGCTCGTCGCCGTCGAAATTGGCGAAGGCCTGCAAGCAGTCTGGCGCCGAAACCTCACAGCGCAGATGCAGGAAATGATCGGCGCGCAGACGATCCTGCGCGACGCTGTCCTCGATGGCATCGGCTAGCTTGCGGATATCGGCCAAGGTAAGATCGGCGTCCTCGTCCATGCCGACGCGCAAGGCGTCGAGCACGGTGGTGATGCCGGCCGTCGCCACCTGCGCGTCATGGGCAAGCACAGCCGCGATCGGATTCCAGCGCACCTTCGGCCTTGGTGCGTAATGGCCCTCGAGATGATCGGTATGCAGTTCGACCAGCCCAGGAATGACATAGTCGCCGCCCATGTCCTCGCCGGTCCGGCTGCTACCTGCATCGACGTCGGCGATAAACCCGTCGCGCAGCACCAGCGAGCCCTCGACGATCTCGTCGGCAAGCACGATGCGGGCATTGGAAAGAACGGTCTCGGCGGTCATTTCAGGCAATCCTTGGTTCTTCCTGTCGGAATTGTTTCGGTTCAGGCGGTCTTTCTGGCCGGGCGGCGCCCAAGCGCGTGATGGGAAAGCACCATGAACGGTGCTCCCGGCTCGAGTTCGACGAACAGCGTCAGCGCATCCACCAGCACCGGCTGCGAAAGCACCTCCGCGAACAGGCTGTCGATTGCTGCACGCAGACGTGGGCTTTCCTGTGGCCCGGCCCGGCCGGACAGCGTCATGTGGAAGCGGAAGGTCTCGAAGACATAAGGGTAACCCCACTGGCACAGGTTGCGAAACTCGGCCGGCTTCAGCGAATCCGGGCTGCGCCGCTCGATCTCGGCCTCGGTCAGCGGCGCGCGGAACCGGTCGAAATCGCGCACCACGTCATCGGCGAAACGGTTGAGCGGCGGCAGCGGCCCTTCCGGCAGGAGCGCGAAAAAACTGTCGATCTGGCTGACGACGAGACGCGGGATCGTCACCACCGGCGTTGCTTCGGCGAAATGGTCGAGTGCCGCGCGCAGCGAGGCCTCGGTCTCGTTGGCCGCCAGGCGGAAGGGCGCCTTCAGCGTCGCGTGGAAGCCGTAGCGGCGCGCCGAAGCGGTGTGAAAGGCGACTTCCGCCGCCGACAGGTCGGCCACCGCCTCGACCGGCTTCGTCGCGGCGCCGAACGGGTCGCGGCCCAGCCAGTTGGCTGCGATCCGCGCCAGCGGTTCGTCCTGCCGGGGGGTGAAATAAATGGCATAACGCATGAAAAATCCTCGTCAGTCTCGCTGCCATAGGTGATTTCCATGACGGATTGACGAAGCTTTGAAGGGTTTTCGATGGCAAATCGACCCCTGTCGGTCCTTAGCCGACGATTTTTCCGAGCTGGACCAGTGGCTTCGGCCGAAAACCCGGAAGGCTCAGGCCTTCATCAACCATTCGTGCTCGGGCGCGTTGTGGAATTTCCACGTCCGCTTCGGCCCGGCCATGACGTTGAGATAGTAGAGGTCATAGCCATGGCAGGCGGCGCAGGGATGATAGCCCTCGGGCACCAGCACGACATCGCCGTCCTCGATCGCCATCGCCTCGTCGAGCGCGCGATGGCCGCTCTTGTCGGCGTCGGTGTAGACGCGCTGGAAGGCAAAGCCCTGCGGCGGGTTGAGGCGATGATAGTAGGTTTCCTCGAGATAGGATTCGGCGGGCAGATTGTCCCGGTCATGCTTGTGCGGCGGGTAGCTCGATGTATGGCCGCCGGGCGTGATGACCTCGACCACCAGCAGCGAGTCCGCCGGCTGACCTTCCGGCAGTATATTGGTGACGTAGCGCGTGTTGGTGCCCTTGCCGCGCACCTCCTGGCCGAGGTCGTCGGGTCCGATCACCCGGACCGGCAATCCGCCGCCAAGGCCCGGTGCCGAGCAGATGGCGAGTTCCAGCTCGGTTCCCGCGGTCACCGACCAGTCCGATCCCTGCGGCACATAGACCGACCATGGCTTGCCTTCGAAGGGCGACATGCGTTGCCCGAGCAGGCCGAGATCCTTGCCGCCGGCCTTCGCCTTGCCCTTGCCGGTGACGAACACCAGGCAGATTTCGCGGTCGTCAGTCTTTCCGGAAGCCGTTTCGCCCGGCTTCAGCCGATGCAGGTCGAAACCGACATAGGTCCAGCCGGCGCTTTCCGGCGTCACATGAGCGACGCGGCCATGGCCCTTGTCGGCTTTGACGAGCAGCTTCGACATTTTTTGTCTCCTATTCCGTTGGCGTGAAGGCTCCGGGAAGCCAAGCCGTGTGTTTGAAAGGGCCATCGCAAATCTTCGGCCGGCGCCCTTCCGACTTCGTCATCCTAGGGCGTAGCAGGAGCGAAGCTCCGTCGCGAAGACCCTAGGATCCATGCCGTTACCTCAGTCCAAGAGCGCAGCGGAACGGAATTCTGCACCGTAGCGGCCGTCTTGATGTCCCGGCATGGATCCTGGGGTCTGCGCCGCGTCGCTTCGCTCCTTGCTACGCCCCAGGATGACGAAGCGGGAGGCGTTTTAGCCAATCTCCAACACACGCGACCTGTTTTGCACCTAACGGGCCGCTCTATTCCTTCGGTTCGCCCTCGGCCGGCGCCTTGTTCTCGTCCGCCGGCTTGTAGAGGTAGAAAAACTGCCAGACGCCGTAGCCGGCAAAGCCCAGCGCGATGACTCCCCAGAACGGGGTGCCGGTGGCGAATTCGATGATCGACCAGATGACGCAGACCGCGACGACGGCGACACGACGCCACAAGGGCCGGAAAAAGGGGTGCTCGGAATCTTTCATCGCGCCAATCTACAGCAACCTGCCTCGCCGTGAACCCATCGCGTCAGGCATTCGGGAAACCCTGGGTTTCCACTGTGTAACCGGCTGATGTCATCACCCGCATCAACTCCTTGTGGCCAACCTCAGCCATCTTGAGCGGCGGGTTTTTCTTCGGGTCCTGTTCGGCCTCGACCACGAACCAGCCCTCATAGCCATGGTCGGCGAAGCGCTGCACGATGGCGCCGAAATCCAGCGAACCGTCGCCCGGCACGGTGAAGGCGCCGAGCGCCACCGCGTCGAGGAAGGATTGTTTCGTGCGATCGAGCTTGTCGATCACCCCCATGCGCACATCCTTCACATGCACGTGGCTGATGCGCTTGTGGTGGTTGTCGATGGCGCGCAGCACGTCGCCGCCGGCAAAGGCCAGATGTCCGGCATCGAGCAGCAGCGGAATGCCTTCGCCGGAATGGCGCATGAAGGCATCGAGCTCCGGCTCGGTCTCGACCACGGCCGCCATGTGGTGGTGATAGGACAGCGGCATGCCTTGCCCGGCGCACCATTCGCCGAAAGCGGTCACGCGCTTGGCATAGGCCTTCATCTCATCGTCCGAGAGTTTCGGCTTGGTGGCCAGCGGCTTGGAACGGTCGCCCTGGATCGAGCGGCCGACCTCGCCATAGACGATGCAAGGCGCGTTCACCGCCTTGAACAGGTCGATCATCGGCTGGATGCGATCCTGGTTCTTGCTCATCTCCTCGTCGACCAGCGTGCCCGAAAACCAGCCGCCGCATAGCGTCACATCGGCCGCCCTGAGAATCGGCAGCATGACAGCGGGATCGTTGGGAAAACGCCGGCCCATTTCCATGCCGGTGAAGCCGGCCGAGCGCGACTGGCGCAGGCACTCTTCCAGCGACACGTCATCGCTGAGTTCGGCAAGATCGTCATTCCACCACGCAATGGGGGACATGCCCAGTTTGGCTTTCAAGTTCTAGCTCCGGTTTCTTGTTCACCCTCTCCCTTGTGGGGAGGGTCGCTGCGAAGCAGCGGGGTGGGGGGCGGCGCCGATATCAATCGCCAACGCTCTGCATCTGCCGCTTTTCGTCATAGGCCTTGCGTGCCGCGTTGACCTGGGGCCGCGCGGACACTTCCGGCACCGCCACATCCCACCAATGGCCGCCGGCATCGGTGGAGACAAGCGGGTCGGTGTCGATGACCAGCACCGTGGTGCGGTCGTTTGTCTTGGCCTTTTGCAGCGCGTTTTCCAGCCCGGCGATCGACGGCACTTTCTCGGCGATCGCACCCAGGCTCGCCGCGTGAGCGGCGAAGTCGATGTCGGGCAGGATCTCGTGGCGCGAGTCCTTCAGGAGGTTGTTGAAGTTGGCGCCGCCGGTCGCCATCTGCAGCCGGTTGATGCAGCCATAACCCCTGTTGTCGAGCACCACGATGGTGAGCTTCAGGCCGAGCATCACCGATGTGGCGATTTCGGAATTCATCATGAGGTAGGAGCCGTCGCCGACCATGACGACGACCTCCCGATCGGGCTTGGCCATCTTGGCGCCGAGCCCGCCGGCAATCTCGTAACCCATGGTCGAGAAGCCATATTCGCCATGGTACGAGCCGGGCGCTCCCGCCTGCCAGAGTTTATGCAGTTCACCCGGCAGGCCGCCCGACGCGTTCAGCAAAATCACGCCTGACCCCATTGAACGCTGTACGGCGCCGATCACCTGCGCATCCGAGGGGAAGGCGGCGTTGGTCGACGCCGTCACCTTGGAGGCGTCAACCTGCCAGGCCTTCTTGCCGGTGGCCGCATTCTCGGTCCAGGCGGAAGGCGCTTTCCAGCCGCCCAGCGCCGCACCCAGTTCGGCCAGCCCCTCGGCCGCGTCGGCCACCAGCGGCAGCGCGCGATGCTTGCCGGCATCGAAAGGCTGCACGTTCAGCCCGACGATGGTCTTGCCGGAGTTCTTGAACAGCGCCCACGAGCCGGTGGTGAAATCCTGCAGGCGCGTGCCGATGGCCAGCACCACATCGGCCTCTTCGGCCAGCCGGTTGGCGGCAGACGTGCCGGTGACGCCGACCGCCGCCATGTTGAGCGGATGATTGTCCGGCAGCGAGGATTTGCCGCCTTGCGTCTCGCACACAGGAATGCCGGCGCCTTCCACGAATTTCGCCAGTTCATCGGAAGCCTGCGAATAGAGCACGCCACCGCCGGCGATGATCAGCGGCTTCTTCGCGCCGTTGAGCGCCGCCACCGCCGCTGCCAGTTCGCCGCGATCCGGACGCGGCCGGCGCTGGTGCCAGACCCGCTCGGCGAAGAAGCTCTCGGGATAGTCGTAGGCCTCGGCCTGTACGTCCTGGCAGAGCGACAGCGTTACCGGGCCACATTCGGCCGGATCGGTCAACACCTGCATCGCGCGGCTCAGCGCCGGGATGATCTGCTCCGGCCGGGTGATGCGGTCGAAATAGCGCGACACGGGCTTAAAGCAGTCATTGACCGTCGCCGTGCCGTCGGAAAAGTCCTCGGCCTGCTGCAGCACCGGATCGGGAATGCGGTTGGCGAAGACATCGCCCGGCAAAAACAGGACGGGCAACCTGTTTACGTGCGCCAGTGCCGCCGCCGTCACCATGTTGAGCGCGCCGGGGCCGATCGAAGAGGTCGCGGCCATGAAGCGGCGGCGGAAATTGGCCTTGCCATAGGCGATCGCCGCATGCGCCATCGCCTGTTCATTATGGGCCCGAAAAGTCGGCAGTTCGTCGCGAACCTGGTAGAGCGCCTCGCCGATGCCGGCGACATTGCCGTGGCCGAAGATCGCCCAGACGCCACCAAAGATCGGCACTTTCTTGCCGTCGATCTCGGTCATCTGTCGGCTGAGGAAGCGGGTCAGCGCCTGCGCCATCGTCAGGCGGATTGTCTTGCTCATGGTGTTTTTCCTCCGCGGTCCTGCGTCGCGTCTTGCTATGCTGCGCTCTTCTTATGCTGCTTTGCGGCCGCGCGCGGCAAGCCACGCTTCGGTCAACTGCTCGAAGCGCGACGCCATGTCGGCGACGGCCTCGTCATCCGACATCTTGCCGGCCAGCCATTGTTCGGCCGCGTGGACGAAGATGGTGCGGCCAACGGCAAAACCCTTGACGATCGGCGCCTTGGCGGTAGCGGCGAAGGCCGCTTCCAGCTCGTCTTGCGGCGCTTCCAACCCAAGCAACACGATGCCCCGGCACCATGGGTCGTGCTTCAGGATGACGGCTTCGATCCTGGCCCAGGCGCCGCTCGACGCCTGCGGTTCGAGCTTCCACCAGTCCGGTTTGATGCCGAGCGCATAGAGTTCCTCCAGCGCGCGCGGGATTGTCGTGTCGTCGAGCTTGCCATGCTTGCCGGCGATGACCTCGATGAGAAGCTCCCGGCCGACTTTCCGCGCCGCCTCGAACAGCGCGCGCAGCTTCTGCTGCTGCTCTTCCTTGAGCGCCGCCGGATCGTCCGGGTGGTAGAAACACAGGCACTTGATGCAGTGATCGACAGGCCATTCCACCAATTGCGAGCCGATGTCCTGCGAGAACTCGAAGCGCAGCGGCCGCGAACCCGGCAATTCGACCGGCCGGCCGAGCCAGGCGAAGGGATGGTGGGCGAATTCGAACATCGCCTCGCGGCCATGTTTCTCATCGATCAGCATGCCGTAGCCGTCGCGCCCGGCGGCGACCCTGGCCGCCGCCTTGACCGCCAGCACCTTGAAATCGCGGATGCGCGCCGGATCGGCGCCGGCCTTCGCGGCGACATCCTCGAGCTGGATGCGATGGTCGCAGGCGAGCGCCATCAGCGAGGGAACGTCGCGCCGGCGGGTTGTCGCCCAATGAATGTGGTTGATCGCCTCGTCCTTGCGCAGCGCCCGATGCTTGCTGCCGTTCTTGAGGAAGAACTGCAGCTCCTCGAAGGTCGGATATTCCGGCGCGCACAGCAGCCGCGAGACGGCGAAGGCGCCGCAGGCATTGGCCCAGGTCGCCGCCGTCGCATGGTCTTCGCCGCCGAGCCAACCGCGCAGGAAGCCGGACATGAACGCGTCGCCGGCGCCCAGCACATTGTAGATCTCGATCGGAAAGCCCATGCCGACGACACCGTCTTCCAGATCGTCGCTGATCGGCCCGTCATAGACGATGCAGCCCATGGCGCCTCGCTTGAGCACGATGGTCGCCGAAGACAGCGCGCGGATCGTCTTCAGCGCGCTCAGGCAGTCGTCGGCGCCCGACGCGATCATGATCTCTTCCTCGGTGCCGACGATGAGATCGCAATCGGGCAGCACCGTCTTCAACTGGGCCGAGACCCGATCGGACTTCACATAGCGCTCGAAGCCCTCGGCATGGCCGGCGAGGCCCCACAGGTTCGGCCGGTAGTCGATGTCGAAGACCACCTTGCCGCCTTTGGCCTTCATGATGCGGATCGCCTTGCGCTGGGCGGCATCGCTGTTGGGGCGCGAAAAATGCGTGCCGGTGACGACGACCGCACGGGCCGAGGAGATGAACCCTTCGTCGATGTCCTCTTCGGCCAGCGCCATGTCGGCGCAGTCCGAGCGGTAGAAGATCATCGGCGAAACGCCTTCATCCTCGACCGAGAGCAGCACCAGCGCGGTCAGCCGCTCCTTGTCGGTCTTCAGGCCGTCGGTGTTGACGCCTTCGCGCTTCAGCTGCTCGCGGATGAAGCGGCCCATCTGCTCGTCCCCGACGCGCGTCAGCAGTGCCGAGCGCAGGCCGAGCCTGGCCGTGCCGACCGAGATGTTGGCCGGGCAGCCGCCGACCGACTTGGCGAAGGAGGTGATGTCCTCCAGCCGCGAGCCGATCTGCTGGCCATAGAGGTCGACGGAGGCGCGACCGATGGTGATGACGTCGAGCGGCGCCTGTCTTGCGTCCACGGCTTCGCTCATTGGAACCTCCCGTCGGTCTTGTTGTCATGAACAACATTGTTTGGGTAACACGCGCGAGCGGCAGCGTGGCGCCGGCAATATGAAATAATAATTCCAATCCATAGTCAATATGGAATGAGCATTCCCGGCCGAAAAGTGCGGGAGCATGATCCCCGATCGAAGCCGCGGCAAGCGACCGGCTGGGCCCGGCTCCCAGCCTCGGCCGCGTCGCGTCAGGACCTGCTCAGGCCTTGCGCTTGCGGCCGACGTCGCGCCGTTTCTCGCCGACGCCGACGGTCAGCGCCATGGCCAGCGCCATCGTTGCCGACAGCGAACGGAAGCCGGCGAAATCCGCCTCGGCAACCTCGAACCACACGCTGGCAAACTGGGCAAGCGGCGAAAACGAACTGTCGGTGATGGCCACGATCGGCACGCCCTGCTCGGAAATGGAGCGGGCTTCCTCGATGGTGGCCGGCGCGTAGGGCGAGAAGCTGATGGCGATGACGGCGTCCGCCGGCGTGGCGAAGGAGACCATCTCGGCGTTCAGGCCGGCTGCCGATTCGATCAGCTGGTTGCGGATCTTCAACTTGCCCAAAGCATAGGCGATGTAGCTCGCCACCGGGTAGGAGCGCCGCTTGGCCAGCACATAGATGGTCTGCGCCTTCGCCAGCAGCGAAATCGCATCTTCGAAGTGCGCGTCGTCAAGCGTGCGCGAAATGTCGTTGAGCGAGGTGCTGGCGGCGGCGACGAAGCCGTCGAAGATCGCCCGGTGGCCCGCGCCGGCATCGGCCTTGGCGCGCAGCGCCTGCAGCCGTTCGTCATAGGACGAATTGCGCTCGCGCAGCCGCTCGCGAAACACCTGCTGCAGGCTGGTGAAGCCATCGAAGCCAAGCTGCTGGGCAAAGCGGATGAGGGTGGAGGGCTGCACGCCGGCCGAGGCGGCGATGCTGGCCGCAGTGCCGAAGGCGATGTCATCGGGATTGTCGAGCGCATAGGCGGCGATCTGGGCGATACGCTTGGGCAGGCTTTCGCGACGATCGAGGATCGTGGCGCGCAGCGTCTCGAAGTCGCGAGGTACCCGTTCGTCCATCGTCGGCCCGTCCAAGCTCATCCGTGAAGCGTCCTCTGTGCCCCATCATAGCGAGCCTGCGCAAGAACACCATAAAAAATGAGGCAGACATTCCATTTCAGATAAAAATGGACTAATTCATCCACGAAACGTTTCTGTCAGTGGAGGAACGAGGGAAGATGGTCGGCGTAGGTCTTATCGGCACCGGGTTCATGGGCAAATGCCACGCCATCGCGTGGAGCGCCGTCGGTGCCGTCTTTCCGGACGTGGCCAAGCCACGGCTCGTCCACCTCGGCGAGGTCAATGAGGACTTGGCCCGGCGCAAGGCCGGCGAGTTCGGCTTCGAGAAAGCGTCCGGCGACTGGCGCGCGGTCGTCAACGATCCGGAGGTCGATGTCGTCTCGCTGACCACGCCCAACCAGTTCCATCCGGAAATGGCCATCGCGGTTCTTCAGGCCGGCAAGCATTTGTGGTGCGAAAAGCCGATGGCGCCGAGCTTCGCCGAGGCCGAGGCGATGGCGGCAGCGGCGAAGAAGTCGGGCAAGGTCGCCGCGCTTGGCTACAACTATATCCAGAGCCCGGCCATCCGTCACATCGGCGCGCTGCTCGACGAGAAGATCATCGGCGAGGTCAACCATCTGCGCATCGAGATGGACGAGGATTTCATGGCCGACCCGGAAGCGCTGTTCTTCTGGAAGCACGAGGCCGCTTCCGGCTATGGCGCGCTCGACGATTTCGCCGTGCATCCGCTGTCGCTGGTCACCGCGCTGTTCGGCCGCGTCGCCAGCGTCATCTGCGACATGGCCAAACCCTATGCCGACCGCAAGCTGGCGGCGGGCGGACGCCGCGCCGTCGAGACCTATGATATCGCCAGCGTCTTGATGCATCTGGAAAACGGCATTGCCGGCACGCTGCTGGTCAATCGTTCGGCATGGGGCCGCAAGGGCCGCATCGCCATCCAGATCTTCGGCTCGAAAGGGTCGATCCTGTTCGACCAGGAACGGATGAACGAGTTCCAGCTCTATCTCACGTCCGATCGCCCGACCGAACAGGGCTATCGCACCGTCCTGGTGGCGCCGCAGCACAAGCCCTACGATCTTTTCGTGCCGGCGCCCGGCCACAGCCTCGGCTTCAACGATCTCAAGATCATCGAGTGCCACGAATTGCTGACGCGGCTTGCCGGCGAGCCGGCACGGCTCATCGAGTTCGCCGAAGGCCTGGAGATCGAGCGCACCGTGCATGCAATGGCACGCTCCTTCGAGGAAAAGCGCTGGGTCGACGTGAGATAGAGCGGCTGCTTCCCTTCTCCCCCTTTGTGGGAGAAGGTGTCGCCGAAGGCGACGGATGAGGGGTGTTCCAGGGAACGCCAGCGTCTCATTCCGCTGGAACACCCCTCAACCGTCTCGGCGCTAACGCGCCGATCCACCTTCTCCCACAAGGGGAGAAGGGAAATCGCGTCAGCTGCCAACCGCCGCATTCGCCTCCCAGCCGTTGACCCAGACCTGCCGCAAGCGGTCGCCTTCGCCCTTGAAGCGCAGCCCGGTCGGCTGGCAATCCGCGATGCGGTCGCTGCGGAAATTGCGGATCGCCTGGCGCAGCTCGCACCAGGCGACGATGTTGGCGGTTTCGGCGTAATAGATGAGCGCGATCGGCCGGACGAGGCGCTCGGAGGCGCGGCCCATCTCGTCGCGATAGGAAAGGTCGAGCTTTTCCTCGTCGCGGATGGCGCGGCGCACCAGCGCCAGGTCGATGGTGCCGGCCGAGGGCGCGGCGAATCCCCACGCATGCAGCGCATTGGCGTCGAGCGTCTGCCGCAAAGGTGGCGGCACTGCGCCGGCGATCTTGGCGCCGACACGCTTGGCCGCCTGCTTGAGCTCGTCGTCTCCCGTGCGCTCCAGCAGCTTCAGCGACAGGACGATCGCCTCCATCTCCTCGATCGAAAACATCAGCGGCGGCAGGTCGAAGCCGGGACGCAATATGTAACCGATGCCGCGTCCGCCCTCGATCGGCACGCGCATCGCCTGCAGGGCCGCGATGTCGCGGTAGATGGAGCGGATGGTCACTTCCAGCTGCGCGGCGATCATTGCGGCCGTCACCGGCTGCCGCGCCAGCCGCAGGATCTGGATGATCTCGAACAGGCGTGACGCCTTGCGCATTTTCTCACCCGGCTCCGATCGCAACTGACACATCATCGTCAGTTGGGTTGGTCTATAGGACTGCCTATCGAGTTGAAAATCAACAAATTCCTCTGCGGCGCGCCGTCAGGAGGCGACGAGCAACTGACATGAATTATGCGGAAAATCCATGAATTATGCGGAAAATCTTTGGCTCTTCTTTATCCTCCTGTTCGGCATCATCGCCGTTCCGGGCATGGACATGCTGTTCGTGCTGGCCAATGCGCTGACCGGCGGACGCGACAGGGGGCTTGCCGCCACCGGCGGCATTATGGTCGGCGGCATGGTGCACACGCTGAACGGCGCCATCGGCGTCGGCCTGCTCATGCATTTCGTGCCGATCCTGTTCACGCCGCTGCTGATCGCCGGCGCCGCCTACATGGCCTTCATCGGCATAACGCTGATGCGCAGCTCGATCACCGTCGGTGATGACGGGCCCGCCGGCAGCCGCTCCGCATGGAAGGCGTTTCGCCAGGGTTTCGTGACCTGCCTGATCAACCCGAAGGCCTACCTCTTCGTGCTGGCCGTCTACCCGCAATTCCTGAAGCCCGACTACGGTCCGATCTGGATGCAGGCGACTGTCATGGGCCTGATGACGGTCCTGACCCAGGCGGCGATCTATGGCGGGCTCGCAATATCAGCCGGCCGCAGCCGCAAGCTTCTGATCGCCAATCCGCGGGCGACCGTTCTCGCCGGCCGGGCGGCCGGCTTGCTGTTGTTTGCGGTCTCGGTGTTCACCGCGTGGGAAGGGCTGAGGACGGCGTGATCCCTGGCTGAATCGGGAACCGCCGCCCTGCCTTGTGCCCGGCCAGATCAAGCGGCGCCCGGTCGGCTCTCCATCATGGCGCGGCGTGTCGAGCGGCGCCATTCGACGGCGCCGGCAAGGCCGTGCAGCACGGTCTCGGTGGTTGCCCAGTCGATGCAGCCATCGGTGATGCTCTGGCCGTAGACGAGCGGCTTGCCTGCCACCACGTCCTGCCGGCCGGCGACGAGATTGCTCTCGATCATGACGCCGACGATGCGCTCGTCGCCAGCCGCCACCTGCCCCGCGACATCCGCCGCCACCTTGGGCTGGTTCTCCGGCTTCTTCGAGCTGTTGGCGTGGCTGACATCGATCATCAGCCTGGGTACGACGCCGATGCGGCCGAGTTCCAAGCTAGCCGCCTCGACGCTCGCCGCGTCATAGTTGGGCTGAACGCCGCCGCGCAGGATCACGTGGCAGTCCTCATTGCCCGTGGTGGTCGCGATGCCGCTGCGGCCGCCCTTGGTCACCGCCATGAAATGATGCGGCTGCGCGGCGGATTTCACCGCCTCGGCGGCGATCCTGAGATTGCCGTCGGTGCCGTTCTTGAAGCCGACCGGGCAGGAGAGGCCCGATGCCAGTTCGCGGTGGATCTGGCTCTCGGTCGTGCGCGCGCCGATCGCGCCCCAGGCGACGAGGTCGGCAATGTATTGCGGGGTGGTCATGTCGAGGAATTCGGTCGCCGCCGGCAGGCCGAGATTGTTGACGGCGGACAGCACGTTGCGCGCCATCCGCAAACCCTTGTCGATGTTGAAGCTGCCGTCGAGGTCCGGATCGTTGATCAGGCCTTTCCAGCCGACCGTCGTGCGTGGCTTTTCGAAATAGACCCGCATGACGATCTCCAACCGGTCGGACAGGGCCTCGCGCAGCGCCGCCAGACGGCTGGCATAGTCGACCGCAGCGACCGGATCGTGGATCGAACAGGGGCCGACGACGACGAGCAGCCGGTCGTCGGTCCCGTTCAGGATGGCATGGATGGCGTTTCGTGACGCGCTGACGGTGCGCGTTGCCGTCAGCGTGCGAGGGATTTCCCGCATCACCTGGTCGGGTGTGCTCAGTTCTCGGATTTCCTTGACCCGAAGGTCGTCTGTGGTGGTCAACACGGCTTTCTGCTCCTTTTTTGGGAACCTGCCGGCTGAAACAAAAAAGCCGCCAGGTCTGGCGGCTGTTCGGATATTGTTGCTGCAATCTTCAGATCGAGCGCAATCCTCCCGCCGCCAGCGAGCTGCTAAAGTACCAATAGGTGGCGGTCAGGTGGATCATGCGGCTCATATAGTGGAAGCCGAGGCGTTTGTCACGTGCCGTAGATGAGTTGGCAAAATCGCTGGCGAGAGCCCCTCTCCCCGTCACTATACGGGGAGAGGATGCCGGCAGGCAGGTGAGGGGCGGCGCTTGCGTCAACGGATAGGACGGGGGCGAAAAGCACCGGCTTCAATCGAACCATGTAACTATCAAAGTCGGCGCTGCCCCTCATTGCCCTGCCGGGCATTTCTCCCCGTATAGTGACGGGGAGAAAGGGGGCCGGCNGAAAAGCACCGGCTTCAATCGAACCATGTAACTATCAAAGTCGGCGCTGCCCCTCATTGCCCTGCCGGGCATTTCTCCCCGTATAGTGACGGGGAGAAAGGGGGCCGGCCACTCAGCTGGCCTACTCCGGTGACGCCCCCGCAACGCTCTGGTCATAGTCGACCAGCGATCCGGTCATGACACCAGACTGCGGGCTGACCATGTAGCTGATCAGCCGGGCAAGCTGGTCCGGCTTCACCAGCTGGCCCATCGGCTGCGCGGCTTCGGCCTTGGCCAGCCAATCATCCGGCGCGTCGTGCCATTTCTTCTGCACGATGTCCTCGCCCTCGGTGTCCATCCAGCCGGGCAGCACGGCGTTGCAGCGGATGCGGTTGAAGCGATAGGCGTTGGCGACGTTCTTGGTCAGCGTCATCAGCGCGCCCTTGCTGGTCGAATAGGGCGTCAGGAACGACTGGCCGGTATGCGCCGACATCGACAGCACGTTGACGATCGAGCCGGGTGCTTTCTTTTCCAGGAGATGCGCCACCACGCCCTGCATCAGGAAAAACGGGCCGCGCACATTGGTGTCGAAGATCGTGTCGAACAGCTCTTCCGAGGTTTCGACCAGCGAGCCCCGTGCGGAAGTGGCGGCGGCGTTGACCAGCGCGTTGATGGTGCCGAAATGCGAGAGCGCGGCGGCGACCGCGCGCTTGCAGTCGGCCACCTTCGAAACGTCGGCGCTGATGAAGATCGCGTCGACGCCCGCTTTCTTGAAATGGGCGACCGCCTTGTCACCCTTCTCCTGCGAGCGGCCGATAAGCGCCAGCGCCCGGCAGCCTTCGTCGGCCAATGCTTCGGCGACGGCAAAGCCAATGCCTTGCGCCCCGCCGGTGACGATGGCGCGTGTGTTCGAATTGCGATCGGCTGATGCGCTCATCGCTTTGCTCCTGTGGCTTGGGTCCGGGTTCTTACTTGTCGAGGCGAACGGTCTTGCCTGATGTCGCCGACTTCAGCGCCGCGTCCGCCAGCTTTAGCGCCACCAGTCCGTCCGCGCCGCTCGGCGACGCCTTCTTGCCCGAGGTCGCGGCGGCAATGAACGCGGCTATCTCGATGGCATAGGCGTCGAGATAGCGGGTCATGAAGAAATCGTGCAGCGGCGGGCGGGTATAGCCCTTGTCGTTGGCGACTTCGATCGACACCGGCCGCTGGTTCTCGGCGGCCACCATGCCTTTCGAGCCATGCACCTCGATGCGCTGGTCGTAGCCATAGGTGGCGCGGCGCGAATTGGAGATGACGGCCTGCTTGCCGGACGCGGTCTCGAGGATGACGCTGACCGAGTCGAAATCGCCGGCCTCGCCGATCTTCTTGTCCACAAGCACCGAGGCATGCGCGCTGACCGCCACCGGTTCCTCGCCGAGCAGGAAGCGCGCCATGTCGAAATCATGGATGGTCATGTCGCGGAAAATGCCGCCCGAGCGCTTGATGTAATCGATCGGCGGCGCGCCCGGATCGCGCGAGGTGATGGTGACCATCTCGACGGTGCCGATGGCGCCGTCGTCGATCGCCTTGCGCACGGCGGCGAAATGCGGGTCGAAACGCCGGTTGAAGCCGACCATCAGCGTCGCCTTGGCCTTATCGACCACCGCCAGGCACTTCTCGACGCGCTTGACGTCGAGGTCGATCGGCTTCTCGCAGAAGATCGCCTTGCCGGCCTTGGCGAAGCGCTCGATCAGATCGGCATGGGTGTCGGTCGGCGTGCAGATGACGACGGCGTCGATATCACCGGCTTTCTCGATGGCATCGATGCTGCGCACCTCGGCGCCATAGGCGCTTGCCAGTTCGGTCGCCGCCTTCTCGAAGGCATCGGCGACGGCCACCAGTTTGGCCTGCGGGTTGGAGCCGACGGCGCGGGCATGGACCTTGCCGATGCGGCCGGCACCGAGGAGGGCGAAACGAACAGTCATGGATATTTCCTCTAGGGGGATGGGGTTCGAGAGAATTGTGTCTCCACCTTCCCGTCGGGAAAAGGTGGCAAGTTGTTTCCGAGCGCCGCGGATCGTCCCGGAACCGGGTGATCGCCCTGTTTTAGGCCGCGAGTTCCGCCTCTCCGGTCTTGGCCCCGGTGATGTAGGAGACGATGTCCTGCCCGTCCGTGTTCTCCTTGCGCAGATTGGCGACGATGCGGCCGCGCCGGAAGACGACGATGCGGTCGCAGAGGTCGAACACCTGGCGCATGTTGTGGCTGATCAGGATCAGCGGCTCGCCATTGTCCTTCAATGTGCGGATGATGTTTTCGACCTGTGCGGTCTCCTGCACGCCGAGCGCCGCCGTCGGCTCGTCCATAATGATCAGCTTGGAGGCGAAGGTCGCGGTCCGGGCGATCGCCACGCATTGCCGCTGGCCGCCCGACATATGGCGGATGGTGTTGGACAGATTGGGGATCTTCACCGCGGTGCGGATCAGCGCAGCTTCGGTCGCCTTGCGCATGTATTTGCGGTCTAGGATCGAGAACGGCCCGAGGTTGAACAGCACTTTTTCGCGGCCGAGGAACAGGTTCGACGGCACGTCGAGGTCGTCGGCCAGCGCTAGGTTCTGGAACACGGTCTCGATGCCGGCCGTGCGAGCCTCGATCGGCCCGGCAAAATTCACTTCCTTGCCATCGAACCAGACCTGGCCGCTGGTGCGCTGTTCGACGGCGGTGATCTGGCGCACGAAGGTCGACTTGCCGGCGCCGTTGTCACCCATGATGGCGACATGCTCCCCTTTGCGCAGCTCGAAATTGGCGCCTTCCAGCGCATGGACGCCGCCATAGCGCTTGGTCAGGTTTTCGGTCTTCAGGACGATGTCTGTCGTGGAGATATCTGGCATGGTCAAGCCCTCAATGCCCGCATACGCTGGCGCCATTGGTCGAGAACGACGGCGCCGACGATGATCACGCCCTTGACCATCTCCTGGTAATAGGCGTCGAGGCGCAGGAAGGTGAAGCCGGAGATGATGACGCCGAAGATCAGCGAGCCGATAACCGTGCCGACGATCGAGCCGCGGCCGCCCGACAGCGAGACGCCGCCGATGACCGCCATGGCGATGGCGTCGAGCTCGTACATCACGCCCATGCCGGACTGCGCGGTGAGGTTCTTGGAAGAAAGCACCACGGCGGCGAGCGCGGCGAGAATGCCGGCGATGACGTAGACCAGGATCTTGTGGTTGGCGATCTTGATGCCGGACATGCGCGCGGCGTCCTCGTTGGAACCGATCGCGTAACAGTGCTTGCCATACCTGGTGTAGGTCATGATCAGCTGGAACAGGATAGCCAGCGACAGGAAGATGATGACCGGCATCAACCCCTTGCCGATCGCCGCGAAACTTTCGGTGGGAAACGAGATCGGCTGGCCCTTGGACCACCATTTGGCGATGCCGCGCGCGGTGACCATCATGCCGAGCGTGGCGATGAATGGCGGAATGCGCGTGTAGGCGATCAGCGCGCCGTTGACCAGGCCGGCGAACAGGCCGCAGCCGATCGCCACCAGCACCGGCACGATGACCGGCAGGTCGGTCCAGCCTTGCGCCAAGAACATCGCCTTGGGATTGGGGTTGCCGTTGACCGTCGCCACCTGGGCGAAGCTCATGGCGATCATGGCGGTCGCGCCGACGATCGAGCCCGAGGACAGGTCGATGCCGCCGGTGATGATCACTTGCGTCACGCCGATGGCGATGATGCCGACGATCGACACCTGCAGGATGATGATCTGCAGGCGTGCCTCGTTGAAGAGACCGCCGACGTCGCTGCGTGTGTTGAACAGGAAACTGTCGCCGAGAAAGATACGGCCGATCAGTTCGAAGATGACGACCAGGATGACGAGCGCCAGGAAGACGTTGAATTCGGCCGGCCAGTTGCGCTTCTTCGCGTCATAGCTGACCCCGCCGACGCCGTGAGATGTCTGTGCCAATCTTCTATCCTCCATCAGCCACGGTCGTCCTCGGCACCCGAAGGCGCCCGGGGGAAGAGGAGCGGCGCTGTCTTTGCGAGAGCGCCGCTCCGTGGATCCGTTGCTCAGTTCTTCTTCAGGAACTTGTCGATGTTGGCCGGCGTCACCAGCTGGAAGGGCACGTAGACCTTGTGCTCGACCTTCTCGCCCTTGGCGAGCTTCAGTGCCGCATCCAGCGCACCGGCGCCCTGGCCGGCCGCGTCCTGGAACACGGTTGCGTCGAGGTCGCCGGCTTGCATGGCCGCCAGCGCGTCCTGGGTGGCGTCGACGCCTCCGACAACGACCGACTTCATGTCGATGTTGGCGGCTTTCATCGCCTGGATGGCGCCGATGGCGCTTTCGTCATTGTTGGCGATGACGCCGTCGAACGGCTTGCCGGTCGACAGCCAGTTGGTCATCAGATTCTGCGCTTCGTCGCGGTTCCAGTTCGACGTCTGCTTGTCGATGATCTTGATGAAGCTGCAATCTGGCGTGGCGATGACCTCTTCGATGTCCTTGGTGCGCTGCACGGCGGCCTGGTTGGAAAGCTCGCCCATGATGACATAGACATTGGCTTCCTTTTTGCCGGCTTCCTTGAACAGGCGGCAGACTTCCTTGGTTTCAAGCGTGCCGGAATCGGCCTCGTTCGAGGCGACGAAAGCCTGGTTGTCCGGCAGCGTGTTCACATTGACCGGCTCGCGGTTGACGTAGACCAGCGGGATCTTGGCGGCCGCTGCGGCGTCCGACATGGCCTGCGTGGCCGAGGTGTCGACCGGATTGACGATGATGGCGTCGACGCCCGAAGCCGCGAAGTTCTTGATCTGATCGAGCTGCTTGGCAACGTCGTTCTGCGCGTCTTCGACCTGCAGTTCGACGCCGCTCATGCCCTTGGCCTGCTCGATCATGCCGTTGCGCAGCACGGTCAGGAAGTTGTCGTCGAACTTGGCCATCGACACGCCGATCTTGGCGGCCATGGCCGATGAACTCATCAGCGCCGCGAAGGCGACGCCCAAAAGCAGTTTCTTCATTGTAATCTCTCCTCCACTTTTGGTGTCCGGTTGCACCGATCTATCCGGAATCCCCGATCTCCCCGGGGAATCTCTCCCTGATGTCATTCCGTTCCCTGTGGCTCCCGCATCGGCAGGAATGCCAAACCGTCTGTTTGAAACAGATATTCCGGAACGAAAGAACCAAAATACATAGCTAGTGAAATATTTATTCCATTCCAGCGGAACGTCAAGGGCGATTCCGCGGCCTCTCGCCGGAATTTCGGATCGTTCTGATGGATTCTATCATTTCCGGCCGCTACTCTCGGGCGGGAAAGGCTAGATATTTTCCGGCAGATAGATGTCGAAGGGCAGGAAGGTCTGGCCTGGCGCGTTGGCGGCGCCAGCCTCGATGGCATGCACCATTCGATCGACCAGTTCGCGGCAGAGCGCGGCCAGCGGCGTCGAGATCACCATGGTGAGGATGTTGTCGGCGAGTGCCGCGCGCGACGCGGCATTGATCTCGTTGCAGACGACCACCGGCATGTTTACGGGCCTTGCTGCCCGCAGCGCCGAGACCGCGCCTTCCATGCCGCCACCGGCGACGTAGCAGCCGGCAAGGTCCGGATAGCGCGCCAGGAGATCGATCATCGCATCATGGGTCACCTGGTTTGCCTCCAGATTGACCAGCGTTTCGAGCACGCTGAAGTCGGGTGCATGCTCGCGAAAGAACGAGCGGAAGCCGATCTCGCGCAACTCGTGGCCATGGAAGCGATGGCTGCCGACGAAGAGGGCGACTTTGCCGGGCTGCCGCGCCGCCCTGGCGATCATCCAGGCCGCGGTACGGCCGACCTTGCGGTTATCAAGGCCGACATAGCCCTCGCGGATGCCGGCTGCGAAATCTGACAGCAGCGAGAACACCGGTTGCCCTCTCGCCTTCAACGCCTCGACCGCCGCGGTCAGGGTCGGATGGTCCGGGCCAACAACGGCGATGGCCCTCGATTTTGCCGCCAGCCTGCGCATCTGGGCGGCGATCTCGTCTGGGACCAGGGAACTGGCGAAGTCGATGGTTGCGGCGCCACGGAACCGCTGCGACTGCGAGACCGCCAGTTCGAGCTCCGTTGCGAAGTCGCCGTAGAAGACGTCATTACCTCGCAAAAGCAGGAAGCCGAGCCGGTATTCGGGCAGTTCATGGCGCATGCGCTGCTTGATCAGGCCGGCCGCGTGATAGCCGATCTCGGTCGCGGTCTCATAGACGCGGCGCGCGGTTTCCTCGCGCACCGGCAGGCGATTGTTGAGCACGCGGTCCACCGTGGCCACGCTAACACCGGAGATACGCGCCAGGTCGGTGATGGTCGGCCGTTTCGCCATGATCGCCCTCATTCGAATTGCAGGATATCAATACGTCATTCTGATAGGAAATGATAGAAACTATCTTTATGATGTTGAGTCTATCATGGCTCGGCGTTATTTTGACGGTGGAAGCTGGCAATATCAGGCATTCGCCAATGCCCTGCCGAGGGAGGCAACCATGACCACAGCGCCGTCCCGGCGTGACTACAGCCTGATCGGCCGCGACGCCAAGCTTGCCGTGGAGAAAGGCCTGTCGGCGGCCGAGTGGTATCACACCGACATTCCGCGCAAGCAGATGAAGGAGCTGATGCAGCGCTCCGACGGTCCGGCGATCCGCGATACCGCGATCTGGATTGCCGCGCTCGTCGTCAGCGGCGCCGGCGGCGCCTGGTTCTGGGGCAGTTGGTGGTGCGTGCCGTTCTTCTTCGTCTATGGCGTGCTCTACGGCTCCTCGACCGATTCACGCTGGCACGAATGCGGCCACGGCACGGCCTTCCGCACGCAGTGGATGAACGACGTCGTCTACCAGATCGCCTGCTTCATGATCATGCGCAATCCGGTGACCTGGCGCTGGAGCCACACGCGCCACCACACCGACACCATCATCGTCGGCCGCGACCCGGAAATCTCCGTCATGCGGCCGCCGGACCTGGTGCGCGCCATCCTCGGCTTTGTCGGCGTGCTCGACGCCTGGCATGCGATGTCAGACATGCTGCGCAACGCCGCCGGCAACATCAGCGCCGCCGAAAAGACCTTCATTCCGGAGCAGGAACAGGGCAAGGCGATCCGCATTGCCCGCATCTGGACCGCCATCTATGCCGCGACCATCGCGCTGGCGCTCTATTCCGGCTCGTTCCTGCCCTTGATGCTGGTCGGCCTGCCCAGGCTTTATGGCGCCTGGCATCATGTCATGGTCGGCCTGCTGCAGCATGGCGGCCTGGCCGACAACGTCACCGACCACAGGCTGAACAGCCGCACCGTGTACATGAACCCGATCAGCCGCTTCATCTACTGGAACATGAACTATCACGTGGAGCATCACATGTTCCCGATGGTGCCCTACCATGCGCTGCCAAAGCTGCATGCGCTGATCAAGCACGATTTGCCGGCGCCGACCCCGTCGATCCTGGCCGGCTACCGCGAGATGATACCGGTCTTCCTGCGCCAGCTGCGCAACGAGGA
Organism: Mesorhizobium sp. LNHC221B00; assembly: GCF_000502935.1. NCBI lineage: Bacteria > Pseudomonadati > Pseudomonadota > Alphaproteobacteria > Hyphomicrobiales > Phyllobacteriaceae > Mesorhizobium > Mesorhizobium sp. LNHC221B00. The sequence goes on along the minus strand of NZ_AYWR01000001.1, from coordinate 400,515 downwards.
TTATTTCCTCAAGCGCGAACTGCCGCCGACCGCCAGGCCGTATCGCGAGGAATTCCACAGCGATGCCGTCGCCGCCGCGGCGGAATGACAATGCGATTTTTGCGGAGGAACAAATGAGCGACTGGGTCGAGGCCTGTGCTGCCGATGACATCGACGAAGAGGACGTGATGCGCTTCGATCATGGCGGCCGCACCTTCGCCATCTACCGCAGCCCTGACGACGAGTACTTCGCCACCGACGGGCTTTGCTCGCATGAGAAGGTGCATCTCGCCGACGGGCTGGTGATGGACGACATTATCGAATGCCCCAAGCACAATGGCCGCTTCAACTACAAGACGGGTGCGGCCAGGGGCGCGCCGGTCTGCGTCAACTTGAAAACCTATCCGGTCAAGGTCGACGCCGGCAAAGTCCTGGTCCAGATCGGGTGATGGATATGGCGCGCGGAATGGTCATCATCGGCGCCGGCGAATGCGGCGGGCGGGCAGCGCTCGCGCTGCGCGATCTCGGCTATGACGAGCCGGTGACGCTGGTCGGCGACGAACCGCACCTGCCCTATGAAAGGCCGCCTTTGTCCAAGGACGCGATGGCCAGCGACGCGCCGGAAATCAAGGCGATCGCCAGCGACGAGATGCTGGCTGAAAAGTCGATCCGCCATATCCATTCCGTTCAGGCCGTGGCGATCGATCGCGCGGCGCATGCGGTGCGCCTGTCGGATGGCTCGGTGGTGCCCTACGACAAGCTCCTGCTGGCCACCGGCTCGACCCCGCGCAAGCTGCCGATGCCCGGCCTTGGCGCGCGCTGTGTTTATCTCCGCACCTTCGCCGATGCGCTGGCCATCCGCGCCCATCTCAGCGCCGGCAACCGCATTGCCATCATCGGCGGCGGCTTCATCGGCCTGGAACTCGCCGCCGCGGCCCGCAAGCTCGGTGCCTCGGTCACCGTCATCGAGGCGCAGCCGCGCATCCTGATGCGCGGCGTGCCCGCCGAGATCGCCGAAATCATCCATCAGGCGCACATTGCCGAAGGCGTCGACATATTGTGCGGCGACGGCATCGCGTCGATCGCCGACGACGGCAGGCAGGTTCGCATCGCCCTTGCCGGCGGCCGAGAGGTATCCGCCGATCTCGCCATCATTGGCATCGGTGCCATGCCGGTGACCGCGCTGGCCGCCGAAGCTTTCCTGGCGATCGAAAACGGCATTGCCGTGGACGAGCAACTGCGCAGCAGCGATCCCGACATCTTTGCCGCCGGCGACTGCTGTTCGTTCCCGCTCGCCGTCTATGACGGCCGTCGCGTGCGGCTGGAAGCCTGGCGCAACGCCCAGGAACAGGGCGCACTGGCCGCCAGAAACATGCTGGGCGCCGGCGAGGCGCATGCGGCGGTGCCATGGTTCTGGTCGGATCAGTATGGCCTGTCGCTGCAGATCGCCGGGCTCTCGGACGAAGGCCGGAGCACAGTGCGCCGCGATCTCGGCGAAGGCGCCTTCATCCTGTTCCATTTGGCTGAGGACGGCAGGCTGGTGGCGGCGAGCGGCATCGGCCCCGGCAATGCGGTTGCCCGCGACATCAGGCTGGCCGAAATGCTGATCAGCAAGCGGGCAAAGCCCACGCCGGAAGCGCTGGGATCCCAGGACGTTAAGCTGAAGTCGTTGCTGGCGGCGTAGAGAGACTGGCCACCCTCCCCCTTGTGGGAGGGTCGCTGCGAAGCAGCGGGATGAGGGGCGGCACCGACCCCCACCCGGACCTTCGGTCCGACCTCCCCACAAAGGGAAGGTAGAGGGCCGCGCCCTAAAACAGCGCCTTCAGCTCCGACAATTTGTCGTTGACCAGCCAGCCGTAATAATTCTCTTCCGGCAGTTTCGCCGGCTCGCCGGCAGCGCGGCGCTTGTCGTTTTCGGCCTTCAGCGCATAGGCGCGCTGCTCCGGATTGCCGACATTGTAGAGCGTGGCGGTCAGTCCCGGATTGCCCGAAATGTCGAAGCCGGCAATGCTCTTGTAGGCGTCGATCGATTTCCGGATCGTCGCCGCCACGTAAGGCAGTGTCAGGTCCGGATCCATGATGGTCTTGTAGACCGCATTGGGGTCGGCGACGTCGAGCTCCGGCAGTCCGGACACCTTGTGCACGAGATCGCTCATCTGCAGGGCGGTCAGCGGGTTCAACTGGCCGAGCCCGAAAGTCTGGCCGGCATAGTAGGGCTGGAAGAAGGTGGCGCCGAAACGGTCGTCGGGAAAGCTTGTCCCGCCAACGGTCTTGCCGCGAAACGAGCGGTTCCACACCTGTTCGCGGCATTCCCACAAATCGTAGCTGTCCGACATACCGGCGCATTTCCTGAATTCCGGCCGCTGCACGAAATCCGTGATGTCCTCGCCGTCATAGGCGAAGGACAGCTTGCTGGAGAGATAGGAGATCGCCTTGACGTAGTAGGTCTGCAGCCGGTCATAGGCATCGACATTGTAGGTGTGCTCGCCGACGATGGCGCCGACGATGTGCATCGGATCGATGCCGTAGGCGGAAGCCGCCTTCTTGATCTTGGCGCGTAGGTCGGCGTCATTCTGCAGCAAAGCGTAGACCTTGCGGTATTTCGCCTGGAAGGTGGTGTTGGTCGCCTGCGTGCGCCGGCTCGAGGCACCCGGAATGTCCGGCTGCTCGGCATTGCGGTTTCCCGGCGGCACCAATGTCGCCGCTTGTGCGCCGAACAGCGTCGCCGCCAGCGTCAGGCCGAGAAGGACCAGGATCAGTTTTTTCATGCGCCGCCGCTGCCCAAGCAATTCCAAGGAAAGTGTGAAACGGTTTTCCGTCCGGAATTGCGTCAACCAAGAGATCGAGAATTGCCGCGCAAACTAGGTAAAGCTCTTGGTCGAGTCGAGAGCGCCCCCGCACAAGGCAAGACGAAAGGTGGCCAGATGGTACCATCTGGCCACACATGATGCTTTTGCCGGGACGTGTTGCCTGAACCGGCGCCGGATGAACCGGCGCCGGCTTTTAAAGGATGAATCGCGACAAATCTGTGTTTCGCGAGAGATCGCCGACATGCTTTTCAACATAGGCGGCGTCGATGGTGACCGATGTGCCGTTGCGGTCCGGCGCATCGTAGGAAATCTCGTCCAGCACCCGCTCCATCACCGTCTGCAGCCGCCGGGCGCCGATATTCTCGACGCTGGCATTGAGGTCGACGGCAATGCCGGCGAGCGAATCGATGGCATCGTCGGTGAAGGTCAGCTCGACGCCCTCGGTTTTCATCAGCGCGATATACTGCTTGATCAGGCTCGCTTCCGTCTCGGTCAGGATGCGGACGAAATCCTCCTTCTCCAGCGCGCGCAGCTCGACGCGGATCGGCAGGCGGCCTTGCAGCTCCGGCAAAAGGTCGGACGGCTTCGAGACATGGAACGCGCCGGAAGCGATGAACAGGATGTGATCCGTCTTCAACGGCCCGTATTTGGTCGCCACCGTGGTGCCTTCGACCAGCGGCAGCAGGTCGCGCTGCACGCCTTCGCGCGAAGGTCCGCCGGAAATGTCGGATCTCGCCGCGATCTTGTCGATCTCGTCGAGGAAGACGATGCCGTCATTTTCCGCAGCATCGAGCGCCCGGCGCACAACCTCGTCCTGGTCGAGCAGCTTGTCGGACTCGTCGTTGACCAAGAGGTCGTAGGATTCCTTCACCGTCGTCTTGCGCAATTTGGTCTTCTTGCCGCCCATCGCCTTCGACAGCATGTCGTTGATGTTGAGCACGCCGATATTGGCGCCCGGCATGCCGGGGATCTCGAAGCCGGGCATGCCGCCATTGCCGGTGTCCGCCACCTCGATCTCGATTTCCTTGTCGTCGAGTTCGCCGTCGCGCAGCTTCTTGCGGAAACTGTCGCGCGTGGCCGGGCTCGCCGTCTTGCCGACCAGCGCTTCCAGCACGCGTTCCTCGGCGTTGACGTGGGCGCGCGCCTTGACGTCCTCTCGCATCTTCTCGCGCACCAGGCCGATGGCGATCTCGACCAGGTCGCGGATGATCTGCTCGACATCGCGTCCGACATAGCCGACTTCGGTGAACTTGGTGGCTTCGACCTTGACGAAAGGCGCACCGGCCAGCCGCGCCAGGCGACGCGAGATCTCGGTCTTGCCGACGCCGGTCGGCCCGATCATCAGGATGTTCTTCGGCATCACCTCTTCGCGCATCTGGCCTTCAAGCTGCTGGCGGCGCCAGCGGTTGCGCAGGGCGATGGCCACGGCGCGCTTGGCGTCCTTCTGGCCGATGATGAAGCGGTCGAGTTCCGAAACGATTTCGCGGGGAGAAAATGTCGTCATAGCTAAATTCCACTTTGCCACTGCTTGATGGCCTCGAACGGATGCAGCAGCATGATCACGTTGAGTGTCAGGTTGTCCCGGATGAGATAGCCGGTACCCAGTTCGAAGAGGACGGCGAGGCTGACGATCACCCATATAGGTAGCTTTCGCGCCATCACAAATCCCATCACCATGGCCAGCGTGTCGGACACCGAATTGATGATGCTGTCGCCATAATAGTCGAGCGAGATGGTGCCCGCGCGATACCGTTCGATGATGAACGGGCTGTTCTCGAGCAGCTCCCAGCCGCCCTCGATGAAGACGGCGAAGGCCAGCCGCAAGCCGATCGGCGAACGCGGGAACAGGAACTGGGCCAGCGCATAGAACAGGAAGCCGTGGATGATGTGCGAGAAGGTGTACCAGTCCGAAATGTGCTGGGAGTTCTCCGAACTGTTCACCACGCCATGCCAGAGCTTGACGTAGCCACAGGTGCATATCGGGGGATGGCCCATTCCGTAGAGGGCTCCGGCCTGGAAGATGAGCAGCCCAAGGACGAGCAGAAGTCCCATGCGCCAGCTGTCTTCATAGGCCGAATAGCCCTCGTCAACGCCGGGTGTGCTCATTTGGTTATTTCCCCTCTTGTTCATCGTCGGCATCGATCGCCATCAGCACGACGTCGCCATAGACCGATTGCCTGCGATCAATGACCCGGAATCCGGCCTTTTCATAGGCCCGGATGGCCCGGATGTTGGCGGGGTCGGGGTCGATGATGACGCGCGGCACGCCCTCCTCGAACAATTGCTCGACGAACCGGCGCACGATCGCCGAGCCATGGCCGATGCCGACCAGCTCCGGCCGGCCGATCGACACGTCGATGCCGAGCGTGCCGAACGGCTGGTCGGCATAGGGATGATCGTCTTCCAGATGCGGGTCGTAGCTCTGCAGATAGCCGATCGGAATTCCGTCGAGTTCGATGATCAGCGGTTCGACGGAAATACTGTCGATGTGACCGCGAATCTCGGCGATTTCGGCCTCCGGATCGTCCCACCATTGCGCGACATGCGGCTCGGCGAGCCAGCCGGCGATCATCGGCAGGTCTTTCTCCGTCACTGGCCGAAAATCGTAGCTAGCTTCTTGTTTGGCCATGATCTCTTCCGAAAACCGGGCTCCACTTTTCGCTTATGCGGTCCTGCGGTTCGGGATCATGCTGGCCGGATCAGCCGGCATCGAGCATTTCGACGACGAAATTGTTGTTGGTGTAGACGCAGATGTCGGATGCAATCTGCATCGCCTTGCGGGCGATCTCCTCGGCATCCTTGTCGGTGTCCATCAGCGCGCGTGCGGCGGCCAGCGCGTAATTGCCGCCGGAACCGATGGCCATGACGCCAAATTCGGGTTCGAGCACGTCGCCGGTGCCGGTCAGTGCCAGCGAGACTGACTTGTCGGCAACCAGCATCATGGCCTCCAGCCGGCGCAGATAGCGGTCGGTGCGCCAGTCCTTGGCAAGCTCGACGCAGGCGCGCGTCAGCTGGTCGGGATATTGTTCGAGCTTGGCTTCCAGCCGCTCCAGCAGCGTGAAGGCGTCGGCCGTGGCGCCGGCGAAACCCGCAATCACATTGCCGCCCTTGCCGATACGGCGGACTTTGCGGGCATTGCCCTTCATGATGGTCTGGCCAAGGCTGACCTGGCCGTCGCCGGCGATCACCACCTTGTTGCCCTTGCGGACCGTCACGATGGTCGTGGCGTGCATGGTCAGATTATCAGACATTTTTAGCTCCGATTCGCGCGATCCCAAAAGGCGATTGGCGCGGTACGAGTGATTTTATCGGCCATATGTATGCATGGGAGCAATGATTGCAAACGGCTGGATAGCGGCGGGGATGGCAACTGGCAATCGCCGGATCATGCTGATAGAAGGCTTTCGTTTTCAAGCCCGCGAGCGCTTGAGGCCCGTGAACCGGTCACCATGTGAACCAATGGGACAAGGATAAAGTGATGGCGCCCCGTTCCGCCGAAGCCAGCCGCAAGACCAGGGAAACCGACATCTCGGTGTCGGTCCATGTCGACGGTTCGGGAAAATCCGATATCGCCACCGGCGTCGGCTTCTTCGACCATATGCTCGACCAGCTTTCACGCCATTCTCTGATCGACATGACGGTCAAGGCCAAGGGCGACCTCCACATCGACGATCATCACACCGTCGAGGATACCGGCATCGCGCTTGGCCAAGCCTTGACCAAGGCGCTTGGTGAGCGGCGCGGCATCATGCGCTATGCCTCGATCGACCTTGCCATGGACGAGACGCTGACGCGCGCGGCGATCGACGTCTCCGGCCGTCCCTTCCTGGTCTGGAACGTTTCGTTCTCGTCGCCGAAGATCGGCACCTTCGACACCGAACTGGTGCGTGAATTCTTCCAGGCGCTGGCGCAGAATGCCGGCATCACCCTGCATGTCACCAACCACTATGGCGCCAACAATCATCATATCGCCGAGACCTGCTTCAAGGCGGTGGCGCGCGCGCTGCGTGCCGCACTGGAACGCGATCCGCGTCAGCCGGACGCGGTTCCCTCCACCAAGGGATCTTTGAAGGGATAGCGTCATGGCCAGCTATGTCGTGATGGAACCACCCGGGCGCAGCGAGAGAGCCGGCGCAACGGTCTTTGTCCGTGACGGCTTTACCTGGCTCGGCCTCCTGGTGCCGCCACTATGGTTCGCCTGGCATCGGCTGTGGATCGAGGCGGCGCTGACCTTCGTCGTCATGGGCCTGCTTTCGATGCTTGGTGAGAAGCTCGGCCTTGGCCCTGCCGGCTCGCTGCTGTCCCTGCTCGTCTCGCTCTATGTCGGCCTGGAAGGGCAGGCGCTGCGCATCGCTGCGCTCCGCCGCCGCGGCTGGCATGAATGGGGCGTGGTCCAGGCCGGCTGGCTGGATGATGCCGACATCCGCTATGCGCTGGAGGCCGAGGCGCATGCGGAAGAAGCCGCACCTGCGCCGCGCATGGTTCCGGATGCCGCCTTGGCGCGTCCGGCGCAGCCGGGCATGGCGCTAGGACTGACCCACATTCCGGGACGGCGCTGACATGCGGGTGGCAATCATCGATTATGGCTCGGGCAATCTGCGCTCGGCCACCAAGGCATTCGAGCGCGCCGCGCGCGAAGCCGGCATCGAGGCTGAGATCGACCTGACGGCCGATGCCGAGCGGGTGCGCACCGCCGACCGCATCGTCCTGCCGGGCGTCGGCGCCTATGCCGACTGCGCGGCCGGCTTGCGCGCCGTCGACGGCATGTGGGAAGCGGTCGAGGACGTCGCCATCGCCAAGGGCCGTCCTTTCCTCGGCATTTGCGTCGGCATGCAGCTGATGTCCGAGCGCGGCCTCGAAAAGACCGTCACCAACGGCTTTGGCTGGATTGCCGGTGACGTCAAGGAGATCGCGCCAGCCGATCCGGCGCTGAAGATCCCGCAGATCGGCTGGAACACGATCGAACTGAGGCGTGAGCATCCGCTGTTTTCAGGCATTCCCACTGGACCGACGGGGCTGCACGCCTATTTCGTCCATTCCTACCATCTCGATGCGCGCCAGGCGGACGAGGTCCTGGCGGTCGCCGACTATGGCGGCCCGGTGACGGCCGCCGTTGCCCGCGACAATCTCGCCGGCACCCAGTTCCATCCCGAAAAGAGCCAGGCGCTCGGCTTGGCTCTGATCACCAATTTCCTGAAGTGGAGGCCCTGACGAGCATGAGCAAACTTGCCGCCTCATCAGGTCATTTCGTCATCGTCGAGGGCGCCTAGATGATCCTTTTTCCCGCCATCGACCTCAAGGACGGCAAGTGCGTGCGCCTGAAGCACGGCGACATGGCCACCGCGACCATCTACAACGATGATCCAGCCGCGCAGGCAAAAGCCTTCGAGGAGCAAGGCTTCGAGTGGCTGCATGTCGTCGACCTCAACGGCGCCTTCAAGGGCCAGAGCGTCAACAGCGCGGCCGTCGGCGCCATCCTCAAGGCGACGAAGAACCCGGTGCAGCTCGGCGGCGGCATCCGCACGCTGGAGCAGATCGAGGACTGGCTCGCCCGTGGCCTCGCCCGCGTCATCCTTGGCACCGTGGCGGTGCGCGATCCCGACATGGTCAGGCAGGCCTGCAAGGCCTTCCCGGGCAAGGTCGCCGTCGGCATCGACGCCAAGGGCGGCAAGGTCGCGGTCGAGGGCTGGGCCGAGGCGTCGAGCCTCGGCGTCATCGAACTGGCCAGGAAATTCGAAGGCGCCGGCGTCGCCGCTATCATCTACACCGACATCGACCGCGACGGCGTGCTGACCGGCATCAACTGGGACGCCACCATCGATCTCGCCGAGGCGGTGTCGATCCCGGTCATCGCTTCGGGTGGCCTCGCCTCGATCGCCGATATCGTGCGTATGACCATGCCGGACGCGCAAAAGCTCGAAGGCGCCATTTCGGGCCGCGCACTCTATGACGGCCGCATCGATCCGGCCGAGGCGCTGGCGATCCTGCGGGGCAAACCGGCAATGGAGGCGCGGTCGTGAAGCTCACCATCATCCTGGCCTCCTATGACAGCGGCCATTATCATGGCGGCATGGGCCAGGGTCCCGATGCGCTGATCGCGGGCGGCCTCGTCGACGCCCTGACCATGGCCGGCCACGACGTGACCGTGGAGGACATCGGCAGGGTCGGCGATGCCCAGGAACGCGAGATCGCCACCGGCTTTGCCGTCTGCAATGCCGTCTCAGGCGAGGTTCGCATTGCCATCGACAGGGGCCGGTTCCCCATAGTGCTGGCCGGAAATTGCCTGACGTCAGCCGGCGCGGTCGCGGGCGAGGGCGCCGATGCGATCATCTGGGCCGACCAGCATGGCGACCTCAACACGCCCGAGACATCCACATACGGCTTTCTCGACGGCATGGCGCTGGCGACGGTGCTCGGCCTGTGCTGGCGTCCGATGGCGGGCGCCATCCCCGGCTTCAAGCCGATCGATCCCTCGCGCTGCGTGCTCGTCAACGCGCGCGATCTCGATCCGGCCGAGGAAAAACTTGTCGAGACGCTGCCGATCATCCGCACGGAATGCCCCGGCGTGGGGCAAGCGACGGCAAAGCTGAAGGCTGCCGGCGCCGAACGCGTGCATATGCACCTCGATCTCGACGTGCACGATCCCGAGGAGCTGCAGGCCAACCGCTATGTCACCCCCGGCGGACCAGACCCGGAACAATTGCGCGACGCGGCTTGCGCCATCGCGCTTGCCGTGCCGATCGTCGGCATCACCGTTTCCGCTTACGATCCGGCCTTCGACGCCAAGGCCGACGTGCCGCCGCTGGTTGGCCAGCTGCTCAACGATCTCATCGCCACGATAGAGGGCCGCTGATGCTGAAAGCCCGCGTCATCCCTTGCCTCGACGTCAAGAACGGCCGTGTGGTCAAGGGCGTCAACTTCGTCGATCTCATCGATGCCGGCGATCCGGTCGAGACGGCCAAGGCCTATGACGCGGCCGGCGCCGACGAGCTTTGTTTTCTCGACATCACCGCTTCGTCGGACAATCGCGAGACCATCTTCGATGTCGTCGCGCGCACCGCCGAGCAATGCTTCATGCCGTTGACCGTCGGCGGCGGCGTGCGCCAAGTCGCCGACATCCGGAAATTGCTGCTGGCCGGCGCCGACAAGGTGTCGATCAACACAGCAGCGGTGACTAACCCGGATTTCGTCGCCGAAGCCGCCGACAAGTTCGGCAATCAATGCATTGTCGTCGCCATCGACGCCAAGAAAGTGTCCGGTGCCGGCGAAGCCGACCGCTGGGAGATCTTCACCCATGGCGGACGCGAGAAGACCGGCATCGATGCGGTCGAATTCGCTCGCAAAATGGTCGATCGCGGCGCCGGCGAGATCCTTTTGACCTCGATGGACCGCGACGGCACCAAGGCCGGCTACGACATCGCGCTCACCCGCGCGGTTGCCGACGCGGTGCGCGCCCCGGTTATCGCTTCGGGCGGCGTCGGCACGCTCGATCACATGGTCGAAGGCATCCGCGACGGCCATGCCGGCGCGGTGCTGGCGGCCTCGATCTTCCATTTCGGCACCTACACCATAGCCCAGGCCAAGGCACATATGGCCGCGGCCGGGCTGCCGATGCGGCTAGACTCCTCGGGCGATCGGTCCTAGAGCAATTCGGAATTGCGTAAAAACAAAGAGATAGAGCGGTTCGCCGTTTCCGTGAAACGGTGAAATGCTCTAGAGGCTTTCCGGCTAAGAAAAGGGGCCTCAGGCGCCATGGCTGAATTTTCGCTGTCCGACCTGGAAAAATTCCTCCACGAGCGCGCCCATTCCGGTGACCCCGACTCGTGGACGGCGAAACTGTTCGCCCGTGGCATCGACAAGGCGGCGCAGAAGCTCGGCGAAGAGGCGGTCGAGACGGTGATTGCCGCCGTCAAGGGCGACAAGCAGGGCCTCGTTTCCGAAAGTGCCGATCTTATATATCATTGGCTCGTCGTTCTCGGCCTCTCGGGTGTCCCGTTGAGCGACGTGCTCAAGGAGCTTGAAGACCGCACGGGGCGTTCGGGCATCGCCGAGAAGGCGTCACGGCCCAAGGGCTGACCGCGAGGAAGGGCAGGTATCTCGATGGATCAGCTCGCGCCGACCGAGAAATATTCCCCGTTTCGTTTCTTCTCCGCCGAGCAATGGTCGCGATTCCGCGCCGACACGCCGCTGACGCTGAGCGAGGACGAGTTCCGCCGCTTGCGTTCGCTGAACGACCCGGTCGACCTCGCGGAGGTCTCGCGCATCTATCTGTCGCTGTCGCGGCTGCTGTCCGCCCATGTCGAGGCGAGCCAGCTTCTGTTCCGGCAGCGCCAGGCCTTCTTCAACGCCGTCGATATCGTCAAGACGCCGTTCATCATCGGCATTGCCGGCTCCGTCGCGGTCGGCAAATCGACCACGGCGCGCGTGCTGAAGGAGCTTCTGGCGCGCTGGCCGTCGAGCCCCAAGGTCGATCTCATCACCACCGACGGTTTTCTGCTGCCCAACGAGGTGCTGCGCCGCGAAAACCTGATGGAACGCAAGGGCTTCCCTGACAGCTACGATGTCGGCGCGCTGCTGCGCTTCCTCTCCGGCATCAAGTCCGCGCTGCCCGATGTCCGCGCGCCTGTTTATTCGCACCTGACTTATGACGTCATTCCCGGCGAGTTCGTCACCATCGACCGGCCGGATATCCTGATCTTCGAAGGCATCAACGTGCTGCAGCCGGGCAAGCTGCCGCAGGACGGCAAGATCGTGCCTTTCCTGTCGGACTTCTTCGACTTCGCCATCTATATCGATGCCGACGAGAAGCTGATCCACGAGTGGTATATTTCCCGCTTCATGCGGCTGCGGGAGACCGCTTTCCGCAATCCGGACTCCTTCTTCCACCGCTATTCCCAGCTCTCGGAGGATTCGGCGCGGGCCATCGCCGAAGGCCTGTGGACCAACATCAACTTGAAGAATTTGCGCGAAAACATCCTGCCGACGCGTGCCCGCGCCGACCTCATCCTGCGCAAGGGCGCCGACCACCTGGTCGAGGAAGTGGCGCTGCGCAAACTGTAGTTGCGGTGCCCGCACGGCTGGCGGCTCGTCGTCGACAAGCCGCCACGCCGTTATTCAAGCCAGCGTCGCGTCTCAGCCATTGGCGAACGGCACGGCGACATAGATCTGGCTGCCGCCGCGTTCGACCAGCAACAGCACCGACTTGCGCCCTGATTTGCCTGCCTGGGCAACCGCCTGGGTCACCTGTTTGGCGCTCTTCACCGGAACCTGGTTGACGGCGACGATGATGTCGCCCGGCTGGATGCCGGCAGCGGCCGCTGCCTTGTCGGGATTGACGCGGGCAACAACCGCGCCACGCTCGTTATCGGCGAGGTTCATTTGCTGGCGAATGTCGGGCGTGATGTCCATCAGGCCGAGGCCGAGCGCTGGCGCACCGGAGCCCTGCTCGGCGCCAGGCGCGCCGGAGCCGCCGGTCGATGCCGTCTTCGCATCGTCGCTGTTGCGTCCGACATCGACGGAGATCTTCATGGCCTTGCCCTTGCGCCAGACATCGAGCGATTCCCTGGTGCCAGGGGCGACGTCGGCGACGGCCCGCGACAGATCCTTGGGATCCTTCACGTCCTGTCCGGCGAAGCCGGTGATGACGTCGCCGGTTTCGACGCCGGCAAGGGCCGCCGGGGAGCCGTCATTGACCTGGGAAACCAGCGCGCCGCCGGGATGATCGAGCCCCATGGCGCTGGCAACGTCCGGCGTCACCGGCTGGATATCGACGCCGAGATAGCCGTACTGGATGGAGCCGCCCTTCTCCAGCTTGGCGACCACCTTCTGGGCCTGGTCGGAGGGAATGGCGAAGCCGACGCCGACGCTGCCGCCATTGGGCGAATAGATCGCCGTGTTGATGCCGATGACATTGCCGCTCACATCCACCAGCGGACCGCCGGAATTGCCATGGTTGATCGGCGCGTCGATCTGGATGAAGTCGTCGAACGGCCCGCTGTGCAGATCGCGGCCGCGCGCCGAGACGATGCCCGCGCTAACCGTGGTGCCGATGCCGAACGGATTGCCGATCGCCAGCACCTGGTCGCCGGTCATCAATTTGTCCGAGTCACCCCATTTGACCGTCGGCAAGGGCTTGCTGGCCTTGATCTTGAGCACCGCGAGATCGTTCTTGGCGTCGCTGCCGACGACCTTGGCCGGCAGTTCCGTGCCGTCGTCGAGCGTCACCTTGATCGAGGAGGCGCCGTCGACGACATGGTTGTTGGTGACGATGGTGCCGTCGGCATCGACGATGAAGCCGGAGCCCAGGGCCTCGGTACGCGGCGCCTGCTGTTGTGGCGGCGTCCTGGGCATGGGCATGCCCTGGTCACCGAAGAACTGCCGGAAATAGTCGTCGAACGGGGAATTGTCCTGGAAGGGCGACGCTTCGTTCATGGCTTCCGGTTGTGCCTTCATGACGGTCGTTACCGTCACGACGGCCGGTTTGGTCGCGGCCACGACCGGCGCGAACGAACCGTTCGGCGCCGATATGCCGGGTAGCGGGGTCTGGGTGGTCGCGACGATCTTGGCAATGCCGTTCGTGTTCTGGGCGAATGAAACGACAACAGGGGAGATAATCAGCGCGGCGCCCAGCAGGGCGGCGACGCGATGTCTGCGAAGGATGCCTAGAGGTGACATGGTCGTTCTGTCCGGGCGAGAGTTGATCCGGCGCCGCGAGCGTGCCTGGGCAGCGCCCCTCGGCGCGTCGAGGACCGGGAGTGCCTGTCTCGCCGTACATGGCGGCCGGCCGGATCGACAACCAACTATCTAGGGCGCGGATCGGCCCGATTTAGGGTTTTTGACCGACCTTACGAAGATTTAATTCAGCGAGCGCTCACAGACCGGCATGCGAGCGCAGATAGGCCGTTGCAATCGCACGCATGCGCTCGCCGTCGAAGCTTGGGCCGTGGCCGCCGTGGCCGATGCGGATCGGCAGGTCGAGCAGGCGCCGCATGGTGCCGATATAGGCGGCGCGGTCGGAATCCGGCAGGCTGTCGATCAGCGTGTCGTCGTAGATGGCGTCGCCGCTGAAGAACAGGCCGTCGGCCTCGTCGAACAGCGCGATCGAATCCGGCGAATGCCCGGGCAGGTGCAACACGCGGAATTGCCGGCCGCCGAGATCGATCACGTCGCCTTCTTCGAGGGTCCGCGTCAGCGGCGCCGACGGGATCTTGTAGTCGGCGGCTTTCCAGCCGGGCTCAGGCAGTTTCGAAACGGCGCCTTCGAGATCATGGAACATGTAGGCGTAGGTCGCGGCCTCATCCATGCTTTCGAATTGCGCCGCACTCATCCTGGGTCCCGCCCGCCATGGAAATTCATGCAGCGAGCCGACATGGTCGAGATGGATATGGGTGGCGACGACCAGCAGCGGCTTTCCACAGCGCGTTTCGATCTCCGGCGCCAGCGGACGGATGCCCATGCCGGTGTCGACCAACAGGTCGGCGTCGCGCCCACGCAGATGCCAGATATTGGCGCGCAGATAATCATGCACGAACGGCTCGGTCAGCATCGTCGTCTCGTCGTCGACGATGTTCTTGCTGAACCATTCCATCAGACGAATGGCTTCCCGACCTTGTACTTTTCCGGCACCAGCCGCTTGAGATAGGCCTTACCGGCCTCGGACAACTGGTTGACGTCGGGCTTCATGAAATTGTCGGGCATGTGGCGGGTCTTGCCGGCGACGTTCTTCAGCGGCACCTTCTTCAGCACTGTTTTAGCGCCGTCATACTGCAGCGCCACCGAGCCGCCGCCTTGTTCGGCGACGGAGACGGCGAAGGCGCCGGCATCGAAGGCCTCTTGCGCGTCGACGGCGCTGATGGCGCCGACATAGCCGCGCGGCATGTAGCCGAGCGCGTCGACGCGGGCGCGCTTGCCCGGCAGGCCTTCGGCCAGAGCCCGCTCGAGCGCCGCCGGCAGGTCGCTGCCCGACAGCTTGACGTTGCCATGCGCGTCACGCTCGAGCTTGTCCGGCGGCACCAGGCTCTCGACCAGCGCCTTGCCGTCGGCGGTGCTGACACCTTCCGACACCGCGACGATGCAGCGCTTGTGGCGGTCTAGCGTGGCGCGCACGTCATCGATGAAGCCGGCGGCCGAGAATGGCCGTTCCGGCACGTAGACCAGATGCGGGCCGCTATCGGGATCGAGCTGCCAGGCGGCGGCGGCCGCGGTCAGGAAGCCTGCATGCCGGCCCATGACGATGCCGACATAGATGCCGGGCAGGGCGCGGAAATCGAGATCGACGGACAGGAAGGCGCCGGCGACGAACTCGGCGGCCGAGATGAATCCCGGCGTGTGGTCGTTTTCCTCGAGGTCATTGTCGATGGTTTTCGGCGCATGGACGAAAGCGATGCTGCCGCCGGCCGCATCGGTCAGGATTTGCTGTGTCCCCGACGTGTCGTTGCCGCCAATATAGATGAAGGCGTCGGCGCCGGCCTTTTTGAGGCCGTTGAGGATGACGTCGCAATAGGCGGCATCCGGCTTGTCGCGCGTCGAGCCCAGTGCAGCGCTTGGCGTTCCGGCGATCAGCCGCAGGCGGTCTTCGGGAATAGCCGAGAGGTCGACATAATTGCCGTCACGAATGCCGCGCACGCCGTGGATGGAGCCCAGCACCTTGGCGCCGGGATGCCGCTTGCGGATCTCCAGCGTCGCACCGACCACCGTCTGGTTGATGACGGCGGTCGGGCCGCCGCCCTGCGCGATGACAAAAGTTCCGGTCATTCCTGGCGTCTCCCGAAGCGATGATTTTCAAGGCACCTTGGCCTGTCTTTCCGCATCGCGCAACGGGAGAGTCCGGGGCAGGGCCCCGAACCGAAGGACTGCGTAAGGGGAAAGCGGACCGGTTTCGGAGAAGGTCCCGCTCAAAAATAGGACGGCCGCAAGCGGCGGCCACGATCACATGACGACCACCGGGTTTTTCTTCGAAACGCGGCTGTAGAGGTCGATGATGTCCTGGTTGATCAGGCGCACGCAGCCAGACGACATCGCCTGGCCGATGCTCCACCATTCGGGCGAGCCGTGAATGCGATAGCCGGTGTCCTTGCCGTCCTGATAGATGTAGAGCGCACGCGCCCCGAGCGGATTGGTCAGGCCGCCGGGCTGGCCGCCCTGCCATTTCACCAGTTCCGGCTTGCGCTGGATCATCTCGGGCGGCGGCGTCCAGGTCGGCCATTCCCTGCCATACTGGATGTTTGCGCGGCCGGACCAGCGGAAGCCGTCCTTGCCGATGCCGACGCCGTAGCGGATGGCATCGCCTCCCGGCTGGACGAGGTAGAGCATGCGCTCCTTGAGATGTACGACGATGGTGCCGGGCGCCTCGCCTGTGGTGTCGACGACGATCTGGCGGCGGAATTCCGGCTTGACCTTCAGGTACGGCACTTCAGGCACGTTGAAGCCGTTGTCGGTCAAGGCGGCGTACATGACATCGGCGCCGGTGATGTTCTTGTCGACGCTGATCGCAGGCCGCATCGGCGGCACCGAGCCGGTGACCGTATTGTCGAGTTGGAGCACCGGCATACCGCCGTCCCCGGAAGTCGAGCAGCCGGCGGCGCTGAGCAGCGCCAGCGCGCCTGCCCCGGTCAGGATGGCGCGGCGGGAAAGATGAAGATCGATATCGACTGCGCCGCCGTTTCGTGGCGGCGTCGGACCTTGCGGCAACTCACGCATGTACCCAAACCCTACGCTGTCGGCGGGAAGCACGGTCCGGCCGGATAGCGGGCATTTTCGTCATTCATGGTTGATAAAGCGTGAACGCCTTGTGTCGCCTGCGTTTGCGCGTTCCCCTGGCGCCGTTCGGCTGTCCGCAATGAACGCCAACCGGGAGGCTCCTCAACAAAATCACCTCGGCCGGGTGTCTCCTGGCCGATATCGTGAGCGCGCTGAGCGGCGCGAACCGACGACGAACTGCCGCCGGCGCACTGACAGCGTGGCAATTCCCAAGAGAGCGATTTGCGTAAAACAAAAATCAGGCCCCTTTACATTCTCCCAGGGCTCAGGATTTATCCTTCTCTTTAACCCTAGGGAGACAAGCATGTCGTTCGAAAACTGGGCCGCTTTCGCCGCCGCGTCGAGCATCCTCCTCATCATTCCGGGTCCGACGATCCTGCTGGTCGTGTCCTATGCGCTGGGCCAGGGCTGGCGCACCGCCTTGCCGATGGCGGTCGGCGTGGCGCTCGGCGATTTCACCGCCATGACACTGTCGATGCTGGGCATCGGCGCCCTGCTTGCGGCCTCGGCGACCATCTTCACCGTCCTGAAGCTGATCGGCGCCGGCTATCTGATCTATCTCGGCGTAAAGCTGTTTCGCGCCGGCGGCACGCTGAAGGCCGAGCCGCGCACCGATGCAGTGTCGGCGGCCAAGATGATGGCGCATGCCTGGCTGGTCACCGCTCTCAACCCGAAAAGCATCACCTTCTTCGTCGCCTTCCTGCCCCAGTTCCTCGACCGGCATGCCAATTTCTGGACGCAGATGCTGGTCTTCGAGACGACCTTCCTGGCGCTCGCCTTCGCCAATGCCTTCGGTTATGCGCTGGTCGCGGCGCGCGCCCGCAATGTCGTGCGCAATCCCAAGGCGATCCGCATCTTCAACCGCACCGGCGGCACGCTGCTGGTCGGCGCCGGCATCGCCACGGTGGCGATGCGCTCGGGCAATTGAGGCAAGGTAAGTTCAAGGAGTCGCGGCACCGCGAGCCCTGAAGGGACGCGCGGTGCTGCCGGGTCACAGGCGTTACCATTTGACGCTGAAGCCGAGATTGCCCTCGAGGATGCGGCGCTTGTCGCCGCCGAGATTGGTGGTGTAGTCGCCGGTGGCGAAGATGCTGACCTTGTCGTTCACCTTAGCCACAACGCCCCCGCCGAATTCGAACGAGGTCGATCGGCCCTCGGTCGTGATGTCGGTGGTGTCGAAGCTGACGGTGTCGGTGCCGCCGAAATCGTGCCAGAAATTGGCTTTGAGGTAGGGCTGCAAGGCCATGCCGTTGATCGTTGTCTCGCCTTGCAGCCTCGCGCCCAGCCGGCCGGTGGCGCTGCTGTCGGTGCCGAACGAAACCGACGAGAAGCGGTCCTCGGTATCGTCCAGCGACAAATGCTGCCAGACCAGTTGCGCTTGCGGCTCGAGCGTCCAGCCCTGTCCCAGCGCTATGGGATAGCCGCCTTCCAGCGATGCCGTGACACCGGTGCCGTCGACATCGATGCCGACGCCGCGCGACGATGTCGCGTCGCCACCGAAGAACGTGGCCATCAGGACGCCGTCCAGGTACCAGCCGCCTTGGCCGATGCGGGTCCAGTAACCACCGACACTGGTGCCGTTGACGTCGAGCTTGCCGACGGACAGATCGTTTTGTCCCAGCGCCTGGCCGCTCACGTCGCCGCGCATGCTGCCATAGGCGACGAAGAGGCCCGCGCGATCGATTCCACCTGAAGCGGTCTCGCGTCCGAACACGTCGAAGCCTGCCTGAAGCCCGAACAGCGTGCCGTCGAAGGAGGGCGACACCGTTCCCGACCAGCCCATCTTGGCGTCCTGGCCGAAAATGCGGCCCCATACCGGCGACATCTCGGTGTCCGACAGCAGACTCTGTTCGCCGCGCCGCTCGTGGAAGGTGCCGAGTGTCGTCATCGCCAGATGTTCGGCCACCGGCGGCAAGGCCGAATAGACCGGCACCTCGATGCGATAGAGCAGGATCTGCTCACCCGGTGCCGGGGTTGGCAGGTCAGGCACGACGGTAGGCACAACAGGTGGGGGTGGCGGTGGATCCGCAGGCGGTGCCGGTGGTGGTGGCGGAGGCGGCGCGGGTTCCGGGTCAGCGGCCTGCACCGGCGGCGTCGGGTCGACCGGCGGGTTGTTGATGTCGCCCTCGGTCGGCACAGGCACCGGTGGCAGATTCGACGGCGGTGGCGGTGGAGGCTCGGCCGCGGGCGGTTCGGGTTGGAGATTTGGCGCGGGTTCCAGCGCAGACGGCGCCGCCGCCGGCGATGTCGGCGTTATCAGCGTCGAGCGCAGATACCAGTTTTCCCCGCTACCGGCGCTGACGCCGCCCTTGAACAGATAATATTCGAAGGCGCCTGCCGCGACCGGCGCGTCGAGGGCAAAGGCACTGGCGCTGGATGTGGCACCGTTGATCGCCTGGACGACCATGATGCCGTCCGCGGTGGTCTCGGCGCCTGCGCCGCCGACATTGATCACTCCGATGCCGGTCGAGCCGGACGCCGTTCCTCCCGACAGGATCAGCCTGTCGGAAGCGGACGTGTCATCGCCAAGTTCGGTCTGGATGAGCAGCAGCCCGCCGAGTCCGGTATAGTTGCCTGATATCGTCAGCTGGTCGGTGGCGCCGGTTGTGCCGTTGGTCAGGTCGATACGGCCGGCATTGACGACATTGGCCAACTGGCCGGATGTGAAGGCTTGGATCGCCGAGTTGAAGCCACCGCCATAGAGCGTGCTTGCCTGATCGACATTGAGCGACCCGGTGCCCGTGCCGCTGTCGCCGAGCACGAGATTGCCGTCCAACATCAATTGGGTGTCGTTGGTGGCGTTGATCGTCTCCCAGTTCTGGACCCTGGCGATCCCCTCCAGCTTGACGTTGTCGAAGCTGAGCGTGTCGGCGCCTGCACCGCCCGTGATCGCCTTGGTGTCGCCGAGATTGCCATTGGTGAGGTTGCTGAGCTTGGCGGTGTCGTTGTCGCCGCCCAGATCGACGGAACCATAGATGATGCCGCCGCCGTTCCAGACGAAATTGTCGGAACCAACGCTCATCAGCACATCGCCGCCGACCGTGCCGCCGGTAACCGTCACGCTGTCGGCGCCGCCGCTGACACTGATGTTGCCGCCGATTATGCCGCCCGACAGGATGATGGTGTCCTTGTCGAAACCGGTGACGAGGTTGCGGTCGATGGTGCCGCCGGACATGTTGAAATAGTTCTGGTCGAGCTTCATGTTGACACGGCCGATGCGCCCGCCGGTCATCACGGCACGATCGCCGTCGTCGAAGAAATCCACGATGCGCCCACCGGTCATGGTGAACGTGTCCAGCCCGTCGCCCTGGTTGAGCGAGCCGATCAGGCCGTCGCTCATGTTGAAGTCGTCGATGCCGGCGCCCTGCTGCACATTGCCGGCGACAGTGCCGGCGCCAATGGTGAAGAAATCCGTGCCGCCACCCTGATCGACCGTGCCGGTGATGGTGCCGGACTGCATGTCGATCCGGTCCGTTCCGACGCCAAAGGTGACGTTCCCGCTGATCTGCCCGGTACCACCTGCGGGAAAGTTCAGCGTGTTGTCGCCGTCAGTATCGGTGAGGCTTCCGCCCGAATCGCCACTATCGCAGGTGTAAACGGTATTCCCCGCGGTTGGGCCCAGCACGCATGCCGCGAAGGCCGCGGAATTGGGCAGCAACGTCAGTGCTGTAGTTGCAAGAAAGCTAATAAGCCGTGGATTGATTCGTTGCTGCCCTTGCCACTGCAAAGCAACCGATTCGCTGGGGTACTCCGAACGACAGTTCGGAAGCTGTATTTCACTATGCCGCATCGCGTCCCCTCTCAGATCGCGATTTCAAGCCCGCCGCCGCGCCGCAATGAAGACACAATTCGTTCGCTTTTACAAAGCCTAATCTGCACCGCATGGTTGATGAACTGCAAAAACTACTGGAATGGACATGGGCAACATCCGGTTGGCGCGGCTGTGGCCCATGCGTTAAGATCGCTTTGGACCGAGGGGCAGCGTCCCCATGACGGTCCGATCGAGGGATTTCGCATGGCGATCAGGGATGGATTCGGCCTGGCATTTTCGGGCGCTACGGAAGCCGGGCTCACGCCTTACAGCCAGGCGGTGCGCGAATTGCAGTGCTTCATCGGCGATCCCGTAGCCTCGGTCGACCGCGCTATCGCGGAAAATCCCGGTTTCGTCATGGCCCATGTCTTCAAGGGCTATCTGTTTGGCCTTGCCACCGAGCAGGAGGCGACGGCCGTGGCCAGGGCCTGCCACGAGGCGGCCCTGCCGCTTGCCGCGACAACGCGCGAGCAGGCGCATGTCCTGGCCCTCGGTCACCTCGCCAACGGGCGCTGGCATGATGCAGCCGGCATTCTCGAGGACATCGCCATCGATTTCCCGCTCGACGCCGTGGCATTGCAGGTCGGTCACCAGGTCGACTTCTTCACCGGCAATGCCCGCATGCTGCGCGACCGCATCGCCCGCGCCTTGCCATCCTGGCAAAGCGGCATGCCCGGCTACCATGCCATCCTCGGCATGCAGGCGTTCGGGCTGGAGGAGATGGGCGACTATGGCAGGGCCGAGAGGCTTGGCCGCGCGGCGGTCGAGATCGAGCCGCGCGACGGCTGGGCGCAGCACGCGGTTGCCCATGTCATGGAAATGCAAAGCCGGCAAAGGGATGGCATTGCCTGGATGCGCGCCGATCCCGAGGCGTGGACGAAAGAAAGCTTCCTGCAGGTGCACAATTGGTGGCACCTGGCGCTGTTTCATTACGATCTCGGCGAGACCGACGAGGTGCTGGCGCTCTATGACGGGCCGATCTACGGCACGCCGTCGGCGATGGCGCTAAACATGGTCGATGCGTCGGCGATCCTGTGGCGGCTTTATCTCGGCGGCGTCGATGTCGGCGATCGCTGGGCTGCGCTCGCCGCCAACTGGCCCAAGGTCGGCGCCGGCAACTATGCCTTCAACGACGCGCACGCGATGATGGCCTTTGTCGGGGCGGGTCTCGACGCGGCAGCCCTTGGCTTGCTCGAGGCGCAGCGTGAGGCCATGCATGGCAGCGACGACAATGCGGCTTTCACCCGCGATGTCGGCCATCCGCTGACGCGGGCGATCAAGGCATTCGGCGAGGGCAACTACACCGAGGCCATACGTTTTATCAGGCCGATCCGGGCGATCGCCCATCGATTCGGCGGCAGCCACGCACAGCGCGACGTCATCGACCTGACGCTGATCGAAGCCGCCCTGCGAGCCGGTGACGGCGCGCTTGCCCGGGCGCTCACGGCCGAGCGTTCGGCGGCGCGGCCGGACAGTCCGCTGTCGGTGCTGTTTTCGCGACGCGCGGCCGATTTGTCGGAGAATTGACCCGAAGCGGATCTTGCCTTAAAAACTGGCTCGGCCAGATTTTTTCGAGATCCGAAAAAAATAATGGCATGGGAGGATAACATGTATCTCGGCCTCGACCTGGGCACGTCGGGCGTCAAGGCGCTGCTGATCGATGCCGGACAATCCGTCATCGGCTCCGGCCATGGTTCGCTTGACGTCTCGCGGCCGCATCCCGGCTGGTCCGAACAGGATCCTTCGCACTGGATACGCGCCTGCGAAGAGGCGATTGCCGAACTGAAAGCTTCCCATCCCCGGCAGTTCGCGGCGGTGAAAGGCATCGGCCTGTCGGGCCAGATGCATGGCGCGACCTTGCTCGATGCGGCCGATCATGTTCTGCGCCCCTGCATCTTGTGGAACGACACACGCAGCCATGTCGAGGCGGCAGCACTGGACGCCGATCCGCGTTTCCGCGCACTCACCGGCAACATCGTCTTTCCTGGCTTCACCGCGCCCAAGCTCGCCTGGGTGAAGAACAACGAGCCCGCGGTCTTCGCCAAAGTGGCCAAGGTGCTGCTGCCGAAGGATTTCCTGCGGCTTTGGCTGACCGGCGAACACATTTCGGAAATGTCCGACGCAGCCGGCACGGCCTGGCTCGATGTCGGCAAGCGCCGCTGGTCAGCGGACCTGCTCGCCGCCACCTCGCTCGGCGAGACACAGATGCCGTCCCTTGTCGAGGGCACCGCGAAGGCCGGCGGATTGCGCGCCGAATTAGCGTCGAAATGGGGCGTCGAGGCCGGCATCCCGATTGCCGGCGGCGCCGGCGACAATGCGGCTTCGGCCTGCGGCATGGGCACGGTCGGTGCCGGCCATGCCTTTGTTTCGCTGGGCACGTCGGGTGTGCTGTTTGCCGCCAACGCGTCCTATCTGCCCAACCCGGCAAGCGCGGTCCACACCTTCTGCCATGCGCTGCCCAACACCTGGCACCAGATGGGCGTCATCCTGTCGGCGACCGATTCGCTCAACTGGCTGTCGGAGATCACGGGCAAGGGCGCGGGCGAGCTGACAACGGAACTCGGCGATGCGTTGAAGGCACCGAGCGGCGTGTCGTTCCTACCCTACCTTTCTGGCGAGCGCACGCCGCACAATGATTCCGCCATTCGCGGCTCCTTCACCGGGCTGGCGCATGAATCGAGCCGCGCGGTGCTGACCCAGGCTGTGCTCGAAGGCGTCGCCTTTGCCTTCCGCGACAGCCTGGAAGCGTTGAAGACCGCCGGCACCACATTGACGCGCGTGACCGCGATCGGCGGCGGCTCGCGCTCGCGCTACTGGATGAAGGCGATTGCCACGGCGCTGCAGGTGCCGGTGGATATTCCAGCCGATGGCGATTTCGGGGCCGCCTTCGGCGCCGCCAGGCTCGGCCTGATCGCGGCGACCGGCGCGGATCCGCTGGCGGTGTGCACGGCGCCTAAGACGGACGCCACGATCGAACCGGATGCAGCACTTGGCGGCGCGTATGCGGATGGTTACCAGCGCTACCGGGCGCTCTACCCGGCGATCAGGGCTGTGACCGCGTGAGTGAGCGCGAGGCGCCCCTCTCTGCCCTGCCGGGCATCTCCCCCTCTAGGGGGGAGATCGGCAGCGTTGACGGCTTTGCTCGTCTTGCAAGGTTGATAATTAGCGAAGGCGGGAAAGACAACCAATCTCCCCCCTTGAGGGGGAGATGCCCGGCAGGGCAGAGGGGGGTGCCTCGCACCTGCCTTACCCGGAAACCCTCACTGCGCCGGCACCTTGTCGAGAAAACCGGTGACGCTCTTCAGGCGTCCGTTCTCGATAATGCCGATATCCGTGCCTTCGATGACGGAGGGCGTGCCCTCCGGGCCGAGGTTCCAGGAGAAGCGGATCTTGTCGGCAAACCCGTCCGGCGTGCCCTTCAGCGAGAAACGGAAGCCGGCAAAGCGCTGCTGCACGCCGTCGATCAGGGCCGCGACGCCTTCGTGTCCGTCGCCCTGCATGATCGGATCGCGATAGCTGACGTCTTCGGTGAAGGTGGCCTTCAGCAATTCGGCGCGGCGGCTGGCATCGCTTTCGTTCCAGGCGGTGATGTAGCCCTCGGCGATTGTGTTGAGGTCGGTCATGGTCAGTCTCCTTTGCTTGACGGCTTTGACATGAGCCTTTTCGACCACGGCGGACCCGAAACCAATTACGCCTGAGGTAATCAAGGCGAATTACCCGAGCCCTATTCGAGAGAGGACAGAAATCATGAGCAGCGGATTTTTCGGCGACATCCAGAAGATCAAATACGAGGGACCGGATTCGACCAATCCGCTGGCCTACCGGTTCTACAACCCCGATGAGGTGGTGGCGGGCAAGCGGCTGGAAGACCATCTGCGCTTCGCCGTCGCTTACTGGCATTCCTTCGCCTGGCCGGGCGGCGATCCGTTCGGCGGCCAGACTTTCGACCGCCCGTGGTTCCCCAAGGCCGGCGGCGTCGACACGATGGAACTGGCGAAACTGAAAGCCGACGTCGCCTTCGAGATGTTCTCGCTGCTCGGCGCACCTTATTTCTGCTTCCACGACGCCGACGTGCGGCCCGAGGGCAAGGATTTCTCCGAGAGCGCCGCGCGCCTGGATGAAATCGCCGATTATTTCGCCGGCAAGATGAAGCAGACCGGCGTCAAGCTCTTGTGGGGCACGGCGAACCTGTTCTCCAACCGCCGCTTCATGTCGGGCGCCGCCACCAATCCCGATCCGGATGTCTTTGCCTATGCGGCGGCGACGGTGAAAAGCTGCATCGACGTCACCAAGCGGCTGAAGGGTGAGAACTACGTGCTGTGGGGCGGCCGCGAAGGCTATGAGACGCTGCTCAACACCGATCTTGCCCGCGAGCAGGAACAGGCCGGCCGTTTCCTCAGCCTCGTCGTCGACTACAAGCACAAGATCGGCTTCAAGGGCACCATCCTGATCGAGCCGAAGCCGCAGGAGCCGACCAAGCACCAGTACGATTACGACGTCGCCACCGTTTACGGCTTCCTCAAGCGCTTCGGCCTGGAGAAGGAAGTAAAACTCAACATCGAGCAGGGCCATGCGATCCTGGCCGGCCATTCCTTCGAGCACGAGTTGGCGCTGGCCAACGCGCTCGGCGTCTTCGGCTCGATCGACATGAACCGCAACGACTACCAGTCGGGCTGGGACACTGACCAGTTCCCCAACAACGTGCCGGAAATGGCGCTGGCTTATTATCAGGTCCTGCAGGCCGGCGGCTTCAAGACCGGCGGCACCAACTTCGACGCCAAGCTGCGCCGCCAGTCGCTCGATCCGCAGGATCTGCTGATCGGCCATATCGGCGGCATGGATGCCTGCGCACGCGGCCTGAAGGCCGCCGCCCGCATGGTCGAGGATAAGGCACTGTCCGCGCCCCTTGCCGAGCGCTATGCCGGCTGGAACAGCGCCGAGGCCAAGGCAATGCTGTCGGGCAAACGCACGCTGGAGGAGATCGCCGAGCGCGTGGTGAAGAAGAAGATCGAGCCGCAGCCGCGCTCCGGCCGCCAGGAACTGCTGGAAAATATCGTCAACCGTTACGTCTGAGACGGAAGGCCGATTCGTATTGCTCGAGGGCGGCTGGGTAACACTCCCGCCGCCCTGGAACAGCCTGCGCCAAAGCGCCCGTCCGGCGACAAGCTTTTGCCCCCAGACGCCCCTCAATGGCCTCGCTCTTGCCTTCAAACAGCCGTCACGTATCTCGTATAAGAGGGACCTGTGGCGGGTGAAAAGGAAGGAGGCGAACCGATATGCAGCACGAACGCGAAATCGACGCCCTACTGGCATCCGGCGAGACCGGATCGATCATCGACCGGCTGATGGCGCTGCCGAGGCCGACCGACGACGTGAAAAACCAATGGGATCGCGCCGTCAGCAACCGTTTTGAAGTCCGGCTGGCGAGACAGATGCGCTCGCAGATCGACGCTGGCGGCGATCGTCAGAACGCCGCATAATCTCCCCGAACTAAAACTATCCTCGGCGCAGCCTGACCGGTGCTTCGCCGAAAGCTCTTGAAAACGCTCTGGAAAATGCCGCGGCGGACGAGAACCCTGTGCGCCCGGCAATATCCGCCATGGCCACCCGCGTGTCGACCACCAGCCGGCGCGCCGCGCCCAGCCGCAGCCTGAGATAGTAGGCGCCCGGGGTCTCCCCGATCGATCTCCGAAAAATGCTTTCCAAGGTGCGCGCCGTCACCCCGGCACGCTTGGCTATGGCCTCTATGGTCAGCGGCTGGTCGACATGCGATTCCATCAGCCGGATGGCCTGCGCCAGGCGCGGATCGTAGCCGTCGAGCCGGCCGAGCGAGACCAATGGCTGTGCGTCGGTCGCGGCACGGGCCTGGTCGTAGATGAAGACGCTGGCGACATCGAGCGCCACGGCCATGCCGAGCCGCGTGCGAATCAAATGCAACATCAGGTCGAAGGTCGGCGAGGCGCCGCCTGAGGTGAACACCGGCCCGTCGATGACATAGCGATCCGGGCGGACATCGACGCCGGGAAAGGCCGACGAGAAATCCTCCATGTCTTCCCAGTGAGTGGTGGCGCTGCGCCCCTCCAGCAGGCCGGCGCGGGCGACCAGCCAGGTGCCGGCCTCGACGCCGCCGCATGCGCGGGCCGCGCGAGCCGCTCGCCGCAGCCCTGACAGCAGCGCTGTCGTGGCATAATTCTGGGTGCCGAAACCGGCGACGACGACGAGAACGTCGGTTGGCTCGGCCGCGTCGAAGCGCCCGCTGACCGCCACCGGCAGCCCGCATGTGGTGACCGGAGCCTCGCCGGTCACCGAGACCAGCTTGAAACCGAACAAGGTCTCGCCGGAGATGCGATTGGCGGCGCGCAGCGGATCGACGGCCGAGGCCACGCACATGATCGAC
This sequence comes from Mesorhizobium sp. LNHC221B00, assembly GCF_000502935.1. NCBI lineage: Bacteria > Pseudomonadati > Pseudomonadota > Alphaproteobacteria > Hyphomicrobiales > Phyllobacteriaceae > Mesorhizobium > Mesorhizobium sp. LNHC221B00. The sequence continues at coordinate 373,760 of NZ_AYWR01000001.1, read as the reverse complement.
GAGCCGGAAAACACCAGCAGCGTCACCTTGAGCGGCGAGCGCTCGGCGCGAAAGATAGTCGGTTTTTCGCTTTTGATCATGGAAGCTTCGTAAAACGCAAAACAGTTTCCGGCAAGTCAGTCATTGTTGAAATCTGTTTCTATGGGAGGAGAGTTCCATGCCGCTCGCGATGAACCGTGAGGTCTTCATTACCTGTGCCGTGACCGGATCCGGCGGGTCGCAGGATCGCAGCCCGCATGTGCCGCGCTCGCCCAAGCAGATCGCCGATTCGGCCATCGACGCGGCCAAGGCCGGTGCCGCGATCGTCCACTGCCATGTCCGCGACCCCGAAACCGGCAAGCCCAGGCGCGACGTGCATCTCTACCGCGAAGTCACCGAGCGCATCCGCGAAGCCAATGTCGATGTCGTGCTCAATCTCACAGCCGGCATGGGTGGCGACATGGTCTTCGGCTCGCCCGAAGCCCCGCTGCCGCTCAACGAAAAGGGCACCGACATGGGCGGCGCCACCAACCGCATGGAGCATGTGCGCCAGTGCCTGCCGGAAATCTGCACGCTGGATTGCGGCACCATGAACTTCGCCGAGGCAGACTACGTCATGACCAACACGCCCGGCATGCTGCGCGCCATGGGCGGCATGATGACGGCGCTCGGCGTCAAGCCGGAGATCGAGGCCTTCGACACCGGCCATCTCTGGTTCGCCAAGCAGCTGGTCGAGGAGAAGGTGCTCAATCCCGATGCGCTGGTGCAGCTCTGCATGGGCGTGCCGTGGGGCGCGCCTGACGACCTCAACACCTTCATGGCCATGGTCAACAACGTGCCCTCGACCTGGAACTGGTCGGCCTTCGCCATCGGCCGCAACCAGATGGCCTATGCCGCCGCGGCGGTGCTGGCCGGCGGCAATGTCCGCGTCGGGCTGGAAGACAATCTCTGGCTCGACAAGGGCGTGCTGGCCACCAACGCGCAACTGGTCGAGCGCGCTGCCAGCATCGTCACCAATCTCGGCGCCAGGATCATCGGACCGGAAGAAGTGCGCAAGAAGCTGAACCTGACCAAGCGGGCGCCGATCGCCGCGTGATTTGAGGGAGTCGACGATGACAACCGTCAAATTCACCGCGATGAAGGATGGCGACAGGGACGACTACGAGTTCCTGACCGCGCATGAAGTCGACTACGCCGCCAAGACCGGCGAGCGTTTGCTCGACGCGCTGGTGCAGCTCGACGAGGGCCTCTCCGGCTACAAGATCACGCGGCTCGGCCATTCGCTGCAGGCGGCGACGCGCGCCTGGCGTGACGGCGCCGACACCGACTGGATCGCCTGCGCGGTGCTGCACGACATCGGCGACATCTACGCGCCCTATAATCACGATGAGTATGCCGCTTCGATCCTGAAGCCCTTCGTGCGCGAGCAATGCACCTGGGTGGTGGAAAAGCACGGCGATTTCCAGCGCCTCTATTACGCCCATCATCTCGGCGGCAATCGCCATGCCCGCGACCGCTTCGCCGGCCACGCCTATTTCGACGATTGCGACCAGTTTTGCGAACGCTGGGACCAGTCGAGCTTCGACCCCGACTACGACACGCTGCCGATCGAGTTTTTCCGGCCCTTCGTGCTCGAGGTCTTTGCCCGCAAGGCCTACGACCCCTCGGTCATTCGCGCCGGCGAGCGCGTGCCCCTCGTCGATCCCACAACAGCCAAGACAAGAACCGGAGCATCCGCATGAGCATCGTCAACAAGGCAGCCGCCATCGGCGGCGGTGTCATCGGCGCCGGCTGGGTGGCGCGCCTGCTCTTGAACGGCATCGACGTGTCGATCTTCGATCCGGATCCCGAGGCCTCGCGCAAGGTTTCGGAAGTGATGAAAGGCGCGCGGCGCGCCTACAAGCAGATGGTTCCCGGCGGCCTGCCCAAGGAGGGCAAGCTGACTTTCGCCAAGACCATCGCCGAAGCCGTGGCCGATGCCGATTTCATCCAGGAAAGCGTGCCGGAACGGCTCGACCTCAAGCACCGTGTGCTGGCCGAGATCGACACCCATGCGCCGGCCAACGCCATCGTCGGCTCTTCCACCTCCGGCATCAAGCCGACCGACATGCAGGTGGCGATGAAGAAGCATCCGGAGCGGCTGGTCGTCGGCCATCCGTTCAACCCGGTCTATCTGCTGCCGCTGGTCGAGATCGTCGGCGGCGAGCAGACCTTTCCCGAGGCGATCGAGGTCGCCAGGGAGATCTATGCCTCGATCGGCATGAAGCCTGTCGTCATCCGCAAGGAGATAGAGGCCTTCGTCGGCGACCGCCTGCTCGAAGCGGCATGGCGCGAGGCGCTGTGGCTGATCAAGGACGGCATCTGCACCGTCGAGGAACTCGACGACATCATGCGCTATGGCTTCGGCCTGCGCTGGGCGCAGATGGGCATGTTCCAGGTCTATCGCGTCGCCGGCGGCGAGGCCGGCATGCGTCACTTCATGGCGCAGTTCGGGCCTTGCCTGAAATGGCCGTGGACCAAGCTGATGGACGTGCCGGAGTTCAACGACGAACTGGTCGACCTGATCGCCACCCAGTCGGACGACCAGGCTCACGGCCTGTCGATCCGCGAGTTGGAAAAGATCCGCGACGACAATCTGGTCGCGATCATGGATGCGCTGTCGAAGCAGAACAAGGGCAAGGGCTGGGGCGCCGGCGCCCTGCACAAGGACTATACCAGGCAGCTGGCCAAGCTGGCGGCGAAGAAGCCGGCGGCCTCCAAGGCAGCCGAGAAGGCCAAGGCCGGCAAGCCGGTGAAGAAAGCCGAAAAGCCGAAGAAAAAGAAGAAGGGCTAAGACCATGGATTTCGGTCTGTCGGAGGAACAGAAGCTCATTGTCGAGACCACGCGCGCCTTCGTCGAGAATGAGCTTTACCCGCATGAGCGCGAGGTCGAACGCACCGGCGTGCTGCGCCGCGAACTGATCGAGGAGATCAAGGCCAAGGCGATCGAAGCCGGTCTCTATGCCGCCAACATGCCCGCCGATGTCGGCGGCGCGGGCCTCGATACGGTGACCTGGCTGCTCTACGAAAAGGAACTCGGTCGCGCCAACTACGCGCTGCACTGGACTTGCGTGGCTCGCCCCTCCAACATCCTGCTCGCCGGCACGCCCGAACAACGCGAGAAATACCTGTTCCCTTGCATCCGTGGCGAGAAATGGGACTGCCTGGCGATGACCGAGCCGGGCGCCGGCTCGGACCTGCGCGGCATGAAGGCGACCGCCGTGCAGGACGGCGACGACTGGGTGCTGAACGGCACCAAGCATTTTATCTCCCACGCCGATCTTGCCGATTTCGCCATTTGTTTCATGGCCTCGGGAGAGGAAGAAACGGCGCGCGGCAAGCGCAAGAAGATCACCGCCTTCTTCGTCGACAAGGGCACCAAGGGTTTCACGGTGCGCGACGGCTACCGCAACGTCTCGCATCGCGGCTACACCAACGCCATTCTTGAATTCGACGATTGCCGTTTGCCGGCAAGCCAGGTTCTCGGCGAGGTGCACAAGGGCTTTGACGTCGCCAATTCCTGGCTCGGCGCCACGCGCCTGCAGGTCGGCGCCACCTGTCTCGGCCGCGCCGAGCGGGCGCTCGGCCACGCTATCGAATATTCCGCGCAGCGCCAGCAGTTCGGCCAGCAGATCGGCAAGTTCCAGGGCGTGTCGTTCAAGCTCGCCGACATGGCGACGGAGCTCAAGGCCGCCGACCTGATGGTGTTCGAAGCCGGCTGGAAGTACGATCAGGGCACAGTCACCGACCAGGACATGGCCATGGCCAAGCTGAAGGCCACCGAAATGCTCGCTTTCGTCGCCGACGAGGCGATCCAGATCCATGGTGGCATGGGGCTGATGGACGACCTGCCGCTGGAGCGCATCTGGCGCGACGCTCGCGTCGAACGCATCTGGGAAGGCACGTCGGAAATCCAGCGTCACATCATTTCGCGGGCGCTGCTGCGCCCGTTCGGGGCATGACATATGCACAAGCTTGAGCGTCTCTTGCGCCCAAAATCGATCGCCGTGTTCGGTGGCGTGCAGGCCGCCGCCGTGGTCGCGCAATCGATCAAGATGGGCTTTGCCGGCGAAATCTGGCCGGTGCACCCGACCAAGGACGAGGTTGCCGGACGCAAGGCCTATCGGTCCGTGGCGGACCTGCCCGGCGCGCCGGATGCCGCCTTTGTCGGCGTCAACCGGCATTTGACCATCGAGGTCGTCAAGGCGCTGGCCGAGCGGGGTGCGGGCGGCGCCGTCTGCTTTGCCGCCGGCTTCCTCGAAACCGAGGCCTATGACGATGATGGCGAGCGGCTGCAGGCCGAGCTGGTGGCGGCGGCGGGCGAGATGCCGATCATCGGGCCCAACTGCTACGGCCTGATCAATTATGCCGATGGCGCGCTGCTGTGGCCCGACCAGCATGGCGGCATCCGGCTCGAACAAGGCGGCAAAGGCGTCGCCATCATCACCCAGTCCTCCAACATCGCCATCAACATGACGATGCAGAAGCGCGGCCTGCCGATCGCCTTCCTGATGACCGCTGGCAACCAGGCGCAGACCGGCCTCTCCGAAATGGCGCTGGGCCTGATCGAGGACGAGCGGGTGACATCGCTCGGCCTGCACATCGAGGCCTTCGATTCGGTAGCCGGCTTTGAAAGACTGGCGACGCGTGCCCGCGAGCTGAAAAAGCCGATCATCGCCATGAAGGTCGGCCGTTCCGAGCAGGCGCGGCAAGCGACAGTCTCGCACACCGCGTCGCTCGCCGGCTCGGACGCGGCCTCGGGCGCCTTCCTCAGGCGGCTCGGCATTGCTCGCGTCGATTCCATTCCAGCCTTCATCGAAGCCCTGAAGCTGTTGCACATCACCGGCCCACTCCCCGGCTACAGGCTGTCGTCGATGAGCTGTTCGGGCGGCGAGGCCTCTGTCATGGCCGACAGCGCCGAGGGCCGCTGGGTCAACTTCCCGGTTCTCACCGACAGCCATCGCGCGCATGTCAAATCGACGCTCGGGCCGCTGGTCGCGGTCGCCAACCCGCTCGACTACCACACCTTCATCTGGAACAACGAGCCGGCGATGACGGCCACCTTCACCGCCATGGTGTCGGGCGGCTTCGACCTCAACATGCTGGTGCTCGACTTTCCGCGCCCGGATCGTTGCTCGGTGACCGACTGGTGGGCGACACTGCGCGCCTTCGAAGCGGCGCTGAAGACCAACAAGGCGCACGGCGCCATCGTCTCCTCGCTGCCGGAGAACCTGCCCGAGGAATACACCGCAGAGCTCATGGCGCGGGGCATGGTGCCGCTGTTCGGCATTTCCGAGGCGATGGACGCCGCCCAGGCCGCGGCCTTCATCGGCTGGGTCTGGCGCGAGCCGCAGGCGCAGCCGGTCGACACCTCCGCCTCGGGTGCCGCCGGCGGCGAGCATGTCACGCCTGACGAGGCGCAAGCCAAGGCGCGGCTGATCATGGCCGGCTTGCCGGTGCCGAAGGGCGAGCGCGCCGGCAATGCGGTCGAGGCGGTGATTTCGTCGATGGCACTCGGCTTTCCCGTTGCCCTGAAGGCGCTGGGCGTCACCCATAAATCCGAGGTCGGCGCTGTCAGGCTGAACCTCAAGGACGCGGAATCGGTCAGCACGGCGGCGCATGATCTGCTGCCGCTCGGCACCGGGCTCTATGTCGAGCGCATGGTGCGCGACGGCGTCGCCGAACTGATCGTCGGCTTCACCCGCGATCCGATGTTCGGCGCGGTGATGACGCTTGGCACCGGCGGCGTGCTGGTCGAATTGCTGCGCGACAGCGTCACGCTGATGCTGCCGGCAACGCGCGACGACATCGAGGCCGCACTGCGCGGCCTCAAGCTGTTCCCGCTGCTCGAAGGCTATCGCGGCCGGCCGAAGGCCGATGTCCAGGCCGCCATCGATGCCATCGCGGGTATCGCCGCCTTCGTGCAGATGAATGCCGGCGAGATCGAGGAACTGGACATCAACCCGCTGATCGTCTGCGCGGAAGGCAAGGGTGCCTGGATCGCCGACGCGCTGCTGGTGCTGGGAGAGAACAAGAATGTCTGACGTCATTTCGACCCGCCGCGAGGGCACCATCCTCGAGGTCACGCTCGACCGGCCCAAGGCCAACGCCATCGACCTGAAGACGTCACGGCTGATGGGCGAGACCTTCAAGGCGTTCCGCGACGATCCGGAGCTTCGCGTCGCCATCGTCAAGACCGCTGGCGACAAGTTCTTCTGCGCCGGCTGGGACCTCAAGGCTGCCGCCGGCGGCGACGCGGTCGACGGAGATTATGGCGTCGGCGGCTTTGCCGGCCTGCAGGAGCTGCGTGACCTCAACAAGCCGGTCATTGCTTGCGTCAACGGCATGGCGGTCGGCGGCGGTTTCGAGCTGGCGCTGTCCTGCGACCTCATCTACGCCTCCGACCATTCCTCCTTCGCACTGCCCGAAATCCGCGCCGGTACGCTTGCCGACGCCGCGACGATCAAGCTGCCGAAGCGCATTCCCTACCATGTCGCCATGGACCTTCTGCTCACCGGCCGTTGGATGGACGTCGCCGAGGCGCATCGCTGGGGCCTGGTCAACGAAGTGCTGCCCAAGGACAAACTCGAGGACCGCGTCTGGGAGATCGCAAGGCTGCTCGCCGGCGGCCCGCCGCTGGTCTTCGCCGCGATCAAGGAGACCGCGCGCGTGGCCGAGGCGCTGACCTTCCAGGATGCCATGAACAAGGTCACGCGCCGCCAGTTGGCGACCGTCGACGCGCTCTACGGTTCCGAGGACAACATGGAAGGTTTTCGCGCCTTTGCCGAGAAGCGCGAGCCTGTGTGGAAGGGGAAGTGACGGTAGTTTGGAAATGATGGCGTTCCGTCACACCCCCCTCTGGCCTGCCGGCCATCTCCCCCGCAAGGGGGGAGATCGGATGTCACTTTCGCTTTCGCCAATCACGAGCGCTGCTAGAAAAGCGTTGCAACCGAAGCTGCCAATCTCCCCCCTTGCGGGGGAGATGGCCGGCAGGCCAGAGGGGGGTGCCCGGGCTCAGCCTTTGCAGTCGGCGCGGCCAGCATGACCGACTACAGCACCCTCATCGACGCCGAGACCTGGGCCTTCATCGAGCGCACCAATTCCTATTACCCGCCAGATACGATCGATTATACGATCGCCGAACAGCGCGCGATCTACGATCGCATGTGTCGGGAATTCTTTGCCGGCTATCCCGAGGGCGTTGCGGTCGAAACCTCCGCCATAGCGACATCGACGCACGACATCCCGATCCGCCTTTACCGAAGCGCGCGCCAGGCAGCGGCGACGGTGCTCTATATCCATGGCGGCGGCTTCATCCTTGGCGGGCTGGACAGCCATGACGATGTCTGCGCCGAATTCTGCGCCCGCACCGGCTATGAGGTGGTCTCGGTCGACTACCGGCTGGCGCCGGAGCACCTGCATCCGGCCGCCTTCGACGATGCGATGAGCGCCTTCGAATGGACTGCCGCAAATCGCGACCATCCCATCGTGCTTTGCGGCGACAGCGCCGGCGGCAATCTCTGCGCCGCCGTCAGCCATGCCACGCGCGGCCAGGCAAAACGCCCGTTTGGCCAAGTGCTGATCTATCCCGGCCTCGGTGGCGACCGCTCGCGCGGCTCTTATGTGACGCATGCCGAGGCGCCGATGCTGACGGCGCGCGATATAGAATTCTACAAGCATATCCGCACCGGCGGAGTGGACCGGACCGGCGACATAACGCTGTCGCCGCTCGCCGACGCCGATTTCGCCAATCTGCCGCCGACGGTGCTGATCACCGCGCAGTGCGACCCGCTGTCATCAGACGGCGAGGCCTACCGCGACCGCATCGTCGCGGCGGGCGGACGGGCGTATTGGTTCCAGGAACCGGGGCTGGTGCACGGCTATCTCCGGGCCAGGCACACGGTCGGCCGCGCCCGCGCCAGCTTCACCCGGATCGTCGACGCGGTGGCCGCCCTCGGCCAGGGCGCCTGGCTCTGGTGAGCGCAGGCTGGCCACCCAAGTTTACTGTATAGCCGCGGCCGCTGCCCGGCCTGCGCCGCGGCCGGAGAAGATGCAGCCGCCGAGGAAGGTGCCTTCCAGCGCGGCATAGCCATGCACTCCGCCGCCGCCGAAACCGGCGGCCTCGCCAACGGCATAGAGTCCGGGCACCGGTTGGCCATCCTCGCCCAGCACGCGGCTGTCGAGATCGGTCTGCAGGCCGCCCAGCGTCTTGCGGGTCAGGATGTTGAGACGCACCGCGATCAGCGGGCCGTTCGCCGGGTCGAGCATCTTGTGCGGCCTGGCCGTGCGGATCAGCCGGTCACCGAGATAGGCTCGCGCGCCGCGCAGCGCGGTGACCTGCATGTCCTTTGAGAACGGATTATCGAGCTGCCGGTCGCGGGCGCGGATTTCGCGCTCGACCTGCCCAAGCTCGAGCAGCGGCTCGCCGCCGGCCAGCGCGTTCATGCGGGCAACCAGCTTAGAAAGATCGGCCTCGACGATGAAGTCCTCGCCCTTCTCCATGAAGGCTTTCACCGGTCCCGGAATGCCCGAGGTGGCGCGTCCGAGAACCTGGCGCCAGCTCTTGCCGGTCAGGTCCGGGTTCTGTTCGGAGCCCGACAGGGCGAACTCCTTCTGGATGATTTTCCTGGTCAGGATGAACCAGGAGTAATCGAAGCCGGTGCTCATGATATGGCTGAGCGTGCCCAGCGTGTCGAAGCCGGGATAGAGCGGCACCGGCAGGCGTTTGCCCCGGGCATCGAGCCACAGCGACGACGGGCCAGGCAGGATGCGGATGGCGTGGTCGGTCCAGATCGGCGCCCAGTTCTTGATGCCCTCGACATAGTGCCACATGCGGTCGCGGTTGATGATCGAGCCGCCGGCCTGCTCCGTGATCGCCAGCATGCGGCCGTCGACATGGTCGGGCACGCCGGTGATCATGCGCTTCGGCGCCGCGCCAAGCCGCTTGGGCCAATTTTCCCGGACAAGCTGATGGTTGGCGCCGATGCCGCCGGAAGCGACGATCACCGCTTGTGCATGAAGTTCGAAATCGCCTGATATTTCGCGCGAGCTCTTGTGGCCGCGCTCGACCGTGCTCGGCTCAAGGATATCGCCGCGCACACCGGTGACGGCAGCGCCCGTCCGCGTCAGTTCGTTGACGCGGTGGCGGAATCTGAAGCTGATCAATCCGCGCTTTTGCGCCTCGCGCACGCGCAGGACGAAGGGTTCCAGCACGCCGGGACCGGTGCCCCAGGTGATATGGAAGCGCGGCACTGAATTGCCGTGCCCGATGGCATTGCCGCCGCCGCGCTCGGCCCAGCCGACCACGGGGAAGAACTTCAGGCCGCGCTCCATCAGCCAGGAGCGCTTCTCGCCGGCGGCGAAGCCGACATAGGCTTCCGCCCATTTGCGGGGCCAGTGATCTTCCGGCCGGTCGAAAGCGGCGGTGCCCAGCCAGTCCTCGAGCGCCAGATCATGCGAATCGCGGATGCGCATGCGCCGCTGCTCGGGTGAATCGACGAGGAAAAGCCCGCCGAACGACCAGAACGCCTGACCGCCCAGCGACTGTTCCGGCTCCTGGTCGACGATGATGATCTTCTTGCCGGCCTCGGCAAGTTCGGCGGCCGCAACCAGCCCGGCCAGGCCGGCGCCCACAACGATCACGTCCGCATCGTCAGCCATTTTCCCTCCCAGAATAGCCGGCTATTTTAATGCAAGCAGCTAGACAGCCTCCCAGCCATCCTTGCCGCCGGCGCGGAAGATGGCGTCGATGACCTTCTGGTTGAGCACGGACTCCTCCAGTGTGAAGACGCGCTCCTTGCCGCCCGCCGCTGCCCGCGCGAAGGTCTCGACCTCCAGCCGGTATTGCTGCGTGCCGGGAAAGCGGAACACCTGCGCCTCGGTGTGGTTCTGGTTGTGCAGTTCGATGCGGTGATGGTCGTAGAGCCCGGCGTTGAACGGAGAAAAAACCTCGATGAAACCTTTCTCGCCGTGGAACACCATCACCTGCCGCGCCGCCATTTGCGTCGACAAATAGAAGGACAGTTCGAAGTCGCCGAAATCGGCGCGGATCGAGGAGTAGATATCGGTGCCGAATTTCTTGTCGCGCTCGATCGTCGCCTGCACGCGAAGCGGCTCCTTGCCGGTCGAAAAGCGTGTCGACACGGTCGGATAGACGCCGATGTCGGGCAGCGCGCCACCGCCGAGATCGAGCTGGTTGCGCATGTTGTTGGGATCGACATTGTAATAGGAAAACGCGCCCTGCACGTGGCGCAGCCGGCCGATGGCGCCGCTGGCGATGAGATCGCGCACCTTGATCCACTGCGGATGATAGATGACCATGAACGCCTCGCAGACCAGCACCTTCTTCTGGTCGCGCAGCTTGATCAGCGGCGGGATGTCCTTGGCGTCGAGCGCCAGCGGCTTTTCCACCAGCACATGCTTGCCGGCTTCGATGGCCTTCGCCGTCCACTCGACATGCTGCGAGGTCGGCAGCGGGATGTAGACGCCGTCAATGTCCTTGGAGGCAAGCAGTTCCTCATAGGAGCCGAAGGCATGGTGCGCACCGAAGCGCTCGGCCAGTGTCTTGGCCTTCGACAGGTCGCGGCTGGCTATCGCCGACAGCACGCCGTTCTCCGCCTCGACAATTGCCGGCAACAACTGCTCGCGGCCGATCTTGGCCGTCGACAACACACCCCATCGGAACATCACGCTTCTCCATGTCGATTTTTACAGGCGACGAGGTTTGCCTGAAATCGCCGGAAAAGCCAATGCGATGTGCCGTGGCAACTAACCCCGTTTTCCCCGGGTCAGCTCCGCTTACCCCCGGGTCAGCTCCGCTTACCCGTCAGTGTCATTTCGAAGTCGACGATATTGGAATAGAGCGGCGTGCCGACATCCATGCCGTAACGCGACCTCAGCACCTTGCCGGTGACATGGAATTTGATCGTGCCGCCCTTCGACCCGTCGAACTCGGCGGTGAACTTTTCCGCAAACGTCTTGCGGCGTGCCGTCAGCCGGCCGGTGACAAGGGCCGATGTGTCGCCGGTGCGGGTCACGCTGGTCGAGCGAAACTGGATCTCCGGGCTGTTGGCGGCGTCGAACACCGCGTCGGAGCGCAGGAAGGCATCGATGCGGCCCTGGCCGGTGCCGACGCTTTCCGGATAGATGGTAAAGTCGACCTTGGAGCGCCCGACATCGGAATTGTCGATGCGGATCGTGCCCTTGAAGCGGCCGAAGGCGCCATCGAAGCCCCCGCCACCGGCCTTGCCGATGGTGAAACGGATGCTGGAGGCTGCCGGATTGATCGTATAGCTGCCGGCGGCCTCGCCAAGCGAAATGGCCGCTGAAACAGGCATGGCAAGACAAGCGGCAACCGCCGCAAATCCGAAGATGCGTGCATACATGGGGAGTAATCCTTTTTGGAGGCAACGCTGTTCGCGTCCTCGCCCCACCAACGAACCAACTGCCGGTTCTATTCCCGGCCTGATCTATTCCCGGCCAGATCTAATCCCGGCCAGATCTAATCCCGGCTTGACGAAGGCGTGATCATGCGCGTGAGCACGCTGTCGCGCAGCAGGAAGTGATGGCGCAACGCGGCGGCGACATGCAGCGCGACCAGCGCGATGCCGGCATAGGCGAGATACCAGTGCACCGATGCCCAGAGGCTTTCGGCAAAGTCGGACTCGGCGAGCGGCAGGTTGGGCATCACGAACAGATTGAACGGCATGGTCGGGATTTCCAGCGTCGAGACCGACACCAATGCCCAGCCCGACAAGGGCAGGGCGATCTGGAAGGCATAGAGCGCCAGATGCGCCATCGGCCCGGCGCGCCGCTCAAGCGTGCCGACCGAGGACGGCAAGGCAGGCGCCGCATTCCCGAGCCGCCATGCGATGCGCAGGATGACGAGGCCAAGCAGCAGGAAGCCCAGGGATTTGTGCAGTTGGATCAGCTCGAAGGCGGTGCGCTGGCTGCTGAGCCGCACCATGACGAAGCCGAGGGCGAACTGGCCGATGAAGATAATGCCGATCAGCCAGTGAATAAGAATGGTTGCCCAGCCGTAGCGGGTTCGGGTGTTGGTGATAGCAGATTGCATGGGAGGCGAACGAACGGCAGGACGGGTTTCTTCCAGCGCTCCTCACCCTCCCCACAAGGGGGAAGGTAAAGCGCGCCTCATGCGCTCACCTTGAAGAAATCCACGAAAGCCCTTAGCGCTGGACGCATCTGGCGGCGGCTCGGATAGTAAACGAAGAACCCGTCGAAGGACGGGCACCAGTCCTCCAGCACGCGGATCAGCCTGCCGTCGGCGAGCGGCGCGCGGACATAGGGCTCGAAGACGAAGGCCAGCCCGGCGCCGTCGACCGCGGCCTGCGCGATGAGATGGTCCTCGTCGAGGATCAGCGGCCCTTCCACCGCCATCTCGATCTCCTCGCTCCCCCTCTCGAACTCCCAGCGGTAGAGGACGCCGCTGGAGAAGCGGAAGCGGATGCAGCGATGATCGGCAAGCTCGCGCGGGTGGCGCGGTCTGGGCATCGCTCTGAAATAGGCCGGCGCGCCGACCACCGCACCGCGAATATCCGGCCCGATGCGCACCGCGATCATGTCGCGCTGCAGGCTCTCACCCAGTCGCACGCCGGCATCGAAGCCACCTTCCACCACGTCGGTGAAGCGGTCCTCGACGACGATCTCAAGCACGATGTCTGGGTAGGCCGATGCAAAGGCGCCGAGCCGTGGCGTCAGCACCAGATGCGCTGCCGTGCGCGGCACGCTGAGCCGCAGATTGCCGGCGGGCCGGTCGCGCGCCTCGACCGCCGTCTCCAGAGCCAGGTCGATCTCGGACAGCGCCGGCCGCAGCCGTTCCAGCAATTGCGCGCCTTCTTCCGTGGGCGCGACACTGCGTGTACTGCGCGACAGGAGGCGAACACCAAGCCGGGCTTCCAGGCTGGACACCGCGTGGCTGACCGCCGACGGCGCGATGGCCAACTCCCTAGCGGCGCCGCGGAAGCTGCCGCATTGGGCGACGGTTGCCAGCACGGCCAGTTGGGAAAGGTTCGCTCGGTTCATTGATCTATATTCTAGAACAGCCCGTGCAAATGAGAGCCGATTATCGAACACAAGGCAAGACGCTATTTCTCCCGCATCGCAACAAGGAGACGCGTTATGCAAACCCGCAAGCTAGGAACTGAATTGAACGTCTACCCCGTCGGCCTCGGCTGCATGGGCATGAGCTTCGCCTATGGCGGCCAGCCGGAGGCTGAAGCGATCGCCACATTGCGCCGCGCCGTCGACATCGGCGTCAATTTCTTCGACACGGCGGAGGTCTACGGCCCCTACGAGAACGAGGTTCTGGTCGGCAAGGCGCTGAAGCCGGTGCGTGACAAGGTGACCATCGCCACGAAATTCGGCTTCAAGATTCTGGAGGAAGGTGCCGGTATGGACCGCATGGCCGGCGTCGACAGCCGCCCCGAGCACGCCAAGGCTGTCGCCGAGGCGTCGCTGAAGCGGCTGGGCACCGATGTGATCGACCTCTACTACCAGCATCGCGTCGACCCCAACGTGCCGATCGAAGACACGGTCGGCGCCATGGCCGAACTGGTGCGCGAGGGCAAGGTGCGGGCGCTCGGCCTTTCGGAAGCGAGCGCCGCGACCATCCGCCGGGCGCACGCCGTGCATCCGATCGCGGCCGTGCAGAGCGAATATTCGCTGTGGAGCCGCGACCCGGAAGACGAGGTGTTCGCCGTCTGCCGCGAACTCGGCATCGGCTTCGTTCCCTACAGCCCGCTGGGTCGTGGCCTGCTGACGGGTACGATCGCCAAGCCCGAGGCCTTGAGCGACGATGACTGGCGCCGCACCTTGCCACGCTTCCAAGCCGAGGCGATGGAAGCCAACGCCAAAATTGTCGCCACGCTGGAGAAGATGGCGGCTGAAAAAGGCGTCACCTCGGCGCAGCTGGCGCTCGCGTGGGTGCTGCACCAGGGCGATTTCATCGTGCCGATCCCCGGCGCAAGAAAGATACGTCATCTGGAGCAGAACACGGCGGCGGCCGCGATCGAGCTGAGCGTGGCCGAGGTGGCGACGATCGGTGATGCGCTGTCGCCCGATAAGGTGGTTGGCAAGCGCTACACGGAGGAGTTGCTGGCGCTGGTGAATGGGTGAGGAGCGCTTCGGCGCTCCTTCTTCAATGCCGCGCGATGCAAATGACTGGGAAAATTGGCGCGAGGCACCCCCCTCTGTCCTGCCGGACATCTCCCCCGCAAGGGGGGAGATCGGCCTCATCTAGGCTTTCGCCAATCTTCGGCGCAGAAGGCGAGGCGGGACCGGGAAGCTGCCGATCTCCCCCCTTTGCGGGGGAGATGCCCGGCAGGGCAGAGGGGCGTGCCTCGCACCGGCATCTCTTATCCCTGACTGTCACCAAGGCACCACCGAAATTTCCGGCCAACATTCCTTCGCGCGCCGGCCCTTCGCATCATGCGTTCGCTGATTATCCATCACCCGGTTGGGCGTGATGCGGAACGAAAAGATATCGTCGAGCCCGAACGGCGCCACCAACTCCAATTGCCCGTCGGCATCGTATCGCACCCCGACCGCATGGGTCTTCGAGGCAAAATGCCCAACCGAGTCGCTGGAACTCGTATAGCGCGGGCAGGGCTGCCCGAACTTCTGCTGATACCACAGATGCACCCGAGCCTGGTTGCGCACCTCGACCGGCAGTGCCAGCCCTTCGAAATGCCGTGCCGCCCGGCGGATGACGGTGTCCTCGGCCTCGTAGGATAAATCCGCATCATCGAAATAGAACAAATCGACATCTTTGATGCCATAGCCCGACGGCTTGCCGGTTAGATGGTTCCAGACCGTGTTGTAAAGCGCGCCGGAAACCACCAGCCAGTCCGGCAGGTCGAGCGCTCGGGCACGCACCAGCGCTTCGCGGACGAGCGGATCGGCCGACACGATGTCGAGAAACGCTTCGCGTTGTGTTTCGAACGGCAGCCCGGAATAGCGCAGATGGTCCATCGCCTTTTGGAGGACGATTCGCCATCTGCCCGCAATCCGTAATTCCTGCGCAATTCCGGACGGGAAAACCGCTAAACACTCTTCCTGGAATTGCTTCAGCCGCGCAGAACACCACCGGTCTGCTTGCCGACATTCTCGACGATGCGCTTGGCGAGCGCCTCGAAATCCTCGTCGGTCAGCGTCCTTTCGACCGGCTGGATCGACACCTCGATGGCGATCGATTTCTTGTCGGCGCCGAGCGATGCACCCTCGAAGATGTCGAAGACCGAGACACCAGTGATCAGCTTCTTGTCGGCGGCAAGGGCGGCGCGCACCAGCGTGCCGGCCTCCACGGATCTATCGACGACGAAGGCGAAGTCGCGCTTCACCGCCTGGAAGGCGGACAGATCCAGTCTCGGCTTGGTCTTCGTCGGCTTGGCCTTCGGCTCGGGCACGGCGTCGACGAACACTTCGAAGCCGCACAGCGGCCCGGAGACGTCGAGCCCTTCCAGCGTCTTCGGATGGAACTCGCCGAAGGTGCCCAGCACCGTTTTCGGCCCGAGCTTGATCGTGCCGGAGCGGCCGGGATGATACCAGGCCGGACCGCCCGCCTCGATCTGCAGCCGGTCGACCGGCGCGCCGCAGGCTTCGAGCGCCGCGATCGCATCGGCCTTGGCGTCGAACACGCCGACCGGCCCCGAATTGCCGGCCCAGTTGCGGCCAGAGCCGTCGAGCTTGGCGGTGCCGCGGCGCACGCCGGCAGCGACGCGGCGCTGCTGGTCGGCGCCGTCGCCCTCATAGGTGCCCGAGACTTCGAACAGCGCCACGTCGCCGATGCCCTTGTCGGCATTGCGCTGGGCAGCGGCGATCAGCCCCGGCAGCAGCGAGGGCCGCATGTCGGACATATCGGCGGCGATCGGGTTGGCGAGCTTGAGCGCCGTCTGGCCGCCGCCGAACAGCTCGGCATGCCTTGCCGGGATGAACGACCAGGTGACGGCCTCCATCATGCCGCGCACTGCCAATGCGCGCTTGGCCGTGCGGGTGCGCACCTGCAGCGTGGTGAGGATTTTTGCATTGACCGCGTCATGCGCGCCGAGCGGCTGCGGCGCGATGTTGTCGACGCCGTGGATGCGCATCACCTCCTCGACCAGGTCGGCCTTGCCGTCGACATCGGGACGCCAGGAGGGCACGGTGACGTTGACGACATCGCCCGATCCGTCCGCCGTGAAACCGAGGCGCGAGAGGATGCCCAGGCTTTCCGCCCTGGGGACCTCGATCCCGGTCAGGCGCTTGATGTCCGACAGCGGGAAGGAGACCATCTTGGGCTGGTGGCCGGCATAACCGGCCACTTCGATCTCCGTCGGCGTGCCGCCGCAGAAATCGAGCACCAGTTTCGTCGCCAGTTCCACGCCTGGCACCATGAATTCGGGATCGACGCCGCGTTCGAAGCGATAGCGCGCATCGGTGATGATGCCGAGCGTGCGGCCGGTGCGGGCGGTGGTGATCGGATCCCAAAGCGCGGACTCGATCAGCACGTCGGTGGTGTTCTCGTCGCAGCCGGAATGCTCGCCGCCCATGATGCCGGCGATCGATTCGACGCCATCGTCATCCGCGATCACGCACATCTCCGGCGTCAGCGTGTATTCGCGGCCGTCGAGCGCCAGCACCTTCTCGCCGTCGCGCGCGCGGCGCACGACCAGGTTGCCGGCGACCTTCCTGGCATCGAACACATGCAGCGGCCGGCCACGATCGAAGGTGACGTAATTGGTGATGTCGACCAGCGCGCTGATCGGCCGAAGACCAATGGCGATCAGCCGCTGCTGCAGCCATTTCGGCGACGGGCCGTTCTTCACGCCCTTGACCAGCCTGAGCGCGAAGCCGGGACAGAGTTCCGGGGCCTCGATCGTCACCTTGACCGGACACATGCCGCTGCCGGCGTGGGGCATGATGGCGCCGCCGACGAGACGGCCGAGCCCGCTTGCCGCCAGATCCCTGGCGATGCCGTAGACGCTGGTCGCATCAGGCCGGTTCGGCGTCAGATTGATCTCGATGACCGGATCGTCGAGATGCGCATAGGTCGCGAAGCTGGTGCCGACCGGCGCATCGGCGGGCAGGTCGATGATGCCGTTATGCTCGTCGGAAAGCTCCAGTTCGCGCTCGGAGCACATCATGCCGTGGCTTTCGACGCCCCGGATCTTGCCGACCGTCAGCGTTACGTCGATGCCGGGCACATAGGTGCCGGGCGCGGCAAAGGCGCCGATCAGGCCCGCGCGGGCGTTCGGCGCTCCGCACACCACTTGCACCGGCGGCTTGCCGTCGCCGGTGTCGACGGTCAGCACCCGCAGGCGGTCGGCATCGGGATGCTGCACCGCCGTCAGCACTTTGGCGATGACGAAGGGTTTCAGGCCCGACTTGTCGTCGACATGCTCGACTTCGAGACCGATCGAGGTCAGCCGCTCGACGATCTCGGCGAGCGTGGCGTCGGTCTCGAGATGATCCTTGAGCCAGGAGAGGGTGAATTTCATTGAATTGTTCCGTCTGGTCTTTTGACGCTTGTTTTCAAATGTCTCGGCAAGTCGTCGGACATATGCAGGAAAGGAAGCTGCTCGCTCACATAGGCATGCTGCGTCGGCTTGAAATCGGCCGGCCTGTCCATGGCGCCGAGCACGAAATAGATATCGTCCTCGAGCCGATCGTCGACATAGGCGATCGGCGAGCCGCAGATGCCGCAGAACGAACGCGTCACCAGCCCGTTCTCGTACATTTTCAACGCCTTGCCCGTAAACGCCACCTTGTCGACCGGGAAGCCGACAAAGGCCGATACGGGCGCGCCGCTGGCCCGCCTGCAATCGCCGCAATGGCAATAGCTGACGTGGTGCGGTTCGACGGAGACCTCGAACCGCACGGCACCGCAGCGGCAGCCGCCGATGTGGGCTTCTGTCACGCGCTCAGGCCCCCAAACAGCGTCGGCATGTCGAGCGGCCTGAAACCGTAATGGGACAGCCAGCGCACATCGGCATCGAAGAAGGCGCGCAGGTCCGGCATGCCGTATTTCAGCATGGCGATGCGGTCGATTCCCATGCCCCAGGCAAAACCCTGGTACTCATCCGGATCGAGCCCGCCGGCGCGCAGCACGTTGGGATGCACCATGCCGCAGCCGAGGATCTCCATCCAGTCGGAGCCTTCGCCGAAGCGCACTTCGCCGGGCCGCGAGCGGTCGCATTGGATGTCGACCTCGAGGCTAGGCTCGGTGAACGGGAAGAAGGACGGCCGGAAACGCATCTTGACCGAGGGCACCTCGAAGAATGCCTTGCAGAACTCTTCCAGCACCCACTTCATGTTGGCGACATTGGCCGACTTGTCGATCACCAGACCCTCGACCTGATGGAACATCGGCGAGTGGGTGGCGTCGGAATCCTGGCGGTAGGTCTTGCCCGGAATGACGATGCGGATCGGCGGCTTCTGCTTCTCCATGGTGCGGATCTGCACCGGCGAGGTGTGGGTGCGCAAAAGCTTGCGCTCGCCCTTCTCGTCTGGCTGGAAGAAGAAAGTGTCGTGCATCTCGCGCGCCGGATGGCCTTCCGGGAAATTCAGCGCGGTGAAATTGTAATAGTCGGTCTCGATATCCGGCCCTTCGGCGATCGCGAAGCCGAGGTCGCCGAAGATCGCCGCGATCTCGTCGATGACCTGGCTGATCGGATGGATGCGGCCGCGCTCTGCCGGCGACTGCCGCACCGGCAGCGTCACATCGACCTTCTCGGCGGCTAGCCGTGCGGCGATCGCCACGTCCTTCAACTCGGTCTTGCGGGCCGTCAGCGCCTCGGTGACGCGGTTCTTGAGGCCGTTGATGGCAGGGCCCTTGACCTGGCGCTCCTCGGCGGTCATGGCGCCAAGCGTTTTCAGCATCTCGGACACGGTGCCCTTCTTGCCGAAGGCAGCGATGCGCACGGCCTCGATCGCCGGCTCATCGGCGGCCGACGCGATGTCGGCCATCAGGGAATTTTCGAGCGTATCCAAGCCGGTAGTTACGTCGTTCACGGTCAAACTCGCTACGTTGGAAGTCAGCTTTAAAGTGAAAGTCACTTCTAAGTTGAAAGGTCAGGCATAAGAAAAACCCGCGCCAGCCGTGCCAGCGCGGGTTCCCCAAATCAAGTGTCGAAGTGCTTGGGAAGCGCTGGTCTTAAGCGACAGCGCTCTCAAAAGCGTTCGGCGTGGTGTTCTTCAGATATTCGAGCGCGACCTTGGCCTTGGCGACCAGCGCGGCGAAAGCCTGCGGCTCATGAATGGCCATGTCGGACAGGATCTTGCGATCGATCTCGATGCCGGCCTTGTTGAGGCCGTCGATGAAGCGGCCATAGGTCAGGCCGTGCTCGTGGGTCGCCGCGTTGATGCGCTGGATCCACAGCGCGCGGAACGAGCGCTTGCGGTTCTTGCGGTCGCGGTAAGCGTACTGCAGCGACTTTTCCACCGCCTGCTTGGCGATGCGGATGGTGTTCTTGCGGCGGCCGTAGAAGCCTTTGGCGGCTTTCAGGACCTTCTTGTGCTTGGCGTGCGAGGTGACGCCTCTCTTTACGCGTGCCATGTCATGATCTCCTTAAAAGCAATTCCAGGAAAGTGTGTTGCGGTTTTCCGTTCGGAATTGCGTAAAAACAAACGCCGTCCAGACCGAATGCCTTAGAGGCCGTTCGGCAGAAAATTCTTGATGACCTTCTTGCCATCCGGTTCAGCCAGAACCATCGTGCCGCGGGCATTTCGAATGAACTTGTTGGAACGCTTGATCATGCCGTGACGCTTGCCGGCCGCAGCCGACAGGACTTTACCCGTACCTGTGATCTTGAACCGCTTCTTGGCGGCCGACTTGGTCTTCATCTTGGGCATTTTGCTACTCCGTCTCGTTGGCGCACTATCGCGCTTCTTGTTCGCTTCGGGCCGACCAAAGCCCGAAAAGCAAATGAAACCGCCACGGCATGCCCTGCCGGGCGGTTTTCTTGAACGGCGGTGCTATACGTCAAAGCGGGCTTGTGTGCAACACCCACCGCGCCGCGCCTTTGCAGCCTCGGTCAGGGCAGCGTGAACCAGACCGGCAGCATGCCCGACTGCTGGGCGCCGTCGATCAGTTCGAACGCCGGCAGCGCAATGAGGAACACCAGGCCATCGAGCAGCGTGGTCAACAGCAGACGCGGCTTGAAGCTACCCGTATCTCCCTCCTGGTAGAGGGAAAGGTTCGGGAAGAAGCGCGGCACCCGCGCCAGATAGGCGGCATAGGGCGCACCGAGCGCTTCCTTGAGGAATTTCTCCTCGCGCAGAATGACGATGTGGAAGGCGCCCGCGCAGAGCAGCGCGAACAGGATGATGCCCGAGAAGGAGCCGATCTGGGCGCCGACGCCGGCCGCCGCCACGGTCGAGAACACATAGAGCGGGTTGCGGGTCATCGAATAGGGTCCGCCCGTCACTACCTCGGACGATTTGCGCCCGCCGATATAGAGCGTCGCCCAGAGGCGGCCGACGATGCCGAGGAAGATCAGCAGCACGCCGAACATCTCGATTGTTTCATGCACCGGCGTGTCGGGTGGGAAGGTCGACTGGCCGAAAAGCAGCGCCAGAAACAGCACCACCACGAGCACGGCAAGCACGAGCCGGCGTATCTGCTGGTAATTGCCCAGCCCGTATTTGAGTTCGTTGTCCAAGGGGTGTCCGATCGTCGAGGAGCTTAGCCGGCGATCGCGGCTTTAGCCGAGAAACAGGCGTCCCGCCGATCGCCGGGACGCTCTGCAAGACAATTCAGGCGGATTTGGAGCGCTGGCCACGCCTGACTTTATCGTGATCTCAGATGTTCAGCACACCTAGCGCGGCGCCAGCACCATCATCATCTGGCGGCCTTCGAGCTTCGGCTCGGCCTCGACCTTGGCGATGGTCGCCACTTCTTCGCGCACCTTGTTCAGAAGCTGCATGCCGAGCTCCATATGCGCCATCTCGCGGCCACGGAAGCGCAGCGTCAGCTTGACCTTGTCGCCTTCCTCGAAGAAGCGGCGAACCGCCTTCATCTTGGTCTCGTAGTCGTGGCTGTCGATGTTCGGGCGCATCTTGATCTCCTTGATCTCGATGACCTTCTGATTCTTGCGCGCCTCGGCCGCCTTCTTCTGGTTGGCGTATTTCAACTTGCCGAGATCGAGGATTTTTACGACGGGCGGCACCGCATTGGGCGATATTTCGACGAGATCGAGCCCTGCCTCTTCGGCGAGCAGCAATGCGTCGTTGATGGAAACATCACCGCGGTTCTGGCCTTCTGCGTCGATAAGCTGGACCCGGGGAACCCGGATATCACGGTTGGAGCGCGGCCCATCCTTGGTCGGCGCCGCTGCTTTGAAAGGTCTGCGAATGGTCGTGGTCTCCTTGGCCGTTTCGTTCCGGGTTTCGTCGGTCTGATGTGTGGACGCGTCAATGTGGTGAGCGCGCGGGCGGAGTCAATAGCACAGCATTGACAGAAAATCACCCTGATCGCGGGCCTGCACCAAACAAAGAGCATCGTGAGCACTTTTCGCCACGCCTGTGGCTGTGTCACAAGAACCCCGCGCCGAACAGGGCCCGAGGAAAAAGCCATGACCGCCACGCCCCCAGCCTTTCTGGATGTCGATGGATCGCGCATAGCAGTGCGCCATTCGACGGGTTCCACGCCGGGCATTGTCTGGCTCGGCGGCTACAAGTCGGACATGCTGGGCACGAAGGCTGAGACGCTGTCGGACTGGGCCGCGAGCGAAGGCCGGGCTTTCCTGCGCCATGACTATTCGGGCCATGGCGAGTCCGGCGGCGCCTTTGCCGACGGCACGATTTCGACATGGCTGTCGCAGAGCCTTGCCGTGTTCCGGAACTTCGCCAGGGGTAACCAGATACTGGTCGGTTCCTCGATGGGCGCCTGGATCGCGCTGCGCATGGTGCAGGAATTGCGCAAGGCGGGTGATGCAAGCGTCGTCGGCCTGGTGCTGCTGGCGCCGGCGCCGGATTTTACCGCCGAACTGGTCGAACCAGTGCTGACCAAGGCGCAGAAACGCGACCTCGCAAAAAAGGGGTTCTTCGCCGAGCCGTCGGACTATTCCCAGGAACCCTACATCTACACGCGCGCCTTGATCGAGGACGGGCGCGACAACCGGGTGATGACGGGTCCGATCGACACCCATTGCCCGGTTCACATCCTGCAAGGCTTGGCCGATGCGGACGTGCCGTCGAGCCACGCGCTGAAGCTGGTCAGTCTGCTGCCGGCCGATGATGTGACGCTGTCGCTGATCCCCGATGGTGACCACCGCCTGTCGCGGCCGCAGGATCTCGACATGCTGGTGCGGTCGGTCAGTGACATGGCCAAGCGGGGCTGATGAGCATGCGCCTTTCCATCCCGATCTCAGCCTTTGTCGCGGCCATCGTCGGCTTTGGCGGCACCCTGGCCATCGTCATTGCCGCCGCCCATGCGGTCGGCGCGACGCAAATCCAGACGGCGAGCTGGGTGACGACTATCTGCCTTGCCATGGCCATCGAGAGCCTGTGGCTGTCCTGGCGCACGAAAATGCCCGTCATCACCGCATGGTCGACGCCGGGCCTGGCGCTGATGGCGGCGTCGAGCGGTTTTTCGATCGGCGAGGCCGTCGCCGCCTTCATCGTCACCGCCATCCTGTTGATCGCCACCGGCCTGTTCAAGCCGTTGACGCAGCTGATCTCCAGGATACCGCCCTCGGTTGCTTCCGGCATGCTGGCCGGCATCGTCGTCACCTTCGCCCTCAACGCGGTCAAGACCGTTCCCGTCGACCCCTGGCTGATCCTGCCGCTGATCGCGGCCTTCTTCATCATCCGCCTGTTCAACCCGGCGCTGTCGGTGCTGGCGGTGCTGATCGGTGGCGGTCTCGCCGCCTTCTTGACCGGCCGTGTCGGCGGCCTGCCGACACCCGAATTGTCGACGCTGACGCTGATCGCGCCCGATTTCACCGCCAAGGCGATGATCGGCCTGGCGCTGCCGCTCTATCTCGTCACCATGGCCTCGCAGAACCTGTCGGGCCTCGCCGTGCTGCGCGCCGCCGGCTACCACCCCGAGCCCGGCCCGCTGATCGGCGTCACCGGCTTGTTTTCGCTGCTGTCGGCGCCGTTTGGCGGCTCGACCACCAATCTGGCGGCGATTTCGGCGGCGATCTGCACCGGGCCGGACGTTCACCCCGACCCAGCCGAGCGCTGGAAAACCGGGCCGTTCTATGCGCTCGCCTATCTCATCTTCGCGATTTTCGGCGCCTCGCTGGTGGCGATCTTCGCCGTCCTGCCGCAGAGCCTGATCGTGCTGGTGGCAGGGCTCGCGCTGATGGCGTCGCTCGCCAACGCGCTGGCCATCGCATTGAAGGACGAGGGGCAGCGCATGGCCGCCACGGTCACTTTCGTCGTCACCGCCTCGGGGCTGACGCTGTTCGGCGTCGGCGCCGCATTCTGGGGGCTGATTGCCGGCCTGGTCGTGCTTTTCCTCGATACGCTCAAAAAGCGATAATCATTTCAGACCTTTGTCCGGTTTTGGCGGACATTGTCTTGAATCGCCGTTTTTGCCTTCCCATTTCGATTCCACGCAGCCGGTCCTGGCTGTCTCCAACCGAAGGAATGGGAGAAAATGAACACATCTGCATTGATCCGCCCGGCCTGGACGCCGGCGACCATCGCCTTGATGGTGATCGGCTTCATGGTGTTCTGGCCGCTCGGCTTCGCCATGCTCGCCTACATCATCTGGGGCGACCGGCTCGACGGCTTCAAGCGTGACGTCAACCGCGCGACCGACGGCATCTTCGCCGGCTGCCGCCGTGGTTCCGACAAGGCCGCGCGCTGGGGTCACGGCTCCGCCCGCACCGGCAACGTCGCTTTCGACGACTGGCGCGAAAAGGAACTTGAGCGCTTGAACGAAGAGCGCCGCAAGCTCGACGAGATGCTGACGCAGTTCGACGAGTATGCCCGCGAATTGCGCCGCGCCAAGGACCAGGACGAGTTCGATCGCTTCATGGCGAACCGCAACAAGTCGACTGCCCCGACGAAGACCGATCCGAGCACCGGAACGACCACCACCAAGCGTGGCAAAGGTTCGAACCTGCTCGACGACTGAAGCCTAGCGACAGGGCCAAGGTATGATGACGGCGTCGCGTGAGCGGCGCCGTTTCTTTTTTGTTCTATTCGTTTTTCTCGAATCGCGTATCGTCCCGCCATGACCATCGGATTCTTTCGCAATCTGACGAAGCCCAAGCCCACGCCCGCCGTGGAGCGGGAATATTGTGTCGCCGGCCGCACGCTGCCGCTCAAGATCGTCGAGAGCGCCAGGGCGCGGCGCCTGACGCTGCGCATCGATTCCGGCGGCCAGGGCCTGCGCATCACCGTTCCGCCGGGCCTGCGCCGAGGCGAGGTGGACCGGTTCCTCGAGCGCCATCAGGCCTGGCTGGAGCAGCGGCTGGCCAAGGTGCCGACCCGGCCGCAGGTGCGGCCCGGCATCAGGATCCCGATACGCGGCGTGCCGCACCGCATCGTCCATGAGCCGTCGAAGCGCGGCACAGTCACCGTCTCGCGCGACGAGCGCGGCCCGCTGCTCATCGTGCATGGCGACCGGATCCACCTGCCGCGCCGCATCGCCGATTTCTTGAAGCGCGAGGCCAAGAAGGAGATCGAGAAGCTGGTGGTCAAACACACCGGGGCGCTCGGCAAGCGCGCCAAGGCGATCCGCTACAAGGACACCTCCAGCCGCTGGGGTTCATGCACCTCGGAGGGCAACCTGTCCTTCTCGTGGCGCATCATGATGGCGCCGCAGCCCGTCATAAACTACCTCGTGGCCCATGAGGTGGCGCATCTCAAGGAGATGAACCACGGTCCGAAATTCTGGAAATTGTGCGAGAAACTCTGCCCCGACACCGACCGCTGCAAGGATTGGCTGAAGCGCAATGGCGGGGCGCTGCAGGCGATCATGTTCGAGTAGGGTGCCTCAATCGTCGTTCGCCGCATTGAGCTCATCCGGCCGCAGCCCCTCGTCGCCATGATGCGGCCAGGGCAGGAAGTCGCGGTCGAAGGCGTCGCTGCCGAAATAATCCAGTGCCCGGTGCGCCTCGGCGCCGTTGAAGGCGGCCTTGTCTATCAGGTGGGCGATGACCTCGCGCGCCTGCACGATCTTCTGCCTCAATTCGGCAACGGTTCTGTCGGCCATGATTGTGCTCCCGCCTGGCATTCACTCCATCAATAGGTAGTGCCTTTGGCGTTGCCGGCAAACAGCATGCTTTTTCTCGACTCTTGGCGCGTTTCATGCCAATTCCCGCGTCATGGCGCTCGACATCAAGATCTGCGGCTTGAAGACCGACCAGGCAATGGCCGCAGCCCTTGCCGGCGGTGCCAGCCATGTCGGCTTTATTTTCTTTGCCAAGAGCCCGCGCTATCTTGAACCGGCCGAGGCCGGTCGTCTGCGCGAAGCCGCGCGCGGCAAAGCCTTGGCCGTTGCCGTGACGGTTGACGCCGGCGACGGCTTCCTGGACGAGATCGTCGCCAAAATGCAGCCCGACATGCTGCAGCTGCACGGTTCGGAAACGCCCGAGAGGGTGGCCGAGGTCAAGGCCCGCCATAGCCTGCCGGTGATGAAGGCGCTGCCGCTCAGCGAGGCTGCCGATCTCGACCGGATAAGGCCGTTCATCGGCGTCGCCGACCGGTTCCTGTTCGACGCCAAGCGGCCAAAGGGTTCCGAGCTGCCGGGCGGCAACGGCGTCACCTTCGACTGGCGCATTCTCGCCGGCCTTGACGCCGGCGTCGATTACATGCTTTCCGGTGGGCTCAACGCCGCCAACATCGGCGATGCCCTTCGCCTTGCCAATCCGCCCGCAATAGACATTTCCTCGGGCGTGGAAAGCGCGCCGGGCGTCAAGGATCCGGCGCTGATCGAGCAGTTTTTCCGGGCCGTCAGGGCAGCACGCGACGATCGCGCCGCCTGAACAACTCTTTCAAACCAGGAGATCGGCGATGAACAAGCCGGCGACACCCAATTCCTTCCGCACCGGACCCGACGAGCAGGGCATGTTCGGCATCTTCGGCGGTCGTTTCGTCGCCGAAACGTTGATGCCGCTGATCCTCGACCTCGAACGGCACTGGAACGAGGTCAAGGACGATCCGGATTTCAGAGCTGAACTGACGGATCTTTCGACCCACTATGCCGGCCGGCCCTCGAAACTCTATTTCGCCGAAGGCCTGACCAGGCATCTTCGCGAGGTTTCCGCGGCGAAGGGCCTGGGCGGCGGCGCAAAGGTCTATTTCAAGCGCGAGGACCTGAACCACACCGGTTCGCACAAGATCAACAACTGCCTCGGCCAGATCCTGCTTGCCAAGCGCATGGGCAAGAAGCGCATCATCGCCGAGACCGGCGCCGGCCAGCACGGCGTCGCGTCCGCCACCGTCGCCGCCCGCTTCGGCTTTCCCTGCGTCGTCTATATGGGTGCCACCGACGTCGCCCGCCAAAGCCCCAACGTCTTCCGCATGAAGCTGCTCGGGGCCGAAGTGCGGCCGGTGACAGCAGGCCACGGCACGCTGAAGGACGCCATGAACGAGGCCCTTCGCGATTGGGTGACCAATGTCGAGGATACCTATTACCTGATCGGCACCGCCGCCGGCCCGCATCCCTATCCGGAGCTGGTGCGCGACTTCCAGTCGGTCATCGGCACCGAGGCGCGCGCGCAGATCCTCGAACAGGAAGGCCGGCTGCCGGACACCATCATCGCGGCTGTCGGCGGCGGCTCCAATGCCATCGGCCTGTTCCATCCCTTCCTCGACGACAAGGAGGTCCGCATCATCGGCATCGAAGCCGGCGGACGCGGTCTCGACGGCATCGAGCATTGCGCCTCGATGAACGCCGGCGCGCCGGGCGTGCTGCACGGCAACCGCACCTACCTCCTGCAGAATGCCGACGGCCAGATCATGGACGGCCATTCGATCTCGGCCGGTCTCGACTATCCCGGCGTCGGCCCCGAGCATTCCTGGCTGCGCGACTCCGGCCGCGTCGACTATGTGCCGATCCTCGACGACGAGGCGCTGGAGGCCTTCAAGCTGACGACGCGGGTCGAAGGCATCATCCCGGCGCTGGAATCCGCGCACGCCATTGCGCATGCGGTGAAGATCGTGCCCGCCATGGACAAGGACCAGATCGTCATCGTCAACCTGTCCGGCCGTGGCGACAAGGACGTGCACACGGTTGCCTCGATGCTGGGTATGGAGATCTGATCATGGTGACCCGCATCGACCGCCGCATGGCAAAACTGAAAGCCGAAGGCCGCCCGGCGCTCGTCACCTATTTCATGGGCGGCGACCCCGACTACGACACCTCCCTGTCGATCATGAAGGCGCTGCCCAAGGCCGGCGCCGACGTCATCGAGCTCGGCATGCCGTTTTCCGATCCGATGGCCGATGGCCCGGCGATCCAGGCGGCAGGCCTGCGTGCGCTGAAAGGCGGCCAGACGCTGGTCAAGACGCTGAAGATGGCGTCGGACTTCCGCTCCGGTGACAATGAAACGCCGATCGTGCTGATGGGCTATTACAACCCGATCTACATCTACGGCGTCGATCGCTTCCTCAAGGACGCCATCGCCAGCGGCATCGATGGGTTGATCGTCGTCGACCTGCCGCCGGAGATGGATGAGGAACTCTGCATTCCGGCGCTGAAAGCCGGCATCAACTTCATCCGCCTGGCGACGCCGACCACCGACGACAAGCGCCTGCCCAAGGTGCTGCAGAACACGTCGGGTTTCGTCTACTACGTGTCGATGACCGGGATCACCGGCTCGGCGCTCGCCGATACCGGCAAGGTGGCGGCGGCTGTCCAGCGCATCAAGGGCCATACAGACCTGCCGGTCTGCGTCGGCTTCGGCGTCAAGACCGCCGAGCAGGCGCGTGTCATCGGCGCCAATGCCGATGGCGTCGTCGTCGGCACCGCGATCGTTAACGCGGTCGCCAATGTGCTGGGGCCGAAGGGCGAGAAGACCGCCGACCCGGCGGAGGCCGTCGCCACGCTGGTCAGCGGGCTGGCGCAAGGCGTGCGCTCGGCCCGCCTTGCTGCCGCCGAATAGTTTCCTTACCTCTGGTCTTGTGCATGTCGTTCTCCCGCGTGGCCTGCACTAACTCTTCGTCAGGACAGGAGCCGAAGCGATGAACTGGATCACCAATTACGTTCGCCCGAAGATCAATTCGATGCTCGGCCGGCGCACCGACATGCCCGAGAATCTCTGGATCAAGGATCCCGAGACCGGTGAGATGGTGTTCCACAAGGACCTGGAGTCCAACCAGTTCGTCATCCCGTCCTCCGGCCACCACATGAAGATCTCGGCCAAGGAGCGGCTGAAATACTTCCTCGATGACGGCAAGTACGAGCAGCTCGAAAACCCCAAGGTGGTGCAGGACCCGCTGAAGTTCCGCGACGAGAAGCGCTACACCGACCGGTTGAAGGACGCCAAGGCCAAGACCGGCCTGGAAGATGCGATCGTCAACGCGCTGGGCTCCGTCGAAGGGCTGCCGGTGGTGGTGACGGTGCAGGACTTCGCCTTCATGGGCGGCTCGCTCGGCATGGCGGCGGGCGACGCCATCGTGCATGCTTTCGAGGTCGCCTTGCAGCGCAAGCGGCCGCTGATCCTGTTCGCCGCCTCTGGCGGCGCCCGCATGCAGGAAGGCATTTTGTCCCTCATGCAATTACCGCGCACCACGGTCGGTGTCGACCGGCTGAAGGAAGCCGGCCTTCCCTACATCGTCGTGCTGACCAATCCGACCACCGGCGGCGTCACCGCCTCCTACGCCATGCTGGGCGACGTGCACATCGCGGAACCCGGCGCCCTGATCGGCTTTGCCGGGCCGCGCGTCATCGAACAGACCATCCGCGAAAAACTGCCGGACGGCTTCCAGCGCTCCGAATATCTGATGGAGCATGGCATGGTCGATATGGTGGTGTCGCGGCTGGAACTGCGCCAGACCATCTCACGGCTGCTGAAGATGCTGCTCAAGATGCCGGAAGAGCAAAAGCCGCTGCAGCCGGAAATCCTGCCGCCGGCGGTGGTCTCCGCCGAGGCACGGCCGCAGGCCTGACGCGACACGACACGCCGCGACCGTGATTGCACGAGGGCAGTCGCGCGCTGTAGCCTTTTGATTGCCATGGCCATTCCGGAATTGATTCTGGTTCTCGGGCCATGCTCAGGGAATCTGTCATGACGACGCTCGCCGCCGACCGCGAAATCGAAGCCCTGATGGCGCTTCACCCGAAAGGCTTCGACCTTTCGCTCGAACGCATCACGCGGCTCTTGGAGCGGCTTGGCAATCCGCAGGATCTGCTGCCGCCGGTCATCCATATCGCCGGTACCAACGGCAAGGGCTCCTGCGCCGCCTTCTCGCGGGCGCTGCTTGAGGCTTCCGGCCGTCTCGTCCACGTCCACACCTCGCCGCATCTGGTCAGCTGGCACGAGCGCTACCGGCTTGCCGCCGAGGGTGGCGGCAGGCTGGTCGACGACGATGTCTTCGCCGAGGCCATCGCCCGCGTCGCCAAGGCCAATGACGGCCAGAAGATCACCGTCTTCGAAATCCTCACCGCCGTCACCTTCATCCTGTTTTCCGAACACCCGGCCGAAGCCGCCATCATCGAGGTCGGCCTCGGCGGCCGCTTCGACGCCACCAATGTCGTGGAAAGGCCCGCCGTGTCGGTGATCATGCCGGTGTCGATGGACCACGAGGCCTATCTCGGCGACCGGGTCGAGCTGATCGCCGCCGAAAAGGCCGGCATCATGAAGCGTGGTTGCCCCGTGGTGATCGGCTCGCAGGAAAGCGAGACAGCGCTGCAGGTGCTGATCGAAACCGCCGAGCGGCTGGAATGCCCGACCTTCGTCTACGGCCAGGATTTCCTCGCCTTCGAGGAAAACGGCCGCATGGTCTACCAGGACGAGGACGGGCTGATGGACCTGCCGCTGCCGCGCCTGCCCGGTCGCCACCAGGTCGCCAACGCGGCGGCGGCGATCGCCGCGGTCAAGGCAGCCGGCTTCGAGATCAGCCACCGCGCCGCCGAAAAGGCGATGGCCGCCGTCGCCTGGCCCGGCCGTATGCAGAAACNGGCGCAGGGCCGGCTGGCGGAGCTGGCGCCAAGGGGCGCCGACATCTGGCTCGACGGCGGTCACAATCCGGGCGCCGGCGTGGTCGTTGCCGAGGCACTGGCCGAACAGGAAGAAAAGAACCCGCGTCCGCTGTTTCTCATCTCGGGCATGATCAACACCAAGGACCAGAGTGGCTATTTCCGTGCCTTCAAGGGCCTCGTCCGGCATGTCTACACCGTGCCGGTGAATACGAGCGACGCCGGCGTGCCGAATGACGAACTGGCGATCCGCGCCACGGAAGCCGGGTTGACGGCCGAGCCGATGAGTTCCGTTGCCAACGCGCTGATGCTGCTGCGCGACACCTGGGACGGTCCGCCGCCGCGTATCCTGATCGGCGGCTCGCTTTATTTGGCCGGCGCGGTGTTGGACGAGAACGGCACGCCACCGACCTGAGGCCATTCACTGCAAGGAGCCAGTCATGATCAAGGTCAAGCAGCTCGCCCATGTCTGCATCTTCGCGCATGACCTCGAAGCGACGCGGAGCTTCTATCGCGACGTGCTCGGCCTCGACACGCAGTTCAACTTCGTGCGCGGCGGCAAGGTGTTCGGCTTCTATCTCAATTGCGGCGGCCGCAGCCATGTCGAGGTGTTCCAGAAGGATGGCACTGCATACAGCGAGCAGAACCAGATCAACCACTTCTGCCTTGAGGTGGAAAACATCGACGCGGCGATTGCCCATATCAAGTCAAAGGGCATCGAGGTCACGGCCAAAAAACACGCATGCGACGACACTTTCCAAGCATGGATCCGCGATCCCAACGGTGTGAAGATCGAACTGTTCGAATACACCGACGAAAGCGCGCAATTCGTCGGTGGCGACCGCATCGCCGACTGGTGATCGCTCAGCGGTGCGACCGGCTTATTTCAGCTCGACCTCGATAAACGCGTACTCGCCCTCATTGGCGTTGATGACATCGTGTTCAACACCCTCCTTGCGGAAATAGGGTGAGCCCTTCTTCATTTCGGCGAAGGTTTCGCCATCCTTGGTGACCAGTTTCACCTTGCCGTCCATCAGCGGCACCACGACATAGTCGTGGCCGTGGCGGTGCCAGCCGGTGTTGTCGCCCGGCTGGAAGCGGTACTCGGTGACGATGACGCGCTCATTGTCGATGAAGACGGTGGCCTTGGCGGATCCGGTCATGACGTTCTCCCTCTATCTGCTGCCACCAGTAGACATGGAGTGCCCGGACGTGAGGGCCAGAGAAGCCCAGCGATGACGCCAACAAAAAGCCCGGCGCGAGGCCGGGCTTTTCAATCCGAATTTTTCCGGGGGTCAGGCGAGGCTGCCATTGATCCAGTGCGAGAGCGCGGTCTTGGGTGCGGCACCAACCTTCATGTCGGCCACTTCGCCGCCCTTGAAGATCATGAGCGTCGGGATCGAGCGCACGCCGAACTGCGCGGCGAGTTCGGGGTTCTCGTCGATGTTGAGCTTGGCGATCTTCACTTTAGCGCCAAGTTCGGTGGCGATGTCTTCGAGCGCCGGGGCGATCATCTTGCAGGGACCGCACCATTCCGCCCAGAAATCGACGACCACCGGTACGTTGGCGTTAAGCACATCGGCCTGGAAATTGCTCTTGTCGACCTTGACCGTAGTCATGCGGAAAATCCTTTCGAAAGTTTTCGTCGCACCAAATGTGGTGGTTATCGCGCCCTTCTTCAAGCAGGTCTTGTGTCACGCTCCCGTGAGTCGGGCAAGGGCGTCATCCATGGCCCTGGCCGGCAGTTCGATCAGCCGTGGCGCTTCGGTAAACAGCAAGGCCGCCTTGACCTCGCGCCCTGGATAAAGCGGCTGCAAGAGGGCGCGATAGAGCGCCAACTGCAGCAGATAGGCCGGCGGGACCTCCGCCAGGGAGGCAGGCGCAGGCCGGTTGGTCTTGTAGTCGACGATCGACACCGCGTCCGCTGTCACCGCCAGCCGGTCGATCTTGCCCGAAATCGAGCGCGTTTTACCCCTTACCTCCAGGCTGCCCATGATCGCGACCTCGGCGCGCGAGGATGGCGCAAACAGCTGGCCGAGATGGGGGTCGGCAAGGATGGCGATGACCGAGGCCAGGGCTTTTTCGCGCTCTGCCGGCGGCCATTCCGCACCCGTTCGCGCGAGGTAGCGTGCCGCCGCGCCCTCCCGTTGGTCCTCGGCAATGCCGGGCAGCATTTGCAGCAATTTATGCAGCGCGAGCCCGCGCAGCACGGCAAATCCTGGCTCGGCATCGGCATCGAGCACCGGCGAAGCTTTGTCGACCACCGTTTCCTTGCCTTCTTCGATCAGCGCCGAGGCGCCGGACGGTGACAGGGGGCGCGGCAGATCCTCGAAGGGCGGCAAGGGCCGAAACAGGTTCGCCGGCAAAGGGCCGAAAGCATCGGTCTGGCGCCTCTGTTCGACAGCGCTTGGCGCGACCGGGGGCAGCTCGGTGACACGGAAACGGTACACCGGCTCGCCGCTGGCAGGATGCGCACGCTGTTCGCTCTCCGGCGCCCCGATCAGCGCACGGCTTACGATCGAATGCCAGGTGCCGGTGTTCGGCGCCCGCTTGCCGTGATAGCCGCAGACGATCAGCCGGTCCTCGGCGCGGGTCATGCCGACATAGAGCAGCCGGCGGTATTCGTCGTCGGCGAGTTCGCGAGCCCGCGCCGCTGCTGCCTTCGAGAAGCCGTTCGCGACATCGCTGGCCGAACGCCAGAGATAACCTTTGCCGACCCAGCCCGAGCCGTCGAATGGCATCAGGCGTGGCAAATGCTGGTCGCTGAACGGGGCGGAGCCGCCATCGACCAGGAACACGACAGGCGCTTCCAGGCCCTTGGCGGCATGCACGGTCATGACGCGGACCTCGTCGCGGGTCTGGTCCATCTCACGCTTGATCTCGGGCCCGGCGTTTTCCAGCGTCGACAGGAAGGCTTCCAGCCCGGGCAGGCCGGTTCGTTCCTCGGCAAGGCAGAAACTCAGGAACTCATCGAGAATGTCGCCGGCTTCCGGGCCGAGCCGCGCGATCATCTTGCGGCGCACGCCATCACGTGCCAGGAGGCCGGCATAAAATTCGAACACCGGCTTGAAGGCGGCCTCATCGGTCCAGATGTCGAGTTGGGCGACGACTAGCGCCAGCGCTTCGCTTTCGCCGGCATGCTGGCGCAGCGACGCGGCCAGCGACAGGCCGGGCGCTCGTTGCGCTGCCAGCGCAAAAAGCGTCTCCTCCGGCAGGTCGAAGATCGGGCTGCGCAGCACGGCTGCAAGCGACAGATCGTCCTGCGGCTGGATGAGGAGGCGGCCGAGCGCGATCAGGTCCTTGACCGCGATGTGGCCGGGCAAGCTCAGCCGGTCGGCGCCGGCGACCGGGATATCACGGCGCTTGAGCGCCCGCGTCAGCGCGTGGACGAAGCTGTCGCGCTTGCGCACCAGCACCAGCACGTCGCCCGGCCGCAGCCGCTTGCCGCGGCCCTCGATGATCTCTCCGCTGCCGATCCAGCCGGCAATCGTGGCCGCGACATTCTCGGCAACCCGCACCGCCGGCGCGTGGGCGTGGTCGATTGCCTGCGTCCAGTCGTCGGGCTCGTCGACGATATCGGCACCGATCGACGGCCACACCTCGACATAGCCCGGCGCGTCGGTGCGGATCGCCTTGTGGCTCAGCGGGTCGGGATCGTGGCTGATGCCGCGCCGCACGACAGGATCGGCAAAGACGCGGTCGACGGCGGAAAGCACATCGTCGGTCGAGCGGAACGACCAGGTCAGCTTGAGGTCGGCGAAGGAAGCCTCGGCATCGCGCACCCGCCCGGCGAACAGCAGCCGGCTGTCGGCGAAGGAATCTGGCGCGGCCCCTTGGAAGGAATAAATCGACTGCTTCTCGTCGCCGACCGCGAACACCGTGCGGTGGACACGGTCGCGGGCGCCGAAGCCGGCGAAAAATTCTTCCGCCAGCCGCTTCACCACTTCCCATTGATCCGGGCTGGTGTCCTGCGCCTCGTCGAGCAGGATGTGGTCGATGCCTTGGTCGAGCTTGTATTGCACCCACGGGCCGGCATCGGGCCGCGCCAGGAGGTTGACCGTGCGGGTGATCAAATCGTTGAAGTCGAGAAAGCCGCGGCCGCGCTTCAGCACCTCGTAGCGGGCGATCAGCCAGTCGGCGATGGTCAGCGCGGCAGCCGTGCCTTCCAGCATCCGGAACAGCGCCAGCCGGTCGACGGTCTCGATGATGGCGTTGGATGCCGACAGGAAACGCTCGGCCAGATCCGGCAGCCGGTCGGTCAGCGCTTTCTTGAAGGCCTTTGCCGGATCGTAGGGATGGCCATCGGTCTTGAGGAAGGCCCTTGCAAGCTGCTGCAGGCGGCGAACCGGATCGGTCTGGGCGAAGGCCTGGCGCGCATAGGGCAGGATGTTGTTCAGCACCGACCTGGCGTCGGTGGATTCGGCGGCCTGGGCAAAGCCGGTGAAATAGTCCGGCAGGAAGCCGGGCAGCGGCCAGGCCGAGGCCGCTATGCCCTCGGCGCTCTGGCCAGGGCGGAAATGGAATTCATCGAACAAGGGCTGGAAGCCGTCGCGCCCGACCGCTTCGAGGAAGTGGCGCAAGCCGTCGCGCTTGCGCACGATCTCGCCCAGCAAGGCGTCAAGCCCGGCTTCGCCGCCGCGCTCCAGTACGGTTGCGAAGGCCTCGGTCAAATCCGCGTCACCGGCGGCCGAAATCATCTCCCGGCGCGCGGCGGCAAAGAGCGACGCTTCCATCTGGCTGTCCAGCATCTCGAAATGGGCCGGGATGTTGGCTTCCAGCGGGAACTGGTGGAGCACGGATTCGCAGAAGGCGTGGATGGTCTGGATCTTCAGCCCGCCCGGCGTCTCCAGCGCCTCGGCGAACAGCCGACGCGCGCGGCGCATGGTGTCGCGGTCGGGCCGGCGGCCTTCCAGCGCTTCGATCCTGGCGGCGAGGTCCGGGTCGCCGAGGGATGTCCATTCCGACAGCGTCGAGAACACCCGGTTCGACATGTTGGCGGCCGCGGCGCGCGTGTAGGTTAGGCACAGGATCTTCGACGGATCGGTGCCGTTGAGCAGCAGCCGGATGACGCGCTGGGCCAGCACATGGGTCTTGCCGGAGCCGGCATTGGCCGACACCCAGGCGGAGTTCTGGGGATCGGCCGCGCGAGCCTGGCTGGTCGCGGTGTCGCTCGGGATGGGATAGGCCTTCTTCATGCCTCCCCTCCCTCGTCACCGGCATCGCCGCCGGCCGACCATTCGAGCACGCGGGCGAGGTGGTCGTAGTCGCCATCGGTCTCGCCTTCGCGAAACGGCAGCGCCCGCGACAGATAGCCGGTCTTAGAGTCGGCATAATTGATCAGAAGCTTTTCCAGCCGTGCCCAGGCTTCTTCCGCCAGATCGGAAGCGGTTCGCGGCTGGCGATTGTGTTCGAGGATGGACTCTTCGAACACCTCGCCGTTCGGCTTCAGCCGGATGAAGGCCAATTGGGAGGGCTCGCATGCGCCCAGATCCTTGAAGGCACCGCGCCTGAGCAGTGCGCCTTCGAGCGCCAGCTGCGGCGCCAGCAGCGTGTGTGCCTGTGCCTTGGAGGGCGAGGAGCCGGTCTTGTAGTCTAGTATGTCGGCCATGCCGCCGGCCAGCAGGTCGACGCGGTCGGCATAACCGGACAGCGTCACGCCGGACTGGCTGACGACGGTTTTTCCGGCGCGCTCCTCGGCATGCCGCCGTATCACCGCGTCGGCGCGGGTGCGTTCCCATTCGATGATGTTGGCGGCGAGTTTTTCGAAGCGCGGCCACCACACCGCCTCGACATCGGGCGGCAGGGCGGCCTCGGCAAAACAGGCGCGCCCGGCAGCGATAAGGCCGGCAAGCGCGTCTGGCGCGCGCGGGTCGGCCACGCTGGAGGAGAACAGGTGGAGAATGGCGTGGAACAGCGTGCCGCGCTCGGCCGCACCGGGATCGCGGATGAGCGGCTCGAGCGGCATCAGGCCGAGGATCCGCCTGGCATAGACGGCGTAGGGGTCGCGGCGCAGGGTCTCGATCTCGGTGACGGAGAAGTGCGTCGGGCGCACTGACAGCGGCGGCTTGGGCTGCGGCCGTGGTGCGAAATCTTGCTTAGGCCCGGTATCCAGCGCGCGCGCCCAGGCGAGCAGCTCGTCGCCTCGCCGGCGCAGTGTTGCCGCCTGGTCGCTGCCGATGAAGGTCAGCAGCCGCTGCAGCCAGCGCGACGGAACCGCCGGTGCGTCGCCGGAACGCGCCGAGCGCGCCAACAGCACCTTCCTCGCGCCCATCGCCATCTGGAAATCATGAGCGGCAAGGCCGATGCGCCGTTCGGGAGGCTCGAGGTCGATGCCGGTCTTCATCAGCCGCGACATGAAGCGGTCGCTCTCGGGCTTGCGCGGCCACACGCCTTCGTTGAGCCCGCCGATGACCAGCGTGTCGACATCCTGCAGCCGTGCTTCCAGCGCGCCCCAGATGGCGATGTTCCGGTCGGTGCCCTGTGCCGGCTTCACCGTTTCGGGCGCGATCAGCGCGTCCATCACGTCGGGCCACTCGTTCGCCGCGAACGACAGCGTTGCCGGAGCCGCGACCAGCCCGCGCAGCAATTCGGCGAGTTTTTCGCCGGCATCGCCGGCGTAGAGTTCGCCAAGCCCGCCATCGGCGGTACGGCCGAGATCCTCCAGCGCCACCACGCTGGCTTCCACCAGCGCGGCAAGGTCGGCGGTCGCCTGGCCGCGAAACGCTGCAAGCGGCGCCAGCGCTCGGTTGAGACGTTCGAGCAAATCCCGCGCGCTTTCAATGGCGCGCACGGTCAGCTGCGCAACCCAGAAGGGCGGCCGGCTGCCTTCGCCGAGGTTGGTGAGGCGGGCCTCGAACAAGTCCGGCAGCGAAGCGATGTCGGGGCGGCCGGTACCGCCGCGCAGCGCCACCAGTTCGACCAGTTCCGCCGCATGGCGCACGTCGGCTCTCCCCAGACCCAGACAGAGCAGGGGATGCTTGAGCAGGGACAAGAGACCGACCGGATCGCCTGGCCGGAACACCGCTTCGAGCGCCAGCCTGAGCAGGCTTGCCGCCGGGCTGTTGGCGAGCGGCGTGCCGCCGGAATCATCGGCGACGACGCCGAAGCGCTTGAGTTCGACCGAGACGCGTCGCGCCAGCGCACGGTCGCCGGTGACGAGAGCAGCCCTTTGGCCCGGTTCTTCGACCGCTCGCT
Organism: Mesorhizobium sp. LNHC221B00; assembly: GCF_000502935.1. Lineage (NCBI taxonomy): Bacteria > Pseudomonadati > Pseudomonadota > Alphaproteobacteria > Hyphomicrobiales > Phyllobacteriaceae > Mesorhizobium > Mesorhizobium sp. LNHC221B00. The sequence goes on along the minus strand of NZ_AYWR01000001.1, from coordinate 336,454 downwards.
TGAGCGCGACGGCGATGGCGACGGCCTCGTCGCGCTCGCTGGCGGCTTCGAGCAGCGTCACGTCGGCGAAGGCAGCGGCAATGTCCGGCGCGGAAAATGCGTTACGCGTCTCGGCCCACAATTCGGTGGTTTCGGCCGGCCGCAGCGCCTCGCCGACAAGGGCCGCGCGGAGCGCCAGCCGGGGTTCGGCCACGCCGATCTCCTCGACATCGCCGCGCAGCACGCCGATCTTGCCGATCAGCCTGGCCAGGCCGTATTGCGGATGGCCGAGCACGGCCGGCCGCGCGCCGGGTGCGACAAGCGCCTGGAAGGACGCTTCGTCCAACGTCCGGTCGAGCCCGGGCAGCACGATGGCGCCGCCGGGCAAGCGGGCTATCGCGGCAAGCAGTTCAGCCGTCGCGGGTATCGAACCGGTCGACCCCGCGGCGATCACCGGCCCGGCGGGCGGATTGCGCCGCAGCCGCGCGGCTTCCGCCCTAATCAGCGCGCTGCGATGCGCGGCCGGATTGGACCGGTCTTGCTCTTCGAGGAATTTCGGCCAGGCATCGGTGACGATGCCGAGGAACTCCAGCGTCACCTGCCACCATCCGGCAAGATTGCCGGTCACCAGGCCTTCAAGCTTCGCCCAGTCCGTGCCTTCCGTCTCGATCTCGTCCATCAGCCCCGCAAGGTCGCGCGCCAGCCAGATCGCGTCGGCGGTCGAGGCCGGAATGACGATCTCCTCGGAGAAAAGTTTGGCCACATGGGCCGGCAGCCGGCGTTTCCAGGCGCGCACCAGCGGCGTCAGCAGCAACAGCCGTTCGGTCGCCCCGATCGGTGGCGCAAGGTCGATCGCCGCCGACGGCTCTGCTTCGAAAGCGGCTTCGTCCTCGTCGAATTCGCCGAGCGGCCGGATGACCGGCAGGATCGCCGAACCGCCGCCGCCGCGCGCCTTCAGGCTGTCGACGAAGACGCCGCGCAAGGCCCGCGCCGCGCGGCGCGTCGGCACATAGATGGTGACGTCGGCCAAAGCGAGCGGATCGCCATCGAAGCGAAACCCTGGAACCAGTCGGCCGGCAAGCAGCGCCTCGGCCAGCGTCGGCAGGAACGGCGCACCGGAGGGAATGGAGAAAACGCGGCTTGGGCCGCTCATTGCGACTCGTATGGCGCGCCGGCGACTGCTGCTTCGGCGAGCGGGATGGCATCGGGCGTGCCGACGGTGATCCAATGACCGTGCATCGGCATGCCGAACAGGCGGCCGGCTGCAATGGCTTTGTCGAAATAGGCGTTGAGCGAATGCGGTTCGGTCGACGCATTCTTGAACAGACGCGGATGGATGATCGCCGCGCCGGCATAGATCAGGCCCGCCGGGTCTCCTTTCGAACGCCGCAAGGCGCCGTCTGGCGCCACGAGGAAGTCGGTGGAGCCGCAATGTCCGGTCGCCTGATGGAGATCCGCCAGCATCAGCAGAATATCCATTTTTGCCGCGTGCCATGCAAGGGCGAGGCGGCCGAGATTGAGCGGACCATGATCGATCCAGAACGTGTCGGCGTTGAGGATGTAGAAGGGTTGCGCGCCCAGCTGCGGCAGCGCCTTGACGATGCCGCCGGCGGAATCGAGCAGCCGCTCGCTTTCATCGGAGATGATGATGCGCGGCACATGGCGCGCCGCGACATGGGCGACGATCTGTTCGTGGAGATAGTGGACGTTGACCACGGCCTTGCCGACACCGGCGGCGGCCAGGCTGTCGAGACCCCAGTCGAGCAAGGTCTTGCCGGCGACCCGGACCAGCGGCTTGGGGATGGTGTCGGTGATCGGCCGCATGCGCTTGCCGAGCCCGGCGGCGAGTACGATCGCAGTGTCTGGTCTCGCTGTCACAGCGCACGTTCCTCCAGCAGCCCGTGCGCATCGTAGAACTCCCGCAGGCTGCCGAGCGCGGGGTGGGACAGTGCCCGGCGCAGATAGTCGCGGATGCGCGGCAGGTGCTTCAGATAATAGGGTTTGCCGTCGCGCTTTTCGAGCCGCACGAAAATGCCGAGGATCTTGGAATTGCGCTGCGCGGCCATGATTGCATAGAATTCCAGAAAGCTCGCCTCGTCGAAAGCGCCCGCCGCATGGCGCGCCGCGACATAGGCATTGAGCGTCTTTCTCTCGATCCCGGGCGATATGGTGACGCGGGCATCCATGGCAAGCGACGCCAGATCATAGGCTGAAGGCCCGATCAGCGCATCCTGGAAATCGACGATGCCCAGCCGGTCATGGCCGGAGCGGTCGCCGCGCCAGATGATGTTGGGCGAATGGAAGTCGCGCAGCATCAGCGTGTATTCACTGGCCCGCAGCCGGTCGAAAAGCGCGTTCCACTCCCTGGTATAGCCGGCGCGCAAATCGTCGCTTGGCGGACCGCCCGATATCGCCGGCACGTACCAGTCGACCAGCAGGTCGGCCTCGATCATCATCGCGGCGCGGTCGAATGGCGGTACGGTATGGAACCTGCCCGGCCCGGTTCCGAGGCGATGCGGCCAGGTCTTGCCATGCATCATGGCCAGCAGTTCGGCGGCCGCCGCGTAGCGCTCCGCCAGCGGCTCGCCATCTTTCCCGAGAAAACCTTCCGAGCCGAGATGTTCGATGAGCAGGAATCCCTGGTCCTGGTCCTCGGCATGGATGTCGGGAACGCTGACGCCGCCGGCCTTCAAGGCACGGTCGATGGCGACGAAGGCCGAGACCGACTGGGCGGTGTGGGCGATCACCGCATAGGGCTTGCCGTCGCGCACCGGCGGGCCGAGCACCAGCCGCGGCGAGTTCATCAGCACCCGCGGCTCCTGGCCGGCAAGCGACACGATCTCATAGGAACGGGCAGAGGCATCGCCGATGAAATGGCGACGTTGTGCCTCGCCCCAGCCGGCGCTTTCCAGAAAGCCGCGCATGGCCAGCGACCGTGCCGCGCGGTCGAAGGCCGCCCCTTGCCCCGACAAGCGTGCCAGACGCCCTTCGCCATGCTGGACAAGCTCGATCAACAGCGATGCCTTCGGCAGATAGCCTTCTGCCCGTTCAGGCCATTCGACCAGGGCTGCCCCTTGCGTCAGCGCTTCGTCGAAACCGAGTTCGTCGAGTTCGGCCGCCGAGGACAGGCGGTAGAGATCGAAATGATGGACCGGAATACGGGTGTCGTAGCTTTGCACCAGGGTGAAGGTCGGGCTCGGCACGTCGAGACCGGCATCGTCCGCCAGCGTCCGGATCAGGGCCCGCGCCAGCGTCGATTTGCCGGCGCCGAGGTCGCCCTTGAGCGCCAGCACGTCGCCCGCGCGCAGAGCCAGCGCCAGGTCCTCGCCCAGCCGCGCCGTCTCTGTCTCGTCCGCGAGCAAACGCTCCAGCACCAGGGCCGTCATCGAAGCGCGCTACTCGGCCGCGGCGCGGATGCCGGGCATGTCGGGGAAAGTGCAGATGACGGTCGTGCCCTTGTCCTTGCCGGTTTCGATGCGGACGCCGCCGCCATGCAGCTCGACGAAGCTCTTGACGATCGACAGGCCGAGCCCGGCGCCACGCCGGCGGCCGCCATTGGCGCGCGGCTCGAAGCGGCGGAACACCGAATCGAGCACATCGGGCGGCATGCCGGGCCCATCGTCATGAACCGAGAATTCCACCCCGTCCGCCAGATGGCGGCAGGCGAGCCGGATGGTGCTGGCCTCCGGCGCATAGTTGGCGGCGTTGCTGAGCAGATTGTAGAGGATCTGGCGGATGCGGGTCTCGTCGCCGTGGAACGTCTTGGGCGCAGCCTTGGCATTGACCTCGAGCCGGATCGAATGTTCCTGCAACCGGTCGGCAACCAGTTCGGCGGCCGCCTCGATGGTGCGGTCGACATGCACCTCGGAAATGTCGAGCTGCATGATGCCGGCATCCACCGTCGCGAGGTCCAGTATGTCGTTGACGATGGTCAGCAGCACCGAGGACGAAGAACCGACATGCTCGACATATTCGCGCTGCTTTTGCGTCAAGGGCCCGGTCGTCGGCAGCGAGAGCAATTCGGTGAAGCCGATGATGTTGGTCAGCGGCGAACGCAGCTCGTAGGACACGTGCTGGACGAAGTCGTTCTTGAGCTGGTCGGACTTTTCCAGGGCCTCGTTCTTGTCCTTCAGCGCGCGTTCGACACGGACGCCGTCGGTGACGTCGACGAAGGTCATCATCACCTGCCCGTTGGGCAACGGGATCATGGCGTAGCGCAGCACGGTGCCGTTGTTGAGTTCGGTCTGGCCGTGGCGGTCGCGGCGTTCGTCGTCGAAGCCGGTGATGGCGGCGACGAAGCTGGGCCAGGGACTGTCCACCGCTTGCCGGTCGCAAAGGTCGCGTATGGTGGAAACGTGCACATTCGGCTTGGTCGCTTCGGCATCCAGCCTCCACAGCGTGGCGAAGGCCGGGTTCGACAGCCGAAGCTTGCCATCGGGACCGAACACCGCCACGCCTTCGGCGAGATTGTCGAGCGTTTCGCCCTGGACACGCACGGCTGTCCGGTAGCGGCTTTCGAGATCCATTTTCTCGGTCAGGTTCTCGAACACCCAGGTGACGCCGCCCTTGGGTTGCGGGTTGGCGACGACGCGGATGGTCTTTCCATCCGGCAGGTGCCACCAGTGCTCCTGCGATTCGACCGCGCGGTAGGCGCCAAGCAGGCCTTCCTTCCAGCGGCGCCATTCGGGCTGCTCGGCGATCTTGCCTTCGCTGCGCAGCCGGTCGAGCAAGAGGGCGTTGTCGGGTGCGCTGTGCAGGAAGCCGCTGTCCAGCCCCCACAATTTCTGGAAGGCCTGGTTGAAGAAGCGCAGTTTCTCGTCGGTGTCGAAGATGGCGACCGCGGTGTTGAGCTGGTCGAGCGTGTCGGCGTGGCTTCGCACGGTGCGTTCATACTCGCCGCGAATGGACTCGATGGCGCTGGTGTCGCAGGCAAGGCCGGCCGAGCCGTCGGCGCTGGCGAAGTCGGTCACCGCGAACACCCGGCGATCGCCTTCGATCACCGTGGAGAGCGACTGCTCGAACACCGGATGCAGTTTGTGCTGGGCGTCGATCGCCTCGCGCGCCTGGCCGCCGAGGAATTCCTTGGCGTCGCGCACGGCGGCTTCCGCGCTCTCGGCTTCGACCGCGTCGGCATAGGCGCGGTTGACCCATTTCAGGCGCCCATGCTCGTCGCGCAGCCACGCCGGCATTTTCAACGCTTCGAGCAGGCCGATCATGGTGTCGTGGTCGGCGGCCAGCCGGTGGTTCTCGATCTTCAGCCGCGCCTGGCTGCGCTGTGTTTCGGAAAGCGACACAAACCGCACCAGCACATGCGCCGCGCTCTTGCGGCCATGCACTTCGAGCGGGGCGCCGGCCTGCGATTCGATGACGAGGTCGAAGGGTCTGGCCTTTTCGCGCAACGCCGCGATGGCATGTTCGAGCGCCGCCGCCGAGCGCGGCATCAGCCAGCGGCCGAAGGCGAGGAACGCTGCCCGTTCCTCCGGAGCGCCGCTTTCGACCGGCAATACGCCGACAAGCTCGGGTTTCTTGTTTTCCGAGGCCCAGACGATCACGCGCTGGTCGCGCAGATTGAGCAGCGCCTCCGAACGGCGCAGCGCCGCGTTGACGTCGGCGACGCGGCTTCTCAATTCGACATTCTCCGCCGAGGTGCGGGCGCGTTCGCGGATCAGCACGATAGCCGACAGAAATGCCGTGCCCGTCACGCCGACGAACACGGCAAGCTGCATGACCTCGATCGTGCTGATCGAAAGGCCGGCCGTCGATACACCGGCAGCCTGGGCACGCGCCGCCGCGCCAAACAGCGGGCTGGCAAGCATGGAGCCGGCAAGCAGCAGTCCCGCGCGGCCACGCCATGAAAGACGCTCGCGCCGGGTTGCGGAGCCAGTAGTCCCCGAATCGTCATGGCCGCCGGAAACGGCCTGTCCCGCTCCGTGCGGGTATTGCCCCGGCATGTCTTGGTCCTCTCCGCCGACTGAATGCAAGACCGCCCTGATACGCGCCTCTCTTGATCCCCTCTCGGGCCGGAAGCGTCGCGAATCACCTGACAATAAACCCTCGCCGAATCGCCGTGAAGGCTGATCGCGCGCAAAAATAAAGCCGGGCGAAAGTCAATCGCCCGGCGTCAATATCTGGTAGTAAATTTAGCTTTGGTTAATAGCGGTAGTGTTCCGGCTTGAAAGGACCCTGCGGCGTGACGCCGATATAGGCGGCCTGTTCGCCCGACAGTTCGGTCAGGCGGGCGCCAAGCTTGTCGAGGTGCAGGCGCGCGACCTTCTCGTCGAGGTGCTTGGGCAGGACATAGACCTGGTTCTGGTACTGCTCGCCCTTGGTGAACAGCTCGATCTGCGCCAGCACCTGGTTGGTGAAGGACGCCGACATGACGAAGCTCGGATGGCCGGTCGCGTTGCCGAGATTGAGCAGGCGGCCTTCCGACAAGAGGATCATACGCTTGCCGTCCGGGAAGGTGATCATGTCGACCTGCGGCTTGACGTTGGTCCACTTCAGGTTGCGCAGCGACGCCACCTGGATCTCGTTGTCGAAATGGCCGATGTTGCCGACGATCACCATGTCCTTCATCGAGCGCATGTGGTCGAGGGTGACGACATCCTTGTTGCCGGTGGTGGTGATGACGATGTCGGCGGTTGGAGCCGCGTCTTCGAGCGTGACGACTTCAAAGCCGTCCATCGCCGCCTGCAGGGCGCAGATCGGATCGACCTCTGTGACCTTGACGCGGGCGCCGGCGCCCTTGAGCGAGGCCGACGAGCCCTTGCCGACGTCGCCATAGCCGCAGACGACCGCGACTTTGCCGGCCATCATCGTGTCGGTGCCGCGGCGGATACCGTCGACCAGCGATTCCTTGCAGCCATACTTGTTGTCGAACTTCGACTTGGTGACCGAGTCGTTGACGTTGATGGCCGGGAAGGGCAGCAGGCCCTTCTTCTGCAACTGATAGAGCCGGTTGACGCCGGTGGTCGTCTCTTCGGTGACTCCGCGGATCGCCGCCTTCTGCTTGGTGAAGAAACCGGGCGAAGCCTTCAGGCGCTTTTTGACCTGCGCATAGAAATATTCCTCTTCCTCGCTCTGCGGGTTGGACAGCACGTCCTCGCCGGCCTCGGCGCGGGCGCCGATCAGGATGTACATGGTGGCGTCGCCGCCATCATCGAGGATCATGTTGGAGAGGCCGCCATCGGTCCACTGGAAGATCCGGTCGGTGTAGTCCCAGTACTGCTCCAGGCTCTCGCCCTTGACGGCGAACACCGGAATGCCGGTTTCGGCGATGGCCGCGGCCGCGTGGTCCTGGGTCGAGAAGATGTTGCAGGACGCCCAGCGGATATCGGCGCCGAGCGCCTTCAGCGTCTCGATCAGCACCGCGGTCTGGATGGTCATGTGCAGCGAGCCAGTGATGCGCGCGCCCGTGAGCGGCTTCTTTGCGCCGAATTCCTCGCGGCAGGCCATCAGGCCCGGCATTTCGGTTTCGGCGATATCCAGTTCCTTGCGGCCCCAGCCGGCAAGCGAGATGTCGGCGACCACATAGTCCTTGCTACCCGTCATGGCAGTGCTCCGTGCGAAGTGTTGTGCGTGGAATTGGTTGCGGATGCGCCCGCGTTGGTTGGCGCGTGGAAGGGCGCGAATTGCCGGCCTGACTAGCAGATCGGCGCCGAGACGACAATGGGATATAAAGAAATCTTTATCCCTGCATGTCCTTAGGACTGCTCGGGCTGGGCCCGGGATCAGCTTTCCTCGCCGAAACGGGAGGCGACGAGCTGCTCCAGCGCGTCCATGACCTCAAGCGCTTCCGGGCCGCTGGCGGTGACGCGGATCGAGTATCCAGGACTGGCCGCAAGCATCATCAGGCCCATGATCGACGTGCCGCCGACCTTGACGCCGTCCTTCTCGACATGGACCGAGGCGTCGAAACCGCTGGCGAGCTGGACGAACTTCGCCGAGGCGCGCGCATGCAGGCCGCGCTGGTTGACGATCGGAAACTCCCGGACGATCTGGTCTTTTTCCGGGGATAGTGCGTTCATTTGCTGCTCAGAAGCTGGCTGGCGACGTTGATGTATTTGCGGCCGGCGGCCTGCGCCTCGTCGAGCGCTGCGGCCATGTTGTCGCCCTTGCGGATCGATGACAGCTTGATCAGCATCGGCAGGTTCATGCCGGCGATCACTTCGGTGCGGCCGGACTCCATCACCGAGATGGCAAGGTTCGACGGCGTGCCGCCGAACATGTCGGTCAGCACGATCACGCCCGCCCCGGTATCGACTCGGGCCACGGCGTCGATGATGTCGCGGCGACGCTGCTCCATATCGTCGTCGGCACCGATCGCCACGGTTTCGAAATTGTCTTGTGGCCCGACGACATGTTCGACGGCATGTCTGAACTCGGTGGCCAGTTGACCGTGCGTTACAAGCACGAGTCCGATCATTCTTTGGTGGCTCCCGTCATCGCCGCTTCACAGGCGCATTTTATGCTCGCCAGCCATTCCAGGCGGCGGGAGCGCTATCTTGTCGACGCGAGGCCCGTTGACAAGCCCAAAATTGCGCCGGCCCATGCCATTTTGACGCATTGCAGCAAAAAACCCGGGGCAGATCATAGAAAAGGCATGATCGACAGCCGCGCCATCACGGCGGGCAGGGCAGCCTGGACATTGCGCTCGGCAAGATCGATCCGCGGTACCGCGCAGCCGGCGATGTCGTCGCTGGCGTCCTCCTGGAAGCGGGCGATTTCACCAGCCGGCAGCAGGCGCACATGCAGGTCGACGACGCAGGCAGGTTCGAACGCCAGCGGCCGCGGCCCAAGTCCCGGCACTTCGGCGAGACCTTCTATGGTGGCGGGGGCGCGGCACACCAGCCGCCCCGCAAGCGCCTCGGCGAAAAGCTGATCGTCGCCGACGAGCCGTGAGAACAGGCCGCGTTGGCGGCAATGGTCGATCAGCGCCAGCGCCAGCGTCGTCTTGCCCGAACCGGACGCCCCGCTGACGAGAATGCCGCGTTCGCCGATCAGCAAGCCCGTAGCGTGGATGTTTTCAGGCCGCACGACTGGACCAGCATTCACGCTTCGGCCGGCAGCGTCACGACGAAGCGCGCGCCCTTGATCTCGCCGGGCTTGGTGCCGGGGATGTTTTCGGCGGTCAGCGTGCCGCCATGGGCCTCGACGATCTGCCTGGAGATCGACAGGCCAAGGCCCGAATTCTGGCCAAACGCCTCTCCGGCCGGCCGGTCGGTGTAGAAGCGTTCGAAGATGCGGTCGATGTTGTCGGCGCGGATGCCGGGACCGTTGTCGTCGATGGTGAGGATGTTGAACTTGCCGGCACGCGCCAGCGACAGGCTGATATGGCCATGGTCCTCGGGAACGAAGGAGCGGGCGTTTTCGATCAGATTGGTGATGACCTGGCCGATGCGCAGATCGTGTCCGACGACGAAATAGCCTTTGACGCCTTGCGGCAGCTTGGCGACCTTGAACTCGATCTCGACTGCCTTCTTGTTGCGAGTTGCCTCGCGCGACACAGCGACGAGGTCGGTGATGAATTTCTTCAGGTCCACCGTTCCGGCGTCTTCGCGCGCGAGCTCGGCGTCGAGACGCGAGGCGTCGGAAATGTCGGTGATGAGCCGGTCCAGCCGCCTGACGTCGTGCTGGATGATTTCCATCAGCCGGCTGCGCGAATTGTCGTTCTTGGCCAGCGGCAACGTTTCCACCGCGCTGCGCAGCGAGGTCAGCGGGTTCTTCAATTCATGTGAAACATCGGCGGCGAAGCTTTCGATCGCCTCGATGCGCGCATAGAGCGCGTTGGTCATGTCGCGCACGGCGATCGACAGATTGCCGATCTCGTCCTGGCGGTCGGAAAAATCCGGGATTTCCTCGCGGCTCTTGACGCCGCGCCGGACCCGCACCGCCGCGGCAGACAGCCGGCGCAGCGGGTTGGCGATGGTGGAAGCCAAAAGCATCGACAGGATGGCGGTGACCAGAGCCGCGATGCCGAACACGCGCAGGATCGCCTTGCGTTCGGCGGCGACGATCTTGTCGATGTCGCCGCCTTCGGTCGACAGCATCAGCACGCCGAGGACGGCGCGGAAGCGCTGGATCGGCACCGCCACCGAAACGATCTGCTCGCCCTGTTCGGAGACGCGCACGATCGTCGACGGGCTGCCGGTCAGCGCCTTGACCACTTCCGGGAAGGCAGCGCCATTGCCGCCCGGCTGCTCGCGATAGACCGGCAGGTCGGTGTTGCGGAAGAAGTCGAAGATGAACTTCTGGATGCGCTCGACGAGGTCGGGCTCCTCCTCCTCGACCGGCGGCAGGTCGTAGCGCAGGATCTGGCCGCGCGAATAGAGATGGCGCGAATCGAGCAGCAAATTGGCGTCGCGGTCATAGATGCGGGCCCGTGTCCGCGTCGGCGAGATCAGCCGCCGCAGCACCGGCGCGACGCGCTCCGGATTGATTGGGAAGTCGAGATTATCGAGCTGGTCCGAACCGGGCCCGAGGCTTTCGCCGGCCTGCAGCTCCAGCAGCTTTTCCGGGTCGATGCTGATCGAATCGGTCTCGACCGTCGCCGACGCCGCGATCGCGCCGGCGATGATCTCGCCCTGCGTCATCAGGCTTTCGACGCGGGCGTCGATCAGCCCGTCGCGAAATGTGTTGAGGTAGAGGATGCCGGTGACCAGGACAGCCAGTCCGGCAAGGTTGAGGAACAGGATGCGCCGCGTCAGGCTGGAAAAGATGTGATGGCCGAGGAAGCGGCGCATCGGCACCGTGATCTTCGAAACGAAGGACGGCATGATGCGCGACGGCCGCCTGGCGGCGCCCGTCGGCCTGCTTCGCTGTGCTTCCACTGCCATCGAATAGCAGCTCCCGCCTAATTAGTGAGTAGTGCGTAGGCAGTAGGGAATAGAGAAGTGGCTGAGATCGTGGCCATGTGTGAGTGGCCGCTCGCACCATTCAAAAACGGACTACTGACTATTCCCTACTGCCTACTGCCTATTCACGCTTCGCGGAACCGGTATCCGACTCCGTAAAGGGTTTCGATCATCTCGAAGTCGTCGTCGACAGCCTTGAACTTCTTGCGCAGCCGCTTGATATGGCTGTCGATCGTACGGTCATCGACATAGACCTGTTCATCATAGGCTGAATCCATCAGCGCATCACGGCTTTTTACGACACCAGGGCGCTGCGCCAGCGAATGCAGGATCAGGAATTCGGTGACGGTGAGCGTCACCGGCTCGCCCTTCCAGGTGCAGGTGTGGCGTTCCTGGTCCATGACCAGTTGGCCGCGCTCGAGCGAACGGGCCTGCTGGCTGGGCGCTTTTGCCGCGGCCTCGCGGGCGCTGGCTCGGCGCAGGACGGCCCGTACCCGCTCGACCAGCAGGCGCTGCGAGAACGGTTTGCGGATGAAGTCGTCGGCGCCCATCTTGAGGCCGAACAATTCATCGATCTCGTCGTCCTTGGAGGTCAGGAAGATCACCGGCAGGTCGGACTTCTGGCGCATCCGGCGCAGAAGTTCCATGCCGTCCATGCGCGGCATCTTGATGTCGAGGATGGCAAGATTTGGCGGGCGCGCCGCCAGGCCTTCCAGCGCGGACGCACCATCCGTATAGGTCTCGACGCGATATCCCTCGGATTCGAGGGCGATCGACACCGACGTCAGAATGTTGCGGTCGTCATCGACAAGCGCGATTGTTGCCATTTCAAGCGGCTCCCTCATGAGCTGTCCCTTCTTTAGTAGAGAAGGGGCTTTTGCAGGACAAATTAGGTACAAAATGTGGCATAGGCCTTGTCCGCTGTCACGCGCGGGGTGCCGCCGGCCACAATCCAACCTCGACATGGATTGGACGAACGAACATCGCCAATCCTTTGGGCAACCGTGAAACTTTTCGCATATATAAACGATTTAAACAACTTTCAAAATTTTTAAATCGATTAATGATTTGATATCATTTGGCTTTTCTGGTTCTGACCATATTAGCCTGCGTGGTGGGCATGCCGGAAATGGCCGGCAAAGATGCGGAAAATCTAAGAAGGGACACCCATGTCGGAAGTCGGCATACGCAATCCTGCTTGCGCGATCGATCGTATCGGCCTGAAAACCTCTGGCGTGGTGCGCTACAATTTCGGTGCGGCGGCGCTTTACGAGGAATCGATCCGGCGCAATGAGGCCCGGCTGACCGCGCATGGCGCCCTGGTCGCCGAGACCGGCCAGCACACAGGCCGTTCTCCCAAGGACAAGTTCGTGGTCCGCGACGCTGCCACGGAGCCGCATGTCTGGTGGGACAACAACAAGGCGATCTCGCCGGCGCAGTTCGAAACGCTGCTTGCCGATTTCCGCGCCCACGCCGCGGACAAGGATCTTTATGTACAGGACCTGGTCGGCGGCGCCGATGCCGAGCTGAAGCTGCCCACCAGGGTAATCACCGAATTCGCCTGGCACTCGCTGTTCATCCGCAATCTGCTGATCCGACCGGGCAAGACGGAACTCGAGCAGTTCGTGCCCGAGATGACGATCATCGACCTGCCGTCCTTCCGCGCCGATCCCGCCCGCCACGGCAGCCGCACCGAAACGGTGATCGCCGTCGATCTGACCCGCAAGATCGTGCTGATCGGCGGCACCTCCTATGCCGGCGAGATGAAGAAGTCGGTGTTCACAATGCTCAACTATCTGTTGCCGGAAAAAGGCGTGATGCCGATGCACTGCTCGGCCAATGAAGGTGCCGGCGGCGACGCCGCCATCTTCTTCGGCCTGTCGGGCACCGGCAAGACCACGTTGTCGGCCGATCCGTCGCGCACGCTGATCGGCGACGACGAGCATGGCTGGGGGCCGCACGGCATCTTCAATTTCGAAGGCGGCTGCTACGCCAAGACGATCAAGCTGTCGGCCGAAGCCGAGCCGGAGATCTTCGCCACCACGCAGCGCTTCGGCACCGTGCTGGAAAATGTCATCCTCGACGCCGATGGCGCGCCGGATTTCAACGACGGCCGGCTCACCGAGAACACGCGCTGCGCCTACCCGCTCGACTTCATACCCAACGCCTCGAAGACCGGGCGCGCCAGCCATCCCAAGAACATCATCATGCTGACCGCCGACGCTTTCGGCGTGATGCCGCCGATCGCACGGCTGACGCCGGCGCAGGCGATGTATCACTTCCTGTCCGGCTACACCGCCAAGGTGGCCGGAACCGAAAAGGGCGTCACCGAGCCGGAGGCGACGTTCTCGACCTGCTTCGGTGCGCCGTTCATGCCGCGCCATCCGTCGGAATACGGCAATCTGCTGCGCGAACTCATTGCCCTTCACGGCGCCGATTGCTGGCTGGTCAACACCGGCTGGACCGGCGGCGCCTACGGCACCGGCAAGCGCATGCCGATCAAGGCGACGCGCGCGCTGCTTGCCGCCGCTCTCGATGGCTCGTTGAAGGCAACCGAATTCCGCACCGACGCCAATTTCGGCTTCGAGGTGCCGGTGGCCGTGCCTGGCGTTGATAGCGCCATTCTCGATCCGCGCTCGACCTGGGCCGACAAGGCTGGCTATGACCGGCAGGCAGCAAGGCTCGTCGGCATGTTCGCCGTCAACTTCGAGAAATTCGAAAGCCATGTCGATGCCGTCGTACTGGGTGCGGCACCCCGAATGCAGGAAGCGGCGGAGTAATCGCCAACCCGCTCGACATCGTTGCGTTCAGTGTCGTGTAGGCCCGGTTTCGATCGGGCCTTTTCTTTTTCGGCCCGCCGCGCCATGACTGCGGCATGCCGATCGACGACGACATCATCATATCCGGCGAAGCCGTGATCCATCCGGGCGACCTGCACGAGGATTTCATCCGCTCGTCGGGTCCAGGCGGCCAGAACGTCAACAAGGTGGCCACGGCGGTGCAGCTGCGCTTCGATGCGCAAAACGCCGCGGGCCTGTCGGAACGCGTGCGGACCCGCACCATCAAGCTTGCCGGCCAGCGCGCCACCAAGGACGGCGTCATCGTCATCGAGGCCGGACGCTTCCGCACCCAGGAACAGAACCGCGCCGATGCGCGCGCAAGGCTGACCGCACTGGTCGCCAAGGCCGCCGAGCCGCCACCGCCGCCACGCAAGAAGACGCGGCCCTCGAAAGGCGCGGTGGAACGGCGGCTGAAGAGCAAGGCCGGTCGCGGCACGATCAAGAAGCTGCGCGGCCGGGTAGAGAACGATTAAGCACCGCGAAAGCTGCAGCGAGGCAGCGAAATCGGGCGCCGCGCATCCCAAAGGTTGCGCGGCGTTTTCGATTCTACCAGCGGCGCTTCAATGAAGCCGTGATGCTGCGGCCCTGGCCCATCTAGCAATAGCCGCTGCTGCAGGCTTTCGGGTCGCCGTTTGCGTTCGATAGTGGCATGTTGAGGCGACGAAACATCGCCATGCGAGGCAATCCATGCTCGTCCTGCCCAAGGGCGTCCGCCATATGCCGGCCTATCTGCCGCGCGCTGCCCAGGAGGCGCTGGTCGAGGATGTGAGAAGCATCGTCCAGCAGGCTCCGCTGTTCGTGCCGGCCATGCCGCGCACTGGCAAGGAGATGAGCGTACGGATGACCAATTGCGGGCCGCTCGGCTGGGTCACCGACAAGGAACGAGGCTATCGCTACCAGCCGACGCATCCGGTGACCGGGATGCCGTGGCCACCTATTCCGGATCGTCTGCTCGACCTGTGGCGGCAGGTCTCGGGCTACGGGCATCCGCCGGAAGCCTGCCTGGTCAATTTCTACACGGCCGAAGCGAAGATGGGCCTGCACCAGGACCGCGACGAGGTGGATTTCTCGGCGCCTGTCGTCTCCGTCTCGCTGGGCGACGATTGCCTGTTCAGGGTCGGCCAGACGACGCGTGACGGCGGCACCAAATCCTTCAGGTTGAAGAGCGGCGACGTCGTCGTGCTCGGCGGTGAGGGCCGTCTGGCCTTCCACGGCGTCGACCGCATCTACCCGTCGACCTCGGCATTGCTGAAAAACGGCGGGCGGATCAATTTGACATTGCGGCGGGTGACCAAGCCGGACGAGGGTGCCGCATAAGCCCATACCATGGAGCCATGTGACGGCACGGCGTTCTGTCAGCGCAGCGGCGAAAATGTCGCCGAGATCAGTTGGAACGGCAGCGCGCCATAGGTGGCGACAGTCTCCGCATCGTCCCACCGGCGAAATTGCCGGGAGGGTCGCGCCTCCAGCGTCATGGCCTGCCGTTCGCCGTCAAGCGTCACCTTGCCGCGAAAATGCAGAACCCTTTCTCCACCGGATCGGCTGATGGCCATGGCGCGCAGGCGTGCGACATGGTCGTCATCGGCATTGATCTCCATTTCGATGCGGCGCCGGACCGGTGGCACACTGATCCTGACGGTGATGTCCAGCATCATGTCCCCCGCCGTTCGCGGACAGGGTATGGCCTGGGAGAACGCCGGTGGCGACGATGCATTCAGCGGTTCGGGGCGGCCCGGCTTGCTCCGCCAGGCTTTGGCGGGCGGTTCCTGCCGCAGGCGGCCGCTCTTGCGGCGAAGCCGCAATTGCTTGGCAAGGCCGCGTGACAGCCAGACCAGCCTGCCGAAATCGGTTCGTGGCTTGGCCTGCAGCACGCCGGACCAGCGCGAGGGGCCGGCGCTGTCGGCCATCTCCAGCACACGGGCCAGCACCTTGTCCGGCGCGGTCACGCCAATTTCAAGCGCGAGGTAGGAGAGCGCCACCGCCGCGGCAACGGCAAGGCCGCGCCTGGCCAAGACATCGAGGAACACGTCCCAGTCGACATCGCCGCCGCGAATGGCCACCGCACAATCGACCAGCCAGTCGCTGTGCGTGTGGGCGTCGAGCCCGCCATGCGCGATGGCAAGCGCGATGCGGTCGGCGGGCGACGGCACCAGCACGCCGACGCCGCTGAAAATGGCGGGGTCCGCCCGCCGCCAGATGGCGATGTCGTCTTCATCGCTTTGCTGCGAACCGTCATAGGCAAGCTGGTGCAGGTCGATGTCGCCAAAATTGCCCTTGAAGAAGTTCATCGAGCGCAGCGAGGCCAGTCTTGTCCTCAGATATTGCGGGCTGACGCCGGTGGCGATCTGCCATTCGCGGTCGCGCAGCACGTCGAAGGCTGTTTGCATGTCCTGCGGCCGCACCAGTATGTCGATGTCGTGCGCCACCCGGCCGCGCTGCGCCGCCGCGTCGAGGGCAATTCGGCTGGCGCCCTTGATGAGCATCACCATGCATCCGGCATCCGCCATCGCCTTCAGTGCCGGTTCGGCTTCGCGCATCGCCATCCGCGACTTGGTCCACAGCATCTTCTGCAGGCCGACAAGCCGTGGGAAGGCGGTATGGCCAGCCAATTTCCTGCCGAATCGGTCCGAAATGGCGGCCAGCAGCCGGTGTTCGCGGAAGGAGACGAGATCGATGTCGTTCACGGCCAACCAGTGCATCGCGCATTGGCTGGCCGCCTCCTCGTCATCGAGGAGTGCCGCCTTGAGCAACTGGTCGAGACCCCCGGTCGGCCAGGACCAGCCATAGTCGGGAAACCGGCGGGTGATGCGACGGACAGCCTTGGCCATCAGCCACCACCCGCTCTGCCTTGCGCGCGCCTTTTCATGGCCAGCCTTGCGACTTCGAGATAGCCGCGATCGCGCGCCGGGTCGCGTCCATAAGAGAGGCTGCCGGGCCTGATGCGGCGCAAGGCCAGCACGTCGTCGAGCATGGCAAGGACAAAGCCTGCCTCGCGAACCCGGGCGATCCAGTCGATCATTTCGCCGCGGCCGCCTTGTGGGTCGACAATGGGGCCGACGGCCGTCACCACCTCCTGGCGGATCATCATCGTCGTGCGCGACCAGCCTGCCACGCTGGCCGTCTCGGGCAAATCGGGCCTGTCGCCGCGAAACGTCCGCCAGTGCGCGAAGACGCCCGCTGTTCCGGGATCACGGTCGAGGCAGGCCAGCTGCTTTTCGATCTTGTCCGGCAGCCACAGGTCGTCGGCGTCGAGCGTCGCGACGAACGGGGTCGAGAGTGCGTCAAAACCCCTGGTGGTGGCGCTTCCGGGGCCTGCATTCTCTTGCCGCAGCACCGTCACCGGCAGGTTCATCGCCTCGATCACGGCAACCGTATCGTCGGTCGATCCGTCATCGACCACGACGATGGCTTCCGCCTTGACCGTCTGGGCCAGAACCGAGTTCAGCGCCGCGCCGATGGTTGCGGCCGCGTTGAAAGCCGGAATGACGACGCCATAGCCCGCCATTACAGGAACCGCCACTGCGCGAGATCCTTGAAGTCGAATATGCCCTCGACCCGCCGCAAGCCGGGGTCTGCCTTGCGGCGCTTCATCGACTTGTGGATGGCGCGCATGAACTCGCGAAAGGGCACGTCGGCTTCCTTGGTCATGTTGCCGGGATGACGCCTGTAATAGAGAGCCACCGTATCGGGCATAATGTATTTTGCCTGGCTCTCGAAGATGCGCAACAGATAGTCGGTGTCCTCCGCCTGCCTGAAGTCCTCGTCGAAGCCGCCGGTGCGCTCGATGAGTTCCCGTGCAAAAATCCCGGCTGACAGGTGGATTCCCCGCACGGTGATGGCGTGGCTGTCGGCGGTCGGCTCCAGCGTCTCGCCATCGATCTTGTCGACCAGCGTCATGCGCGAATAGGTCAGGTCGAGGCCAGGATCCTCTTCGAAGCAGGCGATATCCGCCGCGAAGCGCCCTATCGGCGAGATGTCGTCGGAATCGAGAAACGATACCAGCCGCGTCTGCGGCAGCAATTGTTTCAGCCCTGCATTGCGTGCCTTGGTGACCCCGCCATTGGCCTGCTGGAAAAGACGAATGCATGGGGCCTGGTCGACCAATGACCGCACGACGGCCGCCGAGCCGTCGGTCGAACCATCGTCGATGACGATGATGTCGAGATCGACGTTTTCGCGTTGCCTGAGCAGCGAGCGCAGCGCGAGGCCAACGAATTGTTCGCGATTGTGGACCGGCATGATCACGCTCAGCTTCATATGTCGCCCCGGATCATGAATTCGCCGCCCGACATATCACATGAACCGCCAGTCGGCGGAGTCTTTCAGGTCGAAAATGCCGTCGACCGTATGCAGCGAGGGATCCGCCTTGCGCCGCTTCATCGATTTGTGGATCGCACGCATGTACTCGCGAAGCGGTACGCCGGGCTCCCTGGTCATGTTGCCGGGGTGACGTCTGTAGTAGAGCGCAATGGTGTCTGGCATCACGAATCTGGGGCCGCTTTCAAAGACGCGCAGCAGGTAATCTGTATCTTCGGCCTGACGGAATGCCTCGTCAAAGCTGCCGATCCGGTCGATAAGGCTTCTGCTGAATGTTCCTGCCGCCAAGGAAAGCCCTCGGGCGATCTTGCGGCGGCTGCCAGGAGTCGGCTCCAGCATCTCGTCGTCGAGATCTTCAACCATCATCATCAGGGAATAGGTCAGGTCGAGGCTCGGATCGGCTTTGAAATGGACGAGGTCGGCCTTGAAGCGTCCGGATGGCGAGATGTCATCGGAGTCCAGGAACGATACGAATTGCGTCTGTGGCTGCAATTGGCCAAGACCGGTGTTGCGCGCACTTGCCACACCCTGGTGGGCCTGGTGGAAAAGCCGGATGCACGATGCTTCCCGCATGACGGCGCGGACGATGTCCACGGTGCCATCCGTCGACCCGTCATCGACGACGATGACATCGAGCTCGGCATCGTCCCGCTGCCTGAGCAGCGATCGCAAGGCCGCAACGACATAGTGCTCGCGGTTGTAGACGGGCATGATGACGCTCAATCTCACGCGTTGCTCCGCATGATGAAATCCGAAATCGTGCCGGCGATCTCCTGTGGGTGCGTCCCCAGCGAGAGTTGGTAGCATGGCAGCTGCCGGGTGAGGTCGCTGAAAAAGCGAAAGCCGCTCTCGCGCTCGCCAGGCATTTGCGAGATGCCGGACGGCGCCATTGCAATCATTGCCTCCTTGCGCGACACGGGCATGATCGAACTTGCCTCGCCCCCACTGATATGAGGCACCATCAACGCGACGATGTCCAGCCGCGCGGGTATTGCCCGTGCCGCGATGTCATCGATGCGGAACTGGTGCTTGCCTTGCCAGTTGAGCGGACCATAGGATTTCAGCCGATGTTCCAAGCCCAGCCGCTCGAAACCCGCGGGATCCTGTTTGAGCGTGGCAAACAACGGGTGCGCGGTCGGCCCGCCGGCAAGGTCGATCAGCACATAGTCGTCACCGACGCTGTCGAGCCCGTTGAGCAGGCCGGCGACGACCGTTCCCGATTTGCCGGCGCCGCCCGATCCGGCGAGGAGAATGCCCTTGCCGCCGACACCCAGCGTGCCCGCATGGGCCAGCCGCATGCCGCGCGCCGCATATTCCCAATGCAGGAAAGGGCGGAGCGGCGCCCCCGGCTCCCAAGGCGGGAACCTGTCATCGGCGGTCATCAGTTGCACGCCCAGACGGCGATCGGGGTCGTAGAACTGCCAGAAATCCAGGTCGTGGAAATGGTTGCCGCGCAGTCCGGCTTCCGCCAGCCGGCTGGCGAAGGCATGTTGCGTGAAGGGTCCCTGACCCCAACTGGCCGGCGCCGCGATGCCGTCCACGCCGGCATGGGCGACGAAGATACGGCAGGTATCGGCAGCTGCCGCGTTGCTCGAAGCAGCGACAAAGCCGTGAACGACGGCATTCGCCAACGCGCCGGCACTCAGATGCGCGGTCAGCTCCAGATGCGGCAGGCCCACCGTGCGCGTCAGCGGATAATGCGCGGCGCTGCTTTCGGCCTGCGCCAGCACATGACGTGCGTAGTCCGCCAGGTTCTCGAGAGTGACTTTCGGCATGGTTTGCCTGTTCCGACGCCGTCCAGCGACGAGAGTGCCTGATGCGCGCGCCTCAGTTGGCCTGCTTCACCGCGGGCCAACCGAAGGGTTCCTCGACCTCGTGGATGGGGTCAACGACGATGAGATCGGCAAGGTCGTCATGGATATCGACCTTGAGGGGCTCGCTGGCACCCGCAAGCTGAGCCAGCAATTCGCTGGGAACCGGTTTTGCAGCGGCATCGGCCACGGCCGCCAGCAAGCCGAATTCGAGCAATTGTGAAACAAAGCCGTCAATCTCGGCGACACCCAGCGCACCGGTTGCCGTTGCGGCGCCGACCAGTTCGGAGGCAGGCACGCCGGATGACAGCGCATCCCAAAGCCTGCTGCCTGAATCCGAGAAGCCGAAATATTTGCCCGTCGTCAGGTCGAGAACGACGGCTTCGCCGTCGAAGGATTCAAAGACGATGTCCTTGCTCGCTATGGCATAGATGCCGGATTGTCGCATGTTTGCTCCCCGCCGAAGCAGGCCGCGCGGATGATCGCCGGCCCTCACGGTCAACCCTACCGTTGTAGAGGCGTCTAACCATTTGCAGGGTTTTTGGCAAGATGGCCCGCAGGCCCGGCGAGCGCGACCGCAGGCCCTGCCTGCTGGTTACGCCTCGATTTCCAGTGCCGACAGCGGCTTGGAGCAACAGGCCAGGATGAAGCCGTCGTCGATCTCATGATCGAGGATGCCGCCATTGTGGCTCATCTCGACATCGCCGGAGACCTTCTTCACCTTGCAGGTTCCGCACAGGCCGAATTCGCAGGCGGCGGGAATCCGCACGCCCGAAGCGCGCGCCGTCTGCAGCACCGTCTGGCCGGCGACGCATTCGGCGTCGACCTCCGAAAGCGAGAAGCGGATTGGCGTTGCCGCTTCGACCGGAACAACCGTGCCGCCTTCCGCGGGCGCCGCGAACGGCGCCGGGACCTCCTCCACGGCAGGGGCTGCAAAGCTCTCCTGATGGTATTGCGTCATGTCGAAGCCGGAGGCTTCAAGCATGCCGCGCACGGCGCGCATGAAGGGATCGGGGCCGCAGCAGAAGATTTCGCGCTCGCGGAAATCCGGCGCCAGCAATGGCAGCCGGATCGCGTCGATGCGGCCCATATGGCCGTACCAGCCCTCGCGGCTCGACCGCTCCTCGATCATGAAGCCGAGCGACAGGCCGGGCATATGGCCGCCGAGCAGTTCGAGCTCCTTGCGGAAGATGATCTCTTCCGCGCGCCGCGCGCAATTGACGAAGCCGACATCGGTCCACGGCGCGCAGTCGTTCAGCCAGCGCAGCATCGACATCATCGGTGTCACGCCCGAACCGGCCGAGATGAACAGATATTTGGCCGCCGGATGGCTGTGCAGCGAGAAGTCGCCTGCCGGCCCGTAGGCCTTGACGTGCGAGCCGGGCACCAGATGGTCGAACATCCAGCGCGTGCCGATGCTGCCGGCCTGCGCCTTTACCGTCACCGCGATCGAGAATGGCCGCGACGGTGACGATGACAGCGTGTAGGTGCGCATCAGCGGCCCGTCCGAAGTCGGCAGCTCCAGCGTCACGAACTGGCCCGGCTTGTAGCGGAACCAGGTCTGGTTGTCGGACCGGAAGGTGAAGGTCTTCACGTCGGGCGCCTCATCGCTGACGCCGATCACTTCCAGCACCTGGAGCCGGTCGTTCCACGGCGCCATCTGGTCGAGATGGCGATAGAGGCCAAGATCGGTCATCGCATTCATCCTCTGGTCCTTGTTGCCCTGCTCATGTCGTGTTTGGGCGACATGAGCTCACGCAACGCTGCGCAGCGCCGGCTTGCCGTCTTCGGCAAGGCGCGGACCGATGAAGCGGGCGTACCAGTCGACGAACTGGATGACGCCTCCCTCGTGCAACTCCGAATAAGGGCCGGGCTCATAGGCCGGCGACAGGATGCCGAAGGCGTTCTCCTCGACGATGCGGCGGTCCTGGTCGTTGGTCTCGGTCCACACATGGGTGAGTTCGGCGAGATCGTAGTCGACGCCCTCGACCGCATCCTTGTGGACCAGCCATTTGGTCGTCACGGCGGTTTCCGTGGCGCTGATCGGCAGCACGCGGAAGGTCACGGCATGGTCGATGAGGATATGGTTCCATGTCGTCGGGTAGTGATAGTGCATCAAGGTGCCGATGCGGTCGGCCGAGACGTTGTCGGAGAGGTTCTTCCTCACCGCCCGCTTGCCGCTCATCGTGTAGCTGACGGCATCGCGCAGCAGCGGCGCGCGGGTGGCGCGATACTGCCCGGCCGGATCGATGCGGAACTTGCTCGGCAGGCCGGCCGCCTCGCATTTCGCCCAGTGCGCCAGCATCTCCGGATCGCTGTCGGCGCCCTGCACGCCGGTGACGGTCGGTGCTTCCGGGAATGTCTTGCACAGCTCCGGGTGATTGCCCGCGCAATGATAGCACTCGCGGTTGTTTTCCCAGACGAGCTTCCAATTGCCCTTCTCGATGATCGTGCTCTCGAAGGCGATCTTCGCCTCGCCGAGCCGGTGCGGCTTGAGGTAGGGTTCGATCATCGCCCGCATCGGCGCGAAGTCGGCCGGCTCCTTGCCCAGGCAGATGAAGATATAGCCGGCGACGCTTTCGCAGGCGACCGGCTTCAGCCCGAACTGGCTCTTGTCGAAACCCTCGGCCATCTGGCGGGCGAACAGCAGGCGGCCGTCCAGCTCATAGGTCCACTGGTGATAGGGGCAGACCAGTTTGGCGGCCATGCCCTTGTCGGTGTTGCAGACGCGGCTGCCGCGGTGGCGGCAGGAATTGTGGAAGGCGTTTATCTTGCCCTGCTGATCGCGCACCAGCACGACCGGATAGTCGCCGATCTGCACGGTGATGAAGCTGCCTGGCTTGGGCAGCTCGCAATCATGGCCGATGAACAGCCAATCGCGATACCAGATCAGCTCCATGTCGAGCTTGAAGTAGTCCGGATCGGTGTAAAAGGGCTGTTCCAGCGAAAAGCCCTGTCTGCGGCTGTTCAAGAGCCTCAGCATGTCGTTGCGAGCATCCATGTCCTGTCCTCATATCCAAGGACTGAACTGGTGGTGATGGAGGAAGGATCGGACGCAGGCCGGCGCCAGCCGGGAATGCATCATCCGCCCCTTGACCGCCCACCGCGATCAGTCGAGTTCTAGCAATCTCGGGCTGGTTTCCGGGCTCTGGAGTCGTCCTTGCGGACCATCGCGACACCTTCCCAGGCTTTCGCCCAGTGGTCTCCCGTTGCGACTTGAACTCCACCACCGTTGCGGGGGCAGCGCCGGATTCTGACCGGCTTCCCAATTCTCCACTCCGTCGTCACGAAGCGGCACCTGATTTGGCGTGATCTAATCACGGCACGCATCGCGGCGTCGGCATGAAAACGACATCGCATCCATGCGGCGCGACACGCATGCAAGATCGTCCCTACAAGGATCGCGACCGTTGAAACCGGCTCGTCGCCAGCACCCCAACGTTGTTTTTCGATCCTTGGCCGGAGCCAAAAAAAGGTTAACAGTTTCGAAAAGTGACTATTAGCGAAACCTAAAATCGAACCGAACGGTTCGTTTCTGTTGACGGTGCGTGCAGGACGTTGTGAACGCTGGGCCTCCGACACAGTTGGTGATAGCTCCCTTGATCCTTCTAACTGATTGATAAAAAAAGCAAAAAAATTGATGTGGAAGCCGGTGGTACAATTTCAAGTGGTGGATTCATGGTCCACGCGGAACAACTTCGTGATTGGAAACGGCCATCTGGCTTTCCCAAATCGGGGCTGTCCGAACGACGCGATTTCATCCCAAGACACGCCGCTAGACGGACGGAAAAATACTGGAGTACCCAAAATGAAAAAGATTGTTCTCACTGCCGCCGCCCTTCTGGCCATTTCCGGCAGCGCCTTCGCTGGTAGCGACCATTATAGTTCGGACCATTACGGCTCGAATGCGACCCCTGCAGCCACTGCCGTCGACAGCTCGTACACCGCTTCGGTCAAGAAGTCGGAACCGGCTGCTCAGACGCCTGTCCAGGGTGCCGACCACAACCTTTTCGGTAACCGCTAACAGGCGACCGCCGGTTGACGGCTGCTTGCCCGCCGTCCTGGCGAACTCAAAAACCCATCAAAATTCAGGAGACTTGAAATGAAGAAGATCATTCTTGCTGCCGCCGCCGTTCTGGCCATTTCCGGCAGCGCTCTCGCCGGCAGCGACAACTATGGCGCCAACCAGCCTGCCGTGACTTCGACCGACAATTCGTACACGGCTTCGACCAAGAAGTCGGAACCGGCTGACCAGAAGCCTGTCGTCGGCGCCGACCACAACCTCTTCGGCAACAACTAAAGCCGACCCGGCAATGGCGGGTTTGCCCGCCATGCCGTGGAATTCGAGACTTCAGGAGACTTGAAATGAAGAAGATCATCCTTGCTGCCGCTGCCGTCCAGGCCGTTTTCGGCAGCGCTTTTGCCGGCAGTGACAACTATGACTCCAATGGCGCCAACCAGCCTGCCGTGACTTCGACCGACAATTCGTACACGGCTTCGACCAAGAAGTCGGAGCCGGCTGAC
Source organism: Mesorhizobium sp. LNHC221B00 (assembly GCF_000502935.1). Taxonomy (NCBI): domain Bacteria; kingdom Pseudomonadati; phylum Pseudomonadota; class Alphaproteobacteria; order Hyphomicrobiales; family Phyllobacteriaceae; genus Mesorhizobium; species Mesorhizobium sp. LNHC221B00. Next base: position 312,130 of record NZ_AYWR01000001.1, on the reverse strand, counting down.
CAGAAGCCTGTCGTCGGCGCCGACCGCAACCTCTTCGGCAACAACTAATAGCCGACCCGGCAGCGGCGGGTTTGCCCGCCGCTGCCTTCAGGAGACTTGAAATGAAGAAGATCATCCTTGCTGCCGCCGCCGTTCTGGCGCTTTCCGGCAGCGCTTTCGCCNTTCAGGAGACTTGAAATGAAGAAGATCATCCTTGCTGCCGCCGCCGTTCTGGCGCTTTCCGGCAGCGCTTTCGCCGGCAGCGACAATTATGGCTCCAATGGCGCCAACCAGCCTGCCGTGACTTCGACCGATGTGGACGCTTCGCATACCGGTTCGATCCGCGACAGCGGCTCGCCTGTCTACAAGCTGCTCAATTCGTCGGGCAACGTGCAGAAGCCGGCCCCTCAGAGCAACGACCGGGACCACGTCGGCAATCACTAACAGTCGAAGTCGGTTTTAAAAATGAGCGGCGGGCATGGCCCGCCGTTTTTTTTGTCGTTAGGCCGGCTTTTAGCTCAAGCCGCCTTTGCTTCCGCCTCGTGCAGCGCGAAGGACCGCCCATCCGCGTCGAAGATATGCAGGTCCTCGGCATTGGCGCTCAGCCGCAATGTCGAGCCGCGCTTGACCTCGACATTGCCGGGCAGCTTGGTCACCAGCGGCAGGTCGGCGCGGCCGATGTCGACATAGACCAGCTGGACCTCGCCGAGCTGTTCGACATAATCCACCGTGCCTTCGAACAGATAGTCCGTGCCGCTGGCGATGATCAGATCCTCTGGCCGCACGCCGAAGCTTACCGCCGCGCCCTTCGCCGAAGCCGGCGTCGCGATCGGCACCGTCGCCTTGCGGCCACCGACGTGGCTGACGACGGTCGGGTTTCCGGTCTTGTCGATGGTCGCCGGCAGGATGTTCATGGCCGGCGAGCCGATGAACTGGGCGACGAACAGATTGCCGGGCTTCTTGTAGAGCTCCATCGGCGTGCCGACCTGTTCGATATGGCCTTCCTTGAGCACGACGATGCGATCGGCCAGCGTCATGGCCTCGACCTGGTCATGGGTGACGTAGATCATGGTCGTGTTGGGCATCGATTCCTTGAGCTTGGCGATCTCGATGCGGGTGGCGACGCGGAGCGCCGCGTCGAGGTTCGACAGCGGCTCGTCGAACAGGAACACTTTCGGATTGCGCACGATGGCGCGGCCGATGGCGACGCGCTGGCGCTGGCCGCCCGACATCGCCTTGGGCAGCCGGTCGAGATATTTGGTCAGCTGCAGGATCTCCGCTGCCTGGCGCACGCGACGGTCGATCTCGGCCTTGTTCTCCTTGCCGATCTTCATCGAGAACGCCATGTTGTCGTAGACGGTCATGTGCGGATAGAGCGCGTAGGACTGGAACACCATGGCGATGCCCCGCTTCGACGGCGGCACGTCGTTGACCACCTCGCCATCGATCTTGAGCTCGCCTGAGGTGATTTCCTCGAGCCCGGCTATGGAGCGCAGCAGGGTCGACTTGCCGCAGCCCGACGGACCCACGAAGACGATGAACTCGCCCGATTTGATATCGAGGTCGATGCCGTGGAGAATGTTGAGATTGCCGTAGGACTTCTTCACTTGCCTCAAATTGACATCGGCCATTGGTTCCTCCCAGTAATTCCTAAAATTCAGTCGATGCGTCCGAACCAGGCGCCGTAACCGCCGAGTTCGATCGAACCGGTGCTCGCCTGCCCGGAAAACCCGTGTCCCGGCAAAGGGTGCAGTGATCGGCCGCCAAGGTCAACCTTGGCCGGCTTGGCGCCAATGTTGAAGACACAGACGATCTGCTCGTTGCCGGCCCGGCGGGTGAAGGCGACGGTGTCGCCCTGGCTTTCGATGAAGGTGATATCGCCCTTGGCCAGCGCGGGGTGGGCGCGGCGGAAGGTGAGAAAGCGCCGGTAGTGCTCGAGCAGGGAAGTCTCGTCGCCCTGCTGCACATTGACGGCCTGCGACAAATGCTTGGCCGGCACCGGCAACCAGGGTTTTGCTAGGGAAAAGCCGCCGTTCTTGGCGATGCCATCCCACACCATGGGCGTGCGGCAGCCGTCGCGGCCCTTGAATTCCGGCCAGAAGCGGATGCCGTAGGGATCCTGCAGATCCTCGAAGCGCAGTTCGGCCTCGCCGAGGCCCAGCTCTTCGCCCTGGTAGATGCAGACCGAGCCGCGCAGCGACATCAGCAATGCCGAGATGACCTTGAGATAGGCGGTCGGATCGGCTTCGCCAGCCGCCCAGCGCGAGGCCGGGCGCATCACGTCATGGTTGGAGAACGCCCAGCACGACCAGCCGTCGGTTGCGACCTTGCCGAAGGTTTCCAGCACCGAACGGACCTTGGCGGCGCTGATCTTTTCCGGCGCCAGGAAGTCGAAGGAATAGCACATGTGCACGCGCTTGCCGCCGGCCGTATAGGCGGCCACCACGTCCAGCCCACGCTGCGAATCGCCGACTTCGCCGACAGCGGCGGTTGCCGGATACTCGTCGAGCAGGGCGCGGAAACGTTCGAGGAAACCGAGGTTCTCCGGCCGGCTCTTGTCGTAGATATGGTCCTGGTAGTTGTAGGGGTTGACCGCCGGTGCCGTCTGGTCGTTGCGCTCCTCGGGCGCCAGCGGTGGATTGTTTTCCAGGCCCTGGCTGTGGAAGTAGAAATTGATGGTGTCGAGCCTGAAGCCGTCGACGCCGCGCTCCAGCCAGAAACGGGTGACGTCGAGCAGGGCGTCCTGGACCTCGCGGCTGTGGAAGTTGAGATCGGGCTGCTCGGCCAGGAAATTATGCAGGTAATATTGCTGGCGGCTGGTGTCCCATTGCCAGGCCGATCCGCCGAAGATCGACAGCCAGTTGTTGGGCGGCGTGCCGTCGGGCTTGGCGTCCGCCCAGACATACCAGTCCGCCTTGGGATTGGTGCGGCTCGACCGGCTTTCCTTGAACCAGGGATGGATGTCTGCGGTGTGCGACAGCACCTCGTCGATCATCACCTTGAGACCCAGCCGGTGGGCTTCCGCCGTCAGCGCATCGAAATCGGCCAGCGTGCCGAACATCGGGTCGACATCGCAATAGTCCGAGACGTCGTAGCCGAAATCCTTCATCGGCGACGTGAAGAAAGGCGAAATCCAGATGGCGTCCGCACCGAGTGCGGCAATATAGGGCAGCCGCTGGATGATGCCCTTGAGGTCGCCAATGCCGTCGCCGTTCGAATCCTGATAGCTGCGCGGATAGATCTGGTAGATCACCGCACCGCGCCACCAGTCGCGATCGATGGCGAGGTCAGGTTTCGAACTGGCTTTCAAAGCGGATTGCATGGTCTCAGCCTCCTTTCACCGAGCCGGCAAGCAGCCCGCGGACGAAATAGCGCTGCAGCGAGAAGAACACGATCAGCGGCACGATGATGGTCACGAATGCCGATGTCGTCAGGATCTCCCAATCGCCGCCGCGTGAACCAAGCAGCGCATTGAGCTTGGCCGTCAGCACGATCTGGTCTGCTTCCGTACCGAGGAAAACCATCGCCACCAGAAGATCGTTCCATACCCACAGGAACTGGAAGATGGCAAACGAGGCCAGCACCGGGAACGACAGCGGCAACACGATCTTGACGAAGATCTCGAAATCGCTGGCGCCGTCGATGCGCGCCGATTCCATGATTTCGCGCGGCAGGCCGGCTATGTAGCTGCGTAGGAGGTAGATGGCGAAGGGCAGGCCGAAGCCGGTATGCGCCAGCCAGATGCCGAGATAGGTTTTCGACGGTACGCCGAAGAACGAGCCGACGCCGTTGTAGAGTTTCAGCAGCGGGATCAGCGACATCTGCAGCGGCACCACCAGGAGGCCGATGATCACCGCGATCAGCAGCGCCCGGCCGGGAAAGCGCATCCAGGCCAGCGCATAGGCCGCGAAAGCCGCGATCAGGATCGGGATCACCGTCGCCGGGATGGTGACGGTGAGCGAGTTCATGAACGAGCGGCCGATGCCTTCCGAAAACAGCACGGACCGGTAGTTGTCGGTGGTGAATTTCGGCGGCGCCGACGAGGCGTAATAGAGGCGCTGGCCGCGGTCGCCCTCGAAAGCCTTGGGCGAGGTCATGACGAAGCTGCCGTCGGCATTGACCTGCAGGGTCACGCCGTCGCCGAGATCGGCCGATGTGCCGGCCGCATATTGCGTCGGTGCCGCCGACTTGACGCCGAAGGCGCTGATGTCGCGCTTGGCGCCGTCGCCGAAGATATTGCCTTCCAGAACGAACTTGCCGTCCTTCTGGACTTGCGCCGAGGCGGGCGGCAGGCGGCCGGCCTCGGTCTGGGTGGAACTGGCGAACGAATTCCACCAGCCCGAGGCGATGATCTGGTCCTTGTCACGCAGCGAGGAGACCAGGATGCCGAGCGTTGGAATGGTCCAGATCGTCACGAAGACCAGCACCGCGATGTGAACGCCGAAGCGGCTGGCGAAGGAATTTCCGGTCGCGACGGCCATCTCAGTGTCCTCCCGTCTCTTTGTTGGCCTGGCGGATATTCCAGACCATGATCGGGATGACCGCGATCATGATGATGATGGCTATCGTTGCGCCGCGGCCGAAATCGCCGCCGCCGCGGAACATCCAGTCGAACATTAGATTGGCCAGCACCTGGCTGTTCCATTGGCCGTTGGTCATGGTCAGCACGATGTCGAACACCTTGAGCACGAGAATGGTGATCGTGGTCCAGACGACGGCGATGGTGCCCCAGATCTGCGGCACCATGATCTTCCAGAAGATCTGGAACGGGTTGGCGCCGTCGATGACGGCGGCTTCCAGCGTTTCCTCGGGAATGCCGCGCAGCGCCGACGACAGGATGACCATGGCAAAGCCGGTCTGGATCCAGATCAGGATCACCATCAGGAAGAAATTGTTCCAGAACGGCAGCGATATCCAGACCTGCGGTTGGCCGCCGAAATGCTGGATGATGGCATTGAGGATGCCGATCTGTACCTGGCCCTCGCCGCGATACTCGTAGATGAATTTCCAGATCACGCTGGCGCCGACGAAGGAGATCGCCAGCGGCAGGAAGATCAGGCTCTTGGCGATCGTGCCCCACCAGATCTTGTCGGTGAGCACGGCAATGATCAGGCCGAGGAAAGTGCAGGCGGCGGGCACCACGGCCAGCCACAACACGTTGTTGAGGATCGAGTTGCGGAAGTCGCGGTCGCCGAACGCCCACTGATAGTTGGCCAGGCCGACAAAATTGACGCCGCCGCGATCGAGGAACGACAGCCGTAGCGTCTCGATGACGGGATAGATCAGATAGATGGTCAGGATGATCATCGCCGGACCGACGAACAGCCACGGCCGCACCAGTCCCTGTCGGCGCAGATTGTCGATGGCCGCCGCGCCAGAGACGCCGCGCGACGGGAATATCAGGTCGACCAGTCTGTTGGCGCCCCAAAAATAGGCGACGCAGCCTCCGACGCCGATGATGATGACGAAAATAGCCGAGAAAATCTGAGCCGCCATGGGTCCCTCTCCCTGCGCATGATCGACCAGGCAATGCTGGCGATCGGATGCACCGACTTTCAGTCATTCGGAACAATTGAAACGCGAAGGTTACCGGCGGAAGCCGCCGGTCGGACCGGGCCGAAGCCCGGGTCCAGCATCGGGAGGACGACATGCATGAAACGAAGACCTAAAGCGCGTCGCGTGAATCCGTCTCGACACGACGCGTTTTAGGCTGCGGTCACCGCCGGTTGCCTACTTGATCCCGTCCCAGCTCTTCTGGATGTCGGTGGCGACATCCTGGGCGGACTTGCCGCCGACCAGGTCGATCATGCCGGTCCAGAATGAGCCGGCGCCGATCTTGCCGGGCATCAGGTCGGATCCGTCGAAGCGCACTGTCGTCGCGCCGACCAGGATCTCGCCCTGCTTCTTCAGCGCTTCGCTGCCATAGGCGTCCTTGTTGGCTCCCTTGAACGGGGTCACGAAGCTCTTTTGCGCCATCCACAATTCATGCGCGAGCGGCATCTCCAGGAACTTGATGAACTCGTGGGATGCCTTGGAATCCTTGGTGATCATCACCAATGTTCCGGCCACTTCCAGCGGCGTGCCCAGTTCCGGCTTGGAAGCGTAAGGCGGATAGTTGAAGAAGTCCGCATCCTGGCCGAGCTTTACGCCCTCCGGGAAGAAGGAGGGGATGAACGATGCCTGGTGGTGCATGTAGCATTTCGGCGGCACGCTGAAGAGGCCCTTCGGGCTATCGCGGAAGTCCGTCGCGGCGACCGCCTTGGCGCCGCCGTCGACCATCTTGTCGTCGGTGGCGATCTTGCCGAAAATGTCGATGGCGTTGACCACCGCCGGATCGGTGAACGGAATCTCGTTCTTCACCCACTTGTCGTAGACTTCCGGCGGCTGCGTCCTCAACATGATGTCCTCGACCCAGTCGGTCGCCGGCCATCCGGTGGCACCGCCGGAGCCAAGCCCGATGCACCAGGGCTTGCCGCCATCGGCAATGATCTTCTTTTCGAGCTCGGCCAGTTCCTCCTGCGTCTTCGGCACCTTGTAGCCGGCTTCCTCGAAATTATCGGGCGAGTACCAGACCAGACCCTTCACGTCGATCTTGTAGGGAAGCGCATAGAAGCCTGGCTTGCCGTCCTTTCCTGCGAAAGTGCCGAGCTTGGCCCAGGAATCGCCAGCCGCGTAGTTCTCCTTGACCCATGCGGCGACGTCGTCGCCCAACGGGGTCAGCACGCCCTTGGAGGCAAGGTCCTGGATCAGGCCCGGCTGCGGCAGGATCGCGATGTTCGGCGGGCTGCCCGCCTGCGTGTCGATGACGATCTGCTGCTCGTAGTTTTCGGACGAGGAATATTTGATCTCGGCGCCAGTGGCTTCCGCGAAATAATCGAGTACCGAACGGGCAAGCGTCTCGTCCTCACCGCGCCACGGGCCAAAGATCGTCAGCGTCTCGCCCTTGAGGTCAACCTTCTTGAGTTCGTCGAAGTTGGCCCAGTGAAACCGCGCGTCCTCGCCTGGCTTGAACTTCAGTTCGGCATGCGCGGGCACGTTCAGGGCGAGCGTGGCGAACGCGGCACCCAGCAAAAGCATTTTCTTCATCGGTATTCCCTCCCAGTGGGTCACACACACCGGACGGAACCTCCATTCCGCCCGCCGACGCCGCAGGACTGTGACTCAGTCGCAAGGGAACCGCAACCTTTCGAAGAGTCTTCCAAAGCGCTTTGGCTTTGGTGATCTCGCCATTGAATCGGTCCGGAGTCAAGAGGGTCATGCACTAATCGATTTAATTCGAAGCATTCAGGGTCAAAGAAGTGCGCTGCAGCATGCTTTTTTGGCGGTGCAGCAGCAATTTTTGTTTCAAACCCGCCCCGGGCACGCTTATGGTCATCGCAACATGGCCGCACCTTTATGGTGCTTGGGTCGATTCAATTTAAAAGCGCTTTGGGGATGGAGCCCTCTCGTGAACCTCAAGCAGCTCGCGCATATGCTGGCGCTTTCGCAGACCACGGTAAGCCGGGCGCTGAACGGCTATCCGGAGGTCAACGAGGAAACGCGAAGGCGCGTCATGGACGCCGCCAAGCGCCACGGCTACCGCCCCAATCCGAGCGCGCGGCGGCTGGCAACCGGCAAGTCGGGCATGATCGGCTATGTCCTGCCGACAGGTGCCGCCGTCGACATCGATCCGCATTTCGTCGAATTCCTGTCCGGCCTTGGCGATTATGCGCGTTCGCACGAACTCGACCTCGTGCTGTCGCCGGCCGACGCGGACGACCAGGAGACGACCTATCGGCGCATTGTCGCCAACCGCCAGGTCGATGCCGTCTATATCTCCTCTCCCAAGCCGCAGGACAATCGGGTGGCGCTGGTCAACACGCTCGGCATTCCCTTCATCGTCCATGGCCGCAGCGAAGGCTTCGATTTCGACTATCCCTATCTCGACATCGACAATGAGGGCGCCTTCCACGAGGCGGCGCGGCTGCTGGTCCAGCTCGGCCATCGGCGGCTGGCGCTGATCAATGGCGACGACGGCGAGACCTTCGCCATCCATCGCGAGCGCGGCGTGCGTCGTGCGCTCGCGGCGAGCGGGCTGGCCTTGAGCGAACGCCATGTCTGCTCTCTGGTCATGACAGAGGAGAACGGCTATCGCGCCACCAGGCGCCTGCTGGAAGCAAGCGACGCGCCGACGGCAATCGTCTGCTCCAGCCTGATCATGGCGCTGGGCGTCGTGCGCGCGGTGCGCGACCTCGGTCTGAGCATTCCGGGCGACGTCTCCCTGATCGCCCATGACGATGTCTTTCCCTGGCTGCGGCCGGAGAATTTTTCGGTGCCGCTGTCGACGACGCGCTCGTCCATCCGTCTCGCCGGCGCCCGCGTCGCCGAGCGTCTGGCGGCGCGGATATCGGGACTGGAAGAGGGGGCGCGAGGCGAGATCTGGCCGGTGGACCTGGTGATCAGGGGATCGGTCGCCGGGGCGCCCGCGTAGGTCGTGCCGACGATTGGCGAAAGCGGCGAAGCGAGTAATCTCCCCACTTGCGGGGGAGATGTCCGGCAGGACAGAGGGGGGTGCTGTCCCGCCGACGTCACAGGTCTGAGGGAACCTATTCCTTCCCCGCCCCAGCCGCCTTGATATCCAGCAGCCCATAACCGAAGTCGTTGTCGCGCCCCTTGGGGCCGAGATCCCTGGCCGTTGCCGCCAAGGCCTTCTCGATGTCGTCGGCCGAGCGGTCGGGAGAAGCATGGATGAGATTGGCGATGGCGCCGCTCACGATCGCCGCGGCGAACGAAGTGCCGGTGACCACATCCGAACCGGCGCCGCTCGGCGCCACCATCTCGACGCCGGGCGCCGAGATGAAGACATAGGCGCCGCGATTGGCCTGCGGCATCAGCCCATCCTTGGCGTCGGTTGCGGTCACCGCGATGACGCCGTCGAAGGCGGCCGGGTAGCCATAGGGCGCCTTCGGCCCGTTGTTCCCGGCGGCGGCGATCAGCACGATGCCCAGCGCGCGGGCATTTCTGCAGGCGACGCCGAGCAGGTCGTTCTTGGGCCCGACGAAGCTCATGTTGATGATGCGCACGTCCTGTTCGGCTGCCCAGTCGAGTGCGGAGAGAATGACGTCCATGGTCGACTTGCCGCCTTCGAAGGCGCGCGCGTGGTAGATCCTGGCGCCCGGCGCCATGCCTTCCAGCGCACCGACACCGGCGATCAGCCCATCGACCGAGGTGCCGTGATCGCGCTTTTCGATCGGCACGTCGGGCATGGCGTCGAACTGCCCGGCGATCACCCCGGCCAGCGCCGGATTGGTGTCGTCGATGCCGGTGTCGATCACCGCGACGCGGACATTCTCGCCGCTGGCCTGTTTGGCGTCGAGCGCGATGCGCTCGAAGGCATAGTTGACGATGCCGGCCGCCTGCTGCAGCGAATAGATGTGGTTGGGCTCGCGCCGCTGCGTGCGGCCGTCGGCGGCCAGCTGCGCCAGCACGATGCCGACCGGACGGCCGTCCGGAATGCCGAAGCGCACCAAAGTGGTGCCGAGCAACCTGGACTGGCGCTGCGAGCGCACTTCGAGGCCGAAGGAGGCGGCGATCTGCTGCACGGCGCCGGCATCGCCGTCGACGGTCACCAGCACCTCGTCGGGTACGAAATCGCCGGCCACCGCGCGCGGCGGCTGAACGGCGATGAGATCGGTCGGCGAGACGATCGGCCCGCCCGGCGGGGTTCCAGCCTGTGTATCGGCGGGCACGGCCGGTGAGGTGTCCGGGTCCTGGCGCGGAGCGGGCGTCGGCACGGGAACCGAGCTTTCGGCAGGATTGGGGAAGAGGTCGACGATCAAAGCAGGCATAAAGACCGCGCCGGTTTGCTTGGCACCCGAACCGCCCTTTTCCCCGCCAATGTCCTTCGCGCAGTCGGCTGCCGCCGCATTGGCCCCGTTGCTGCAATCGATTTTCGTCCGGTCGGGATTGGCGGCGTTGGTCTGTGCCGACGCGGGCACGGCGGCGATTATCATCGCCGCCGCAAGGATCGCCGCAAATCGAATGACCGCCTCAGCCGCCATCTGCCGGTTTCCTCCCCTCGATCACGGTGTCGGTGAAGGGCTGGGCGGCAATAAGGCCGATTTGCCTGGTGTAGTCGGCTGCGTTGGCGGCGGGAATGCCGAGCCGGAACACGCCGTCGGCGGTCGGCCCGCCGATCACCTTCAGCCCGTTGCCGCCGAGGAAGCCCGAAATATCGGACACCTTGGCGTCCGGCTTGAACTTGACCAGCGCGAACGGCATCTTTGCCAAGTCGTCTTCCGTGCCGGCAATCTCGAAATTGCCGCCCTTGCCGCCGGGCTGCACGAACGACTGCACCATGATCAGCGCCAAAAGGACCGCGGCCGCCGCCCAGGCGACGCCGGCGGGCAGCGCCACGAAGCGGCCCCAGGCCTGCGCCAGCCAGGACGAGCCTGCCGGCGCCCGCGCCGGTCCTGCCTCGGCGTCGAACGCCCTTGCGAAGCGGCTGAGCGCATCGGCCGGCGGGCGGATCGCCTCGTTGGCCGCCGATGCGCCCGAGAATTCGGCCTCGGCCTCGCCAAGGGCGGCCAGCGCGGAGGGATCGCTGGCCAGCCATTCCTCGACGGCTTCAAGGTCCGAGCCTTCCAGTGAGCCGTTCAGGTAGAACGGCAGCAGCGTTTCCATTTCGTCGCGGCGCGACATCTTTTCAGCGGCGCTCATGGCCACCCCCTGTCGTAACCGGCGGCCTTGAGGGCCTCGCCGAGTTTCTTGCGGGCGTAGAACATCCGGGTCTTGACGGTCGCGACCGGGATGCCGAGCACTTCGCCGATCTCGGTCACCGACTGTCCGTGGTAATAGGCAAGGTCGATCACCGTGCGGTGCTCTTCGGGCAAGGCGTCGATGAGGCGGCGCAAGGCGGCGGCCTTGTCCTCCTTCATGGTGACGACCTCGGGCGTGTCTGCGCTGTCGGGCACCGCGGCGGCGGCCTCGTCGTCGATCCAGTCTTCCTTTTTCTTGCGCAGCAGCGACAGCGCCTTGAACCGGGCGATGCCGAGCAGCCATGTCGAAACTTCGGAGCGACCCTCGAAGCCCGGCGCCTGGCGCCAAAGTTCGAGAAACACCTCGTTCGCGATATCGTCAGCCATCATTTCCGATCCCGTCTGGCGCACCACGAAGCGGTAGACCCGCGCGTGATGACGCATGAACAGGAGCCGCACGGCGGCACGGTCGCCCTTCGCGACCCGGTCGACAAGCGCGCGATCGGTGTCCGTCGCTGCCGTCATGACCGGTCGAGCCGCCTGGCTCCTGTCTGCTCTGTCGCTGATCGGTCCAAAAAGGTTCATCCTCCGCCAAGGAATTTGCGGAGGCTAACCGAAGAAAGGGGAGGTTGCCAGTGGTGCGCTCTCTTCCTTCCCCCACAAGGGGGGAAGGGGGAAGGCGTTGCGCTACATCACCCCAAAAACGCCTTCGCCTTCATCGTCGCCGGCACCGGCACGCCCAGACGGCTCAGCACCGTCGGCGCCAGCTGCAGTTGGTCGAGCAGCGTGTTCGCATCCGGCCCTTTCCCCAACCCGAAATAATACAGCGCGAAATCCTGCATCTCGTCGTCGTGGCCGCCGTGATGGCCGCGATCGGTCTGGCCGTGGTCGGCGGTCACCATCACCTCATAGCCGGCCGCGATCCAGCCCGGCAGGAACCCCGCCAGCATGGCGTCCATGGCATAGACCGCATGGTCCATCTCATGGCAGTCGTGGCCGAAGCGGTGGCCCATCGAGTCCAGCGTGCAGGTGTGCAGGATGCCGTAGTCGATGCCGTGGCGCTTGGTCAGCATGGTCAGCGTCGCGAACAGGTCGACATCGCTCGGCGTCATCTGGTTGCGCAGATTGTAGCCGGTCATGGTGTGGAAGCGGCCATGCGTAATCGGCCCGTCTGGCTCGTCGAATTCCATGTCCTCGATCAGGTCGAACGGATAGGACCGGAAGAACTCCGACCAGTAGGAGTGGGTGACCGCACCGGTCTTGCCGCCGGCCTTGCTGACCTCGGAGAAGATATCGGGCTGGCCGACGCGGAACCGGTTCTCGTTGGAGAGGATGCCATGCACCTGCGGCGACACGCCGGTGTGGATCGAGGCATAGCAGCAGGCCGAGGTCGACGGCAGCACGGAGCGCATCTTCCAGACCCGCGCCTCGCCCGATTGCACCCAACCCTCGAGATTGCCCATCAGCCGGCGCCAGTTGCGGTAGGGAACGCCATCGAGGACGATCAGCAGAAGCTTGGATTTGAGCGCCATGGGCGGCTCCATGCAGTCTTGTCGCAAGAGGATGACGGCAGTCGTAGGCCGCTAGTTCCCGGCGCTGGCCATGCGCCGTCCCTTGATCGCCTTTTCCAGCCAGCCGATCTCCATCTCGGGAACCGATGACAGCAAAAGGTCGGTATAGGCATCGAAGGGCGGCGTCAGCACCGTACTCTTCGAGCCGTAGCGCACCACTTCGCCGCGATACATCACCGCGATCGAATCGGCGATCGACTTTACCGTCGCGAGATCGTGGGTGATGAACAGGTAGGCGACGTTCTCCTCCTTTTGCAGTTCGAGCAAAAGCTTGAGGATGCCGTTGGCCACCAGCGGGTCGAGCGCCGAGGTCACCTCGTCGCAGATGATCAGCTTGGGCTTGGCGGCGAGCGAGCGGGCGATGCAGACGCGTTGCTTCTGGCCGCCGGAAAGCTCGGCCGGGTAACGGTCGGCAAAACCCTTGCCCATCTCGATCTTGTCGAGCAGTTCGGTCACGCGGGCGTCACGCTGCCTGCCGCGCATGCCGAAATAGAACTCCAGCGGCCGGCCAATGATGGTGCCGACGGTCTGGCGCGGGTTCATCGCCACATCGGCCATCTGGTAGATCATCTGCAACTGGCGCAGATCCTCCTTCGGCCGGTCGGCAAGCCGGTTGGCGAGCGGCCGCCCGTCGAAGGTCACCGTGCCCTGCTCTGGCGGCAAGAGGCCGGTGATGGCCCGCGCCAGGGTCGACTTGCCGGAACCCGACTCGCCGACGACGGCCAGCGTTTGACCCGGGTAGATATCGACCGAGACGTTCTTCAGCACCTTGACATGGCCGCCGGCATAGGCGGCGGTGACGTTCTTGACCGACAGGAACGGTGTCGTGCCGGGCTTCTGCTCGGCGTGCTCGATCTCATGCACCGAGACCAGCGCGTTGGTGTATTCCTGGCGCGGCTCCTTGATGATCTGGCGCGTGCCGCCCCATTCGACCAGCCTTCCATGGCGCAGCACCATGATCTCGTCGGAGACCTGGGCGACGACGGCAAGGTCGTGGGTGATGTAGAGTGCCGCCACATGGGTGTCGCGGATGGCGTCCTTGATTGCCGCCAGAACGTCGATCTGCGTCGTCACGTCGAGCGCCGTCGTCGGCTCGTCGAAGACGATCAGGTCTGGCTCGGAACAGAGCGCCATCGCCGTCATCACACGCTGCAGCTGGCCGCCCGAGACCTGGTGCGGGAAGCGCTCACCGATCGTTTCGGGGTTGGGCAGGCTGAGCTTCTTGAAGAGCGCGATCGCCCGCTTCTCGGCCTCGGCCCGTGTCGCGGTGCCATGCAGCAAGGTGGCTTCCACCACCTGGTCCATCAGCCGGTGCGCCGGGTTGAAGGCGGCCGCCGCCGACTGCGCGACATAGCAGACCTCGCGGCCGCGCAATTTGCGGAAGCCTTCCTTGCCGCCCTTCAGGATATCGCGGCCGTTGAGGAGGACCTCGCCGCCGGTGATGCGCACGCCGCCACGGCCGTAGCCCATGGACGACAGGCCGATGGTCGACTTGCCGGCGCCGGATTCGCCGATCAGGCCAAGCACCTTGCCCTTTTCCAGGGTCAGCGAGACATCGTGCACCAGCACGATATTCTTTGGCGCCTCGCCCGGCGGGTATACCGTCGCCTCGATGCGCAAATTGCGGATATCGAGCAGCACGCCTGGTTTTCGCTGTCCGGGCTTCGCTTTGGTATCGGCCATCACCCGCGTCCTCCCTTCAGGCTTGTCGTGCGGTTGAGGATCCAGTCGGCGACAAGGTTGACCGAGATGGCAAGCGCCGCGATCGCGCCTGCCGGGATGAGCGCCGCGGCGATACCGAAGACGATGCCGTCCTTGTTCTCCTTGACCATGCCGCCCCAATCGGCGTCCGGCGGCTGCACGCCAAGGCCGAGGAAGGACAAGGTCGACAGGAACAGCACGGCATAGATGAAGCGCAAGCCGAGTTCCGAGACCAGCGGCGACAGCGCGTTGGGCAGGATCTCGCGGAAGATGATCCAGCCACTGCCTTCGCCGCGCAGCTTGGCGGCTTCGACATAGTCCATGACGTTGATGTCTACGGCGACCGCACGCGACAGGCGGTAGACGCGGGTCGAGTCGAGGATACCCATCACCAGGATCAGCGTCACCAGGTTCGTCGGCAGCACGGAGAGCACGACCAGGCCCATGATCAGCGTCGGGATCGACATCAGGAGATCGACGAGGCGCGACAGGATGGTGTCGAACCAGCCGCCGAACACCGCCGCCGAGAAACCGAGAATGGCGCCGAGCGAGAAGGACAGCGCGGTGGCAAGCACGGCGATGAACAGCGTGATGCGGGCGCCGTAGATCATGCGTGACAACAGATCGCGGCCGAGATTGTCGGTACCCAGAAAGTGCGCCGCCGACATCGGTTCCCATACGTCGCCGACGATCTCGGCATTGTCGTGCGGCGAAATCCACGGTGCGAAGATCGCCGCCAGCACGAACAGGGCGGTCAGCACCAGGCCGATCAGGGCGGGAATGGGGATGCGTCTTATGTCAAGCATGCCCGCCCCTCACTTTGGATGTCTGAGACGCGGATTGGCGATGATCGCCGCTATGTCCGCGATGATGTTGAGGCTGATGTAGACGGCCGCGAAGATCAGGCCGACCGCCTGCACGACGGGCACGTCGCGCTTGGTGACATGGTCGACCAGATACTGCCCCATGCCGGGATAGACGAAGATCACCTCGACCACGACGACGCCGACGATGAGATAGGCGAGGTTGAGCATGACGACGTTGATGATCGGCGCGATGGCGTTCGGAAAGGCGTGTCTGCGGATGACCGCGAAGGCTGAAAGCCCCTTGAGCTCCGCGGTCTCGACATAGGCCGACTGCATGACATTGAGGATCGCCGCGCGCGTCATGCGCATCATGTGGGCGAGCACGACCAGCGTCAGTGCCGTTGCCGGCAGCGCGATGGCCTGCATGCGTTCGCCAAAGGGCATGCCGTCATAGACGGTCGAGATGGCGGGGAAGATCTGCCATTTCACGGCGAAGAAATAGACCAGGAGATAGCCGATGAAGAACTCGGGGAAGGAGGTCGACGCCAGCGCCAGTCCGGAGATCAGCTTGTCGACCCAGCCATTGCGGTAGCGAACCGCGATCAGGCCGAGGATGATCGCCAACGGCACCGCAACGACCGCCGCCCAGAAGGCGAGGAAGAGCGTGTTCCACAGCCGGCCCTTGATCGAGGTCGCGATATCCTGGCCGCTCGACATGGCGGTACCCAGGTCGCCGGTCAGCACGCCGCCGAGCCAGTGGAAATACCTGACATAGGCCGGGTCGTTCAGCCCGAGCTGCTCACGCAAATTGGCGAGCGACTCCGGTGTAGCCGATTGTCCGAGAATGGCTTGCGCGACGTCGCCGGGCAGAATCTGGGTGCCGGCGAAGATCAGGACCGAAATGGCCAACAAAAGGAGGATGCCCAGCGCAATGCGCTGGGCAATCAGTTTCAGGATGGGTGAAGACATATCCGCAAAGCCGGACTCAGGCCTGCAGCCAGCACTTCGCCAGGGCGTAGCCGTTCATCAGTTCCTGATGCGGATCGTCGACCCAGCCATCAACCTTGGCACCGGTCGCGTCGATGAACTGGTTGAACATCGGCAGGATCAGGCCGCCTTCGTCGCGCACCAGGACAGCCATGTCGTGGTACATCGCCTTGCGCTTGGCCTCGTCGAGCTCGGCGCGTGCCGCCAGCACCATCTTGTCGAAATCCGGGCGCTTGAAACGCGTGTCGTTCCAGTCGGCGGTCGACAGATAGGCGGTCGAATACATCTGGTCCTGCGTCGAGCGCCCGCCCCAGTAGGAAGCGCAGAAGGGCTGCTTGTTCCAGACCTCGTTCCAATAGCCGTCGCCGGGCTCGCGCTTGAGCTCGATCTTGATGCCGGCCTTGGCGGCGCTCTGCTGGAAGAGCTGCGAGGCATCGACCGCGCCCGGGAAGGCGACGTCGGAAGTCCTCAAAAGCACGGTGCCGTCATGGCCCGACTTCTTGTAATGGAACTTCGCCTTGTCCGGATCGTACTTGCGCTGTTCGATCTCGGTGAACAGCGGGTAGGCGGAGTTGATCGGGAAGTCGTTGCCGAGCGAACCGTAGCCGCGCAGCACCTTGGTCAACATCTCTTCGCGGTCGATCGCCAGCTTCAGCGCCATGCGCAAATCGTTGTTGTCGAACGGCGCCGTGTTGCAATGCATGATGAAGACGTAGTGGCCCGGGCCGGCGTGGTTGCGGATGGTCACGCCCGGCACGCGCTTGATCAGGTCGACGATCTTCGGCTCGACGCGGTTGATCATGTTGACCTGGCCGCCCTGCAGGGCCGCCGTGCGCGCGGTCGCATCGTTGATGACGATGATCTCGATCTGGTCGGCATGGCCCATCTTGTCGCTCTGCCAGTAATTGGCGAAGCGCTCGCCGCCATGGCGCACGCCGGGCTCGTTGGTGGTGACCTTATAGGGTCCGGCCGAGATGCCGGCGTCGGCCTTGTCCTTGCCGCCATTGGGCTGGACGATCAGGTGATAGTCGCTGAGCAGGTAGGGAAGGTCGGCATTGGCTTCCTTCAGCGTCAGCACCACTTCCTTGCCATTGGCCTTGATGGTCTCGATGCCCTTCATGTAGCCGAGCGCACCGGATTTCGATTTCTCGTCGGAATGGCGCTCGAGCGTCGCGGCGACGTCGTCGGCGGTCACCTTCTTGCCGTTGTGGAATTCGACGCCGTCGCGGATCTTCAGCGTCCACACCTTGGCGTCCTTGGACGAGCCGATCTCCTCGGCGATACGGTTCTCGAGCTTGCCGTCGGGCGACAGCTCGACGATCATTTCGCCCCAGCACTTGCCGAAGGCGAACGGCACCTGGGTCATGAACAGGGCCGGATCGAGACTGTTGGTGGATTCACCGCCGACCAGACCGGCCTTCAACGTGCCGCCCTTGACCGGACCGGCCGCCCGAGCCGCGCTTGAAAGCAGCGAGTTGGCGAAGGGTGCTGCGATGCCGAGCGCTGCCGCCCGGCCGAGAAAATCACGACGGCTCAGCTTGCCTGCTGCAACACGCCGGCTAAGGAATTCGAGTTCATTTGACATTTTGAGTTCCTCACTCTGTTGGTTCGACTCTGTGGTCGATTTTCTTGTTTCTTGTGAGGGGAATAATGACGGCAAGGCAAAGCGGTAAGCAAGACCGAATGCGACATGCCGTGGCGTAAATCGTATGTCGCATTTGGACCAACGGGTTCAGTCCTCAGACCAGCGCGCGCGGAATTTTTTCCTCGAAATTGCGTTCGAAGACGAGGATATCGCCTTCGTAAGCTTCGATTCTGGCGCTGACGACGAAGTTTTGCGCGTCCGATCGCATCTCCGCCCATGTCTCGGTGCGCACCGACCATTCATTTCGCGACAGGGTCTGCGTCCAGTGGGTCTTGCCCGACGCTGACAAGGGATCGTCAGGATGGATCGCCCAGGTCTCGCGGGCGATGCTGCCATTGGCCAGGCCATGGGCAAGATCGCGCACCTCGCCGAAGTCGTCCGCTATGGATAGCGTGACGATTCCGGTCTTTTCGTCGCGATCGACATGACGTTCGGAATTGGCGGGGCGAACCGTCTGGGTGGCCCAGGGCGCGGCGCCTTCCGGCTCGGCGAATGTCACCTCGCTGCCGGTGGCCAGCGGGCGCAAGGGAAGGGCCAGTGTCGCTGCCGACAAGGTGAGTTGAACCGGCTCCGGCGAGGGCCAGATCATTGGCCAATAGGCGTTCGACACCGCAACGCGCAGGCGGTGGCCGGCCGGAACGCGGTAGGCGCACTGGTCGAGTACGACGCGCGCCGAGATGGCCTCGCCCGGCACCAGCGCTTGCGGGAATTCGTGCGAGTCGCGATGCGTCAGGTTGAGCACGCCATAGGAGATCAGTTCCGACGCGCCGTCCGGATGCACGTCGCACAGTCGGATCGCGATGTTGGCTTGCGGACGATCGGACGAGAGCGTGACTTGGACCTCCGGTGCACCGACAATGTCGAGCGCCTCGGCGAGTTCCGGTTGGTCGAACCACACCGACAGAGCATCGTCGGGACGCTGGTCACCTGGCAGTTCCGGACCGAAGGTGAACGGGAAGTACTCGCCGCCAGCGAGACCGCAGCTTTGCGGCGAGGCTACGATGGCAGGTTTTTTGCCCTTGGAGATCAGCTCGATCGCTTGCGTCTTGATGGCGGGCGACGGCCATTGCTGTTCCGCCACCCAGCGGCCCGGCCGCTCGGGATGCCAGCGCGCCGGGCGCACGCTGTCCATCACATAGGCGCGATAGGCCGGGTCGGCCTCGACACCGGTGTCGGTGCCCTTCAGCCAGTGGTCCCACCAGCGCAGTGCTTCCTGCAGGAAGCCGATGGCCGGCTGAGGTCCGGCATAATGTGGATATTTGTGGATCCATGGGCCGACGATGCCCTTGACCGGTGCCTCGATGTTGCTGACGAGATTGGAGATCGTGTTGCGGTAACCGTCATGCCAGCCGCCGATCGACAGCACCGCTGCCTTGACCGCCGAAAAATCCTCGCAGATGGAGCCGCGTTTCCAGTAAGCGTCGCGGTGCTGGTGGCTGAGCCACAGCGGCAGAAGGAAGGACTGGTTCTCCAGCCGGGTCAGCCACAGATCGCGCCACCGGTTGTCGCCTGCAATCAGCGGGTCCGGCGGTCGTGACGAATAGGAGAGCATCGTCGACGCCCAGCCGAAATTCTCGATCAGCAGGCAGCCGCCCTTGTAGTGGATGTCGTCGGCGTAGCGGTCGACGGTCGAGCACAGGCTGATCACCGCCTTCAGCGCCGGCGGCTGTTTGGCCGCCACCTGCAGGCAGTTGAAGCCGCCCCAGGAAATACCCATCATGCCGACATTGCCGTTGCACCAAGGTTGAGCTGCCGCCCAGGCGATGACGTCGCAGGCGTCCTGCAATTCCTGCTCGGAATATTCGTCGTCCATCAGCCCTTCGGAATCGCCATTGCCGCGCATGTCGACGCGGATCGAGGCGTAGCCGTGGCCGGCAAGATAGGGATGCGTCAGCTGGTCGCGAAAGATGGTGCCGTCGCGCTTGCGGTAGGGCAGGTGCTCGAGAATGGCAGGCACCGGATCGTCGCCGGCGTCCTCCGGCATCCACACCCGCGCCGACAGCCGGCAGCCATCCGGCATGACGATGCCCATGTCCGGGAATTCGACGACCTTGCGGGGAAATTCGGTGACGGTTTTCATGGCAGGCATAACGCCCCGCCGCGCGGCAACTTTCAATTGTCATTCGCGACTGGAGCAGCGAAATATGCGACCTGTACCGCTACCGCAGTTCGTCCAGAAGTTCGGGATGTTTTTCCAATAATGTCATCAGTTGAATGGTCGGGCCGCTCGGTTCGATCAGGCCTCGTTCGTATTTGTCGAAAGCATTCTCGCCGACCTTGAACAGGGATCCCGCCTCGCGCTGCGAAAGTTTGAGCTTGGTTCGCATGCGGCGAATGGTTGCGGGGGCCGGGACGCCATCGATCTTTTCCTTGAGCGCGCGCAAGGCGGCATCGACCGCGGCCATGTCGTCGCCGACATGTACCCCCTCGTCCCCGGATGCCGGGTAGTAACCGGGAAGGTCGACAATCACGCTCTCCCCCTTATAGGTCACGGTGAATGGACGCACCTGACGCGTCAGGGTTTCCCCGGTTTCGGGGGAAATCATGCTCTCGTTTCCTTCTCTTGCCGTCACGGTCATTTCTCCTTGAACGACATGATCGTGAACTCGGTCACGACATTCGCCTGGAATTTCAGGTAGAGGATCAGGTCACGCGCAGGCACGTGGTAGACATCCTGCCAGACGCGATGATCCGCAAAAGTCGTCATCGACTTCACGAACATTTTCCGCGTCATGCCGCCGATCACCTCGACGACACCGACACGATCGAAGCCAAGACTAGTGGCATCCCGCAGCGCGGACGTCGTCATAGCCAGCGAATCCACAGACCCAAATGTCATCTTGATGGCATCAAGATCGTAAGTGGGTCTGCGTTTCTCGATAAGCGTAATATGCCACCATAAAGGTGGCAATTCAAGATGCATGACGAGTTCAGCGAGCGAACGATCAATTCAGCGGAATGTCGTTCTCATCCTTGTTCGCCTGGTAGGCGCCGGAGAGTTCATCGTAGCGCGCCGAAATCTTGCCGATGCGCGTTTCCAGCCGTTGGCGCTCGGCCTCAGGCAGCGCCCGCACCAGCCTGCGTATGGAAAAACTCTTCCAGTAGGCGTTCTCGGCATTGTAGCCGCCGGGATCGAGGGTGAAGACCTCTTTCAGGATTTTAAGATCGTGCGGGATGGCAAAGCTGTCGCGCGAATCCTCATGGCTGAACAGATGGTAGAAATTGTCGAAGCCGGTCCAGGTGATTGCCGACAGGCAGAGCGAGCATGGTTCGTGCGTGGCGAGGAAGATGGCGTCGCCAGTGTCGACACGCTCCGCCCTGGGCATCTCGTAAAACCGTTTCAGGCAGTGCACCTCGCCATGCCAGAGCGGGTTTTCGATCTCGTTGTTGGTCTCGGCCAGCACCAGCGAACGATCGTCCTTCCTCAGGATCGCCGCGCCGAACAGCTTGTTGCCGTGGGCAACGCCTTCCTCCGTCTTCGGCACGATGTCGTGCTCGATGACGTCGAGCAGGCGGTCGATCAGCGAAATGTCGGTCATGACGGCTCTCCTGCTGCATGTCGCCCAAAAGTGCCCCGGTCCTGGGGCAACGACATGCAGGAAAAATTAGGGAAGATGGATCTCGTAGGCGTGCGAGAAATGGAATTCTTCGAGATTGGAGCCGTCGCCGCCACGGTCGACGATCAGGAAGTCCTGAGCTTCGCCAAGCGGCGTCAGCACGCCATGCCAGAGATTGCGGGAATAGTTGATGCCTTGTCCGGGCGCGGTGATGAAGGCGTGCGGTTCGCCCGGCCCCTCCTTGCCGTCATGGCAGACGACGACCATGAACGGGCGCGGCGACAGCGGAATGAAGGCCTGGCTGCCCAAGGGGTGGCGCTCGACCATGGTCAGTTTCAGCGGCAGTTCGTAGGGCGTGCCGCGCACCATCGAGATCAGCACGCGCGCGTTCGGTCCCGTCGCCACAGCGGTGGCAAGATCGTGGTAGCGCTCGGCCTTGCCACCATTGATCGGGTAATGGTTGTCGCCGCCCATGTCGATGACGTCGCCGAAACCGGCAAACGCCTCGCGCGTCAGCGGCCGCGCGACGATGCGGGTCACCGCGTGCGACCGCCAATATCGGCACCGCCGAGCTTGGCGTGCCGGTTGACGTCCTTGTAGAGCAGATAGCGGAATTTCCCCGGGCCGCCGGCATAGCAGGCCTGCGGGCAGAAGGCGCGCAGCCACATATAGTCGCCGGCCTCGACCTCGACCCAGTCCTGGTTCAGGCGGTAGACCGCCTTGCCTTCGAGCACGTAGAGCCCGTGCTCCATCACATGCGTCTCGGCGAACGGAATGACGGCGCCGGGCTCGAGCGTCACGATGGTCATATGCATGTCGTGGCGCATGTCGGCCGGATCGACGAACCGCGTCGTCGCCCAGCGGCCCTCGGTGCCGGGCATCGGCGTCGGTGCGATCTCCTGTTCGTTGGTGAAGAAGGCTTCCGGCGCTTCGATGCCATCGACGGCCTCATAGGCCTTGCGGATCCAGTGGAAGCGAACAGCCGCCTTGCTTTCATTGCGAACCGTCCAGCCGCTGGCCGGCGGTAGGAAGGCAAAGCCGCCTGGCCGCAACATATGCTTCTTCCCGGCAAGCAGGACCGTCAACTCGCCCTCGACCACGAACAGAGCGCCCTCGGCGCCGGCGTCGGGTTCCGGCCGCTCGCTGCCGCCGCCGGGCGCGATCTCGACAATGTACTGTGAAAACGTCTCGGCAAAACCGGACAGCGGACGCGACAGGATCCAGACGCGGGTCTCGTCCCAGAACGGCAAGGCGCTGGTGACGATGTCCTGCATCACCCCCTTGGGGATGACGGCATAGGCCTCGGTGAAGACGGCGCGGCCGGTCAAAAGCTCGTTTTGGCCGGAATGGCCGCCATGTGGAGCATAATAGGTTCGCTCGGGCATCCTGATCGTATCCATGGGTTCAAACCTATTGCGGTAGCATGTCCCTGAGGCGGAGCAGCGCGATGCGCTCGACCTGTTTGCAGGCGGTCTCGAATTCCACGCCGCGGCTGTTGCCGATGCGGGCTTCGAACTCCGCCAGGATCTCCTCCTTGGTTTTGCCCTTCACCGCGATGATGAAGGGGAAGCCGAAGGTGGTGACGTAGGCGGCGTTGAGTTTGGAGAACAGTTCGCGTTCCTTGTCGGTCAGCGCGTCGAGACCGGCGGAGGCCTGTTCCCGGGTCGATTCCGCGGTCAACCGCCTGGCCTTGGCCAATTTGCCGGCCAGGTCGGGATGGGCGTTGAGCACGCCGAGCCGCTCGGTCTCGTTGGCGGAACGGAAGATGCGGCAGAGCGCATTGTGCAGGCCGCCGGCCGTGTCGTGCGCCGGGCCTAGTTCCAGTTCGTAGGCCCGCTCCGCGATCCAGGGCGAATGCTCGAACACGCCACCGAAGCTGTGAACGAATGTCTCGAATTCCATTTTCGACGGGCGCAGCGCCGCCGGCTTGTAGGGGTGGTTCTCCTGCCAGTGCCTGGCTATGTCGATGCGCCGCGCCAGCCAGACCTTGTCGTGCGACTTCACATAGTCGACGAAGCGCTTCAGCGCCGCCACTCGGCCCGGCCGCCCGACGAGCCGGCAATGCAGGCCGATGTTCATCATGCGCGGCCGGCCCGCCTTGCCCTCGGCATAGAGCGTGTCGAAACTGTCTTTGAGGTAGGCGAAGAACTGGTCACCCGAGTTGAAGCCTTGCGGCGTGGCGAAGCGCATATCGTTGGCGTCGAGCGTATAGGGGATGATGAGCTGCGTGCCGCCCGCATGCTCGTACCAGTAGGGTAGCTCGTCGTCATAGGTGTCGGAGACGTAGTCGAAGCCGCCTTCCTCGGCGACCAGCCGCACCGTGTTGACCGAGGTGCGGCCCGTATACCAGCCGGTTGGGCGCTGGCCCGTGACCTCGTAATGCAGCTTGATCGCGGCTTCGAGGTCGCGGCGTTCGTCCTCGGCGCTGTGGTCGCGGTAGTCGATCCATCTCAGCCCATGCGAGGCGATTTCCCAGCCGGCCTCCTGCATGGCCGTCACCTGGTCGGGCGAGCGTGCCAACGCTGTGGCGACGCCGTAGCAGGTCACCGGCACCTGGCTCTCGCTGAACAGGCGCAGCAGCCGCCAGAAACCGGCCCGCGCCCCGTATTCGTAGATCGATTCCATGTTCCAGTGGCGCTGGCCCACCCAGGCCGCGGCGCCGACGATCTCCGACAGGAAGGCTTCCGAAGCCTTGTCGCCGTGCAACACGCAGTTCTCGCCACCCTCTTCGTAGTTGACGACGAACTGCACCGCGACATGCGCGCCGCCAGGCCACTTGGGATCCGGCGGATTGGCTCCATAGCCGCGCATGTCTCTTTCGTAACGCATCGTCCCTCCCGCGGGGCATCGCCCGAAGTATGATCAGGATATCGAAAGGGTGCTTCTCGCATTCCCCCGAAAATTTTTGAAAGTGTTTTTGTCGCACTCCGCTCGACCGGGACTTATGCATCGCCTTTAATTGGCGCACAATTCATCGCTTGTGTTCGATTGTACCAGCCAGTTCGTTCATACTGGGAAAGGGAGGCGGCCAATGGCAGAGACGTCGAAAGCCGATGGCGGACGCCTGACGACCCATGTTCTCGACACGGCGACCGGCAAGCCGGCGGCGGGCCTGTCGATCGCTCTTTACCGTCTCGACGGTGCCGCCCGCACGCTTCTGAAGACGGTCGCGACCAATGCCGACGGCCGCTGCGATGCGCCGTTGCTTGTCGGCGGCGACTTCCGCACCGGCGAATACGAGCTGATCTTCGCGGCGGGCGACTATCTGCGTGGCCAGGGAACAAAGCTGCCCGAGCCGGCTTTCCTGGACCGCGTGCCGATCCGCTTCGGCATGGCGGAGGCGGTGCACTATCATGTGCCCTTGCTGATCTCGCCCTACGGCTATTCGACCTACAGGGGGAGTTGAGGCATGGCCAAGGTCAATATCCGCAACGAAATCCGTTTCATCCTCAATGGCAGGGACGTCGTGCTGTCTTCGGTGGCACCCGACACGACCTTGCTCGACTGGCTGCGGCTCGACCGCTCGCTACGCGGCACCAAGGAAGGCTGCGCGGAGGGCGATTGCGGCGCCTGCACCGTGCTCGTCGGCAAGCTCTCGGCCGGCGGACTGGTCTATGAAAGTGTCAATGCCTGCATCCGCTTCCTCGGCTCGCTGGACGGCACCCATGTCGTGACCGTCGAGCATTTGCGCGGCCTGCCCGGCCAACTGCACCCGGTGCAGCAGGCAATGGTCGATTTCCACGGCTCGCAATGCGGCTTCTGCACGCCGGGCTTCATCATGTCGCTCTACGGCCTGTGGATGAGATCATCGGACCCATCGAACGCGACGATCGAAAAAGCCCTGCAAGGCAACCTTTGCCGCTGCACCGGCTACGAGGCGATCATGCGCGCCGCCCACGCTATCTCCAGCTACGGCAAGGCGGCGAAAGACCCGCTGGCGGCGGAGCGCGAGGCGATCACGGCAAGGCTCGATGCCATGCACGATGGCGCGCGAGTCGAGATCGGCGACGGCAAGGCACTGCTGGTGGTGCCGGCCAATGTTGATGATTTCGCCGCCATACTGGACAAGGAACCCACGGCCACCATCGTTGCCGGGGCGACCGATGTCGGCCTGTGGGTCACCAAGCACATGCGCGATATCTCGCCGGTGATCTTCATCGGCAATCTCGACGGGCTTTGCACGATCTCCGAAGACAAGGGCGTCATATCGATCGGGGCCGGCGTCACCTACACCGAAGCCTTCTCGACGCTGTCGAAGCGTATCTCCGCGCTCGGACCATTGTTCGACCGCATCGGTGGCGAACAGGTGCGCAATATGGGCACCATCGGCGGCAACATCGCCAACGGCTCGCCGATCGGCGACACGCCGCCGCCCTTGATCGCGCTCGGCGCGCGGCTGACGCTGCGCAGGGGCAAGAAGCGGCGCACGATCTCGTTGCAGGATTTCTTCATTGCTTACGGCAAGCAGGACCGGCAGCCGGGCGAGTTCGTCGAAGCCGTGCATGTCCCTGTCCCCGCCAAGGGGACGAAATTCGCCGTCTACAAGATCACCAAGCGCCGCGACGAGGACATCACGGCCGCCCTTGGCGCCTTTTTCCTGACGCTGGCCAAGGACGGCACAGTCGCCGACATCCGTATCGCCTATGGCGGCATGGCGGCGACGCCGAAGCGCGCAACCGCTGTCGAGAAGGCACTGCTCGGCAAGCCCTGGACCGAAGCGACGGTCGAGACGGCGATGACTGAGTACGCCAGGGATTTCACGCCGCTCACCGACATGCGGGCGTCAGCCGAATACCGGGGGCTGGCAGCGAAGAACCTGTTGTTGCGCTTCTTTGTCGAAACCACCGGCACCAGGGC
The DNA here is from genome assembly GCF_000502935.1 of Mesorhizobium sp. LNHC221B00. Lineage (NCBI taxonomy): Bacteria > Pseudomonadati > Pseudomonadota > Alphaproteobacteria > Hyphomicrobiales > Phyllobacteriaceae > Mesorhizobium > Mesorhizobium sp. LNHC221B00. The sequence goes on along the minus strand of NZ_AYWR01000001.1, from coordinate 286,291 downwards.
ACCATTCCAGGTGTCACGCAACGAGGCGGCATGATGAACAAGCACGCCACCGCTAGTCTCAAGGCTGAGAAAATCGTCGGCGGCGTCGCCACCGACCAGCGGCACGATTCCGCCCACAAGCATGTCAGCGGCACGGCGGTCTATATCGACGACATGCCGGAACCGGCCGGCACGCTGCATGGCTGCCTCGGCCTTTCGGCTGCGACCCATGCCATGATCGTCGAGATGGACCTTTCGGCGGTGCGCGCCGCGCCCGGCGTCGTCGATGTGCTGACGGCGAAGGATGTGCCCGGCGAGAACGACATCTCGCCGACTGGCCGCCATGACGAGCCGGTGCTCGCCGACGGCAAGGTCGAGTTCTACGGTCAGCCGATCTTCTNGGGTGGCCTGCGTCAAATCGAGTTGCCGATGTCGCGACTGGATATCGGCGACCTCGACCCGAGGAAGGACAAGTTGGTCACGCCGCCTCTCACGCTGAGACGCGGCGACGCGGCGGCCGCGATCCGTCAGGCGCCGCGCCGGCTGAAGGGAAAGATGCGCGTCGGCGGGCAGGAGCATTTCTACCTCGAGGGCCATATCGCCATGGCCGTTCCCGGCGAGGACCAGGACGTCACCATCTACTCCTCGACCCAGCATCCGAGTGAAGTCCAGCACATGGTGAGCCATGCGCTCGGCGTGCCGAGCAACGCCATCACGGTGGAAATCCGCCGCATGGGCGGCGGCTTCGGCGGCAAGGAAACACAAGGCAACCAGTTCGCGGCATTGGCCGCGATCGCCGCCAAGAAGCACCATCGCGCGGTAAAAATCCGACCCGACCGCGACGACGACATGACCGCCACCGGCAAGCGCCACGACTTCCTCGTCGATTACGAAGTCGGCTTCGATGATGAAGGCAACATCCTCGGCGTCGACTTCATGTTCGCGGCGCGCTGCGGCTTTTCGTCGGACCTGTCAGGCCCGGTCACCGACCGCGCGCTGTTCCACTGCGACAACACCTATTTCTGGCCGACGGTGCATGCGCAGTCGGCGCCGCTCTACACCAACACTGTATCCAACACCGCTTTCCGCGGCTTTGGCGGCCCGCAAGGCATGGTCGGTGCCGAACGCGTGATCGACGAGGTCGCCTTCGCGGTCGGCAAGGACCCGCTGGAAATCCGCAAGAAGAATTTCTACGGCACCAGTGATGATAGCGAAGGGGGCCGCAACCTCACGCCCTATCACCAGACGGTCGAGGACAACATCATCCAGCGCATCGTCGGCGAACTGGAGGAAAGCGCCAGCTATGCGCGGCGACGGCGGGAAATTTCGGCCTTCAACGCCAACAGCCGTTTCATCAAGCGCGGCCTGGCGCTGACGCCGGTCAAATTCGGCATTTCCTTCACCGCCACGCACTACAACCAGGCCGGCGCGCTTGTGCATGTCTACACCGATGGTTCCGTGCATCTGAACCATGGCGGCACCGAGATGGGGCAGGGCCTCTACCTCAAGGTCGCGCAGGTGGTGGCGGAAGAATTCCAGATCGACCTCGACCAGGTGAAGATCACGGCGACCACTACCGGCAAGGTGCCCAACACCTCGGCCACCGCGGCGTCTTCCGGTTCCGATCTCAACGGCATGGCCGCGCAAAACGGTGCGCGTCAGATCAAGGACCGGCTCATCGACTTCGCCGCCGAAAAGTACCAGGTGCCGCACGACCAGGTGGTTTTCCTGCCCAACCGGGTGCGCGTCGGCAACCAGGAGATCGCCTTCGCCGACCTCGTCAACCAAGCCTACATGGCGCGCATTCAGCTTTCGGCGGCGGGATTCTACAAGACGCCGAAAATCCACTGGAACCGCGACAAGGGACAGGGTCGCCCCTTCTACTATTTCGCCTATGGGGCTTCCTGCTCGGAAGTCTCGGTAGACACGCTGACCGGCGAATATGTGGTCGAGCGCACCGACATCCTGCACGAAACCGGCCGCTCGCTGAACCGCGCCATCGATCTCGGCCAGATCGAAGGTGGCTTCATCCAAGGCATGGGCTGGCTGACGACGGAAGAACTGTGGTGGGACGACAAGGGCCGGCTGCGCACCCATGCGCCGTCGACCTACAAGATCCCGCTGGCGTCAGACCGGCCGAAGATCTTCAACGTGACCCTGGCCGACTGGCCCGAGGCGAGCGAGCCGACGATCCACCGCTCCAAGGCTGTTGGCGAGCCGCCTTTCCCGCTCGGCATGTCCGTTCTGCATGCATTGTCGGATGCGGTCGCCAGTGTCGCCGACCACAAGATCTGCCCGCGTCTCGATGCTCCTGCAACGCCGGAACGCGTGCTGATGACGATCGAGCGGCTAAAGAAAGCGGCCAGGGCTGGCGTTTAAGTCGCCAAAACGTGCAAAATCAGCGTGAAAAGCCTATATTTCCCAATTGGGAATGCAAAAATGAACTCGAAAGTGCAAAGCCTGAAAGCCTTTCTCGCCAGCGCCCACGGGGTCGCCCTGGTCGAAGTGGCTGGCACCAAAGGCTCGACGCCGCGCGAGAAGGGCGCCTTCATGCTCGTCTCGGCATCGGCCACCTTTGGCACGATCGGCGGCGGCCAGCTCGAATACATGGCCATCGACAAGGCCAGGCAGATGCTTTTCTCCCCCCTCGAGGGGGGAGAGGAGCGATCGGCCGTAGGCCGAGAAAAAGCCAACGATTTGGCTTTTTCAGCGACGAGCGCCCGGAGCGATAGCGAAGGGCAGGCCGCGAAGCGGCCAGAGGGGGTCCTCTCAAAAGGCACCGCAAGGACGTCGAGACCGGTCGATCCGACCCCACCCGGCGGCTTTGCCGCCACCCTCCCCTCAAGGGGGAGGGGAACCTGCATCGAGGTCGACGAAGCCTGCGCCACGCTCGACGTCCCGCTGGGGCCCGAAATCGGCCAATGCTGCGGCGGGCGCGTTGAGGTTCTGATCCGGCTGGTCGATGCCGCGCTTGCCGTCGATCTGATTGCGGCCGCGGAAGCCGAACAGGCGCACCTGCCGCATGTCTATATCTTCGGCGGCGGCCATGTCGGCCAGGCGCTGGCGTCGACGATAGCGCTTCTTCCCGTCCACGGCGTCATCATCGAAACGCGGGCCGAAGCGCTGGAATGCATGCCCGAAACCGTCGAGACGCGGCTGACGCCGATGCCGGAGGCCGAGGTGCGCAAGGCGCCCGCCGGCACGGCTTTCGCTATCCTCACCCATGACCACGCGCTGGACTTCCTGATCGTCGCCGAAGCGCTGAGGCGCGGCGACACCGCCTATGTCGGCATGATCGGCTCGAAAGCCAAGAAAGCGACCTTCAGGAACTGGTTCCTGAAATCGGCTGATGGCACGGAAGCGGAGTTTACCCGCCTCGTCTCGCCGATCGGCGGTGATGCCGTCAAGGACAAGCGGCCGCAAGTTATTGCGGCGCTGGCGGCGGCTGAGATCATGACGGCGCTGGTTGCTCACGCCGCTGCCCCGGGTGCCGACCATCAGGTCCAAGACAAGGCGATGGCCGGCTAAGCCGCGACTACACCGGCCGCTTCAAGCCCAGATGGTCGCGCAGCGTTCGGCCTTCATAATCCCTGCGGAACAGGCCGCGCCGCTGCAGCTCCGGCACCACGAGTTCGCAAAAGGCATCGAGTTCGCCGGGGAAGTAAGACGGCATGACGTTGAAGCCGTCGGCCGCGCCGCCTTCGAACCGCGCCTGCAATTCGTCGGCGATCTGGGCCGCCGTGCCGACGATACGCCAATGACCCCTGGCGCCGGCGAAATGACGGGCAAGCTGGCGGATGGAAAGGCCGTCGCGGCGCGATTGTTCGATGACCAGAGCCTGCCGGCTCTTCATGCCCTCGCTTTCCGGCAATTCGGGCAGCGGCCCGTCGATCGGATAGCGCCGCAGATCGGAGATGCTGAGATAGCTGGACAGCAGCGCCACGCCGACGTCGTCGGGGATCAGCGCCTGCAATTCCTCGAATTTTTCCCGGGCCTCGACTTCCGTTTCCGCCACCACGGGCGCGACGCCGGGCATGATCTTGATGTCGTCCGGCTCGCGTCTATAGATTGCCATGCGCCCCTTGAGGTCGTCGTAGAAGGCCTTCGCCTCCTCGAAGGTCTGCGCTGCCGTGAACACCACGTCGGCGGTTCGGGCGGCCAGATCGCGGCCGACATCCGAGGCGCCGGCCTGGACCATGACCGGCGCGCCCTGCGGCGAACGCGGCAGGTCGAGCGGGTCGCGAACCGAAAAGCTCTGGCCGTCATGGCCGGAAGCGCCGAGCTTGCCGTGCCAAAGCCCGGTTACCACCTCGGCGAATTCGCGCGCCCGCTCATAGCGGTCGGCATGGGGCTTGAGGCCGGTCGCGCCGAAATTGGCGGCCTCGATGGGGCTTGCCGATGTGACCAGGTTCCAGCCGGCCCGTCCGTGGCTCAGATGGTCGAGAGACAGGAAGGTCCGCGCCAGCCCGTAGGGCTCGTTGTAGCTCGTCGAGGCGGTGGAGACGAGACCGATGCGGCTGGTCTGCACGGCGAGCGCCGAAAGCAGGCTGATCGGCTCGAAGCCGATCGAGCGCGACGTCTGGCTGGCAATGCCGATATTGGCCTCGCGCAGGCCGGCGGCGTCCTCGCAGAAGATCATGTCAAACTTCGCCGCTTCCGCCGTGCGCGCCAGCTGGATGTAGTGATCGATGTCGATGCCGGCGGTCACATGCGCCTTGGGGTGGCGCCAGGCGGCGATGTGGTGGCCCGTCGCCCACAGGAAGGCGCCGAGCTTCATCTGCGCGGTCATTGGTCACCTCCGCCGGCAAGGCCAAGATGCGAGCGCAACGTCGTGCCCCGATAACCGTCCCGCAAAAGGCCGCGCCGCCGCAGCTCCGGCAACACGCGGCCGACGAAATCGTCCAGTGCCGGGGGCGGCATCGTGATGTTGAACCCATCGCAGTCTTGCGAGCGGAACGATGTATCGAGACGATCGACATCGGTATCGACGCCGACATTCAGCAACACCTTGACAGAGCCTGGTTCACGTCCGCAGACGGCCACGCGCCGCTTCAGATCGTCATGACGCGCCTTGGCGTCCTCGGCAGATCCGTCCAGGAGGATGACGTCGGCGGTCCGGGCGGCGATATCCATGTCGGCTTCGGACAGAACGGACAGCACCAGCACCGGCTGATCCTGCGGCGAGCGCGCGACGTTGAGCGGGCCGCGCACCGAGAAAAATTCGCCCTTGTGGTCGAGCAGGTGCATCTTTGCCGGGTCATGGAAGCGGCCGCCGCCCTTGTCGAACAGCAGCGCATCCGCGTCCCAGCCCTGCCACAAGCCTCGTACGATCCCGATATATTCCTCGGTGCGGCGGCGGAAATCATCGTTGGAAAATTCATCCGGCCGGCTGAAATTGGCCGCCTCGCGTGACGCCTGCGCCATCGTCGCGTGCCAGCCGGCGCGGCCATGGCTGATAATGTCGAGCGAGGCGAAACGGCGCGCCAGATTGTAGGGCTGGTGGGCGACGGTCGAGGCCGCGGCGACCAGCCCGATCCTGCTTGTCACGGTCGCCAATGCGGCCAGCAAGGTGGTCGCTTCGAAAGGGCTGATGGACGCGGGGGCATCTGGCGCGGAGTCTTCAAGGATAATCATATCCAGCCCGGCCGCTTCCGCCTGCCGGACAAAGCCGGCCACATCCCTGAAAGTGAGCGCGCTGGTCTGGCCGGCCATGGAAGCAATGTTGAGCGAAACGGTGAGATGCATTGTGGTTTGCTCGTCGCGCATTCATCGACCATGAGGCGTTGCATGCGAACCTAAGTTCGCCTTCGCGCAAGGCAACCCCTTAGACTGGGCCAGGAGCCGTTCACTTTCCAGCCAGTCCCTATTTGCCCGCCAGTATATCGTTGATCAGCCGCTGGCAGCGCTCGGCCATGAAGTCGAGCAGCAGGCGCACCTTGGGGTCCTGCAGCTTCTTGTGCGGATAGACGGCGGCGAACTGCACCGGCGTCGGCGGGGTGCTGTTCAGGATCACCTTCAGCCGCCGGTCGCGTATAAAGGGTTCGACCTCGAAGCGCGGCTTGTTGATGATGCCGCGCCCGGACAGCGCCCAGCCGGTCAGCACATCGCCGTCATCGGTGTCGTAGGGGCCATGCACTTCGAATTTCTGCGGCCCGGTGGGTGTCTGCAGTGTCCACACATATTCGCGCGCACCGGAATAGCGCAGCATCAGGCAATCGTGCTTGCGGCCGATCAGTTCCTGCGGCTCCACCGGTTCGCCGCGCGCCTCCAGATATTTCGGCGCCGCCACCAGCACGCGTTCGCATTCCATGATGCCGCGCATCCTGAGGCTGGAATCCTCGATGATGCCGAGCCGGAAAGCGACGTCGATGCCTTCCTTCATGATATCGACATTGTGGTCCGAGAGCCTCAGCCGCACCTCGATGTCGGGGTATTTGTCGTGGAAATCGGGGATGCCCGAGGCCACCAGCCGGCGGCCGAGGCCGAGCGGCGCGGTTACGCGGATGGTGCCGCGCGGCTGGCCGGACAGCGCCGAGACGGCGGCCTCCGCTTCGGTGATCGCTTCCAGCACCTGCTTGGCGCCCGCATAAAAAACCGTGCCGTGCTCGGTCGGCATCAATTGCCGCGTGGTGCGGTTGAACAGCCGCACGCCAAGATGCTTTTCCAACTCCTTGATGCGGTTGGAGGCGACCGCCGGCGAAATGCGCATGTCACGGCCCGCCGCCGACAGATTGCCGAGTTCGACGACGCGGACGAAAACGGCGATGTTGTCGAGATAGGCCATGCGGAGCACCTTCGCCGGTTTGCAGCGATTAGCCTAGCGCATGACCCCGAAAAATCGGAATCGATTTTCGGAAAGGATCATGCGCCAGATCAAAGTGCTACAGCGTCCTTTGCGCGTCCAAGAGGACGCGCGGCGCTGTAGTATTTTCCATTTTTTTTTGAAAGTCATCGTACACGTCGCCTCTTTTCGTTTGCGCGCGACACCGTAAAGTCGCGTCATCGGCAGGGACGACGTCAATGATGGATTTCGCGATTTTCTGGGACTGGCTGAGCTTCGCCGTGCGCTGGCTGCATGTCATCACCGGCATCGCCTGGATCGGCTCGTCTTTCTATTTCGTCGCGCTCGATCTTGGCTTGCGCCAGCGTCCGGGCATGCCGGTCGGTGCCTTCGGCGAGGAATGGCAGGTGCATGGCGGCGGCTTCTACCACATCCAGAAATATCTGGTGGCGCCGGCCGAGATGCCCGAGCACCTGACCTGGTTCAAATGGGAATCCTACGCCACCTGGCTGTCAGGCTTCGCCATGCTGTGCGTGGTCTATTATGCCGGAGCCGATCTGTTCCTGATCGATCCCAACGTGCTGCCGATGTCGGTACCCGTGGGCATCTTGCTGTCCATGGCGACAATCGGCGTCGGCTGGGTGGTTTATGATCTCCTGTGCCGCTCGCCGCTGGGCAAAAGCGATACCGGCCTGATGCTGGTGCTCTACTGCGTGCTGGTGTTCATCGCCTGGGGGCTGACGCACCTGTTCACTGGCCGCGCCGCCTTCCTGCATCTGGGCGCCATCACCGCCACCATCATGTCGGCCAATGTCTTCATGGTCATCATCCCCAACCAGAAGATCGTCGTTGCCGACCTCATCGCCGGCCGCAAGCCCGATCCGAAATACGGCAAGATCGCCAAGCAGCGCTCGCTCCACAACAACTATCTGACGCTGCCGGTGCTCTTCCTGATGCTGTCGAACCATTATCCGCTGGCGTTCGGGACCGAGTTCAACTGGGTCATCGCCTCGCTGGTGTTCATCATCGGCGTGCTGATCCGGCACTATTTCAACAGCGTCCATGCGCGCAAGGGCAACCCGCACTGGACCTGGCTGGGCGCCCTTGTCCTATTCATCATCATCATCTGGCTGTCGACCGTGCCGAGGGTGCTGACCGACGAACCCAAGCCATCCGCATCGGCGGAACTCTATATCGCCTCCGCGCATTTCCCCGCCGTGCGCGACACCGTGCTCGGCCGCTGTTCGATGTGCCATGCGGCGGAGCCGGTCTATGAGGGCATCTATCATGCACCCAAGGGCGTGATGCTCGACACCGACGCAGGTATCGCCGAGCATGCCCGCGAGATTTATCTGCAGGCCGGACGCAGCCACGCCATGCCGCCTGCCAATGTCTCGCAGATATCAGACAAGGAGCGGGCGCTGCTGGTGGCCTGGTTCGAAGGCGCAGGGAAATAGGCATGACCTCGATACTTCTGCGCGGCCGCACGCTGTCCTTCGAGCGCTGGCCGCAAACCATCGACGACCATTCGGCCTGGCGCTACGAGGAAGATGGCGGCCTGCTGATCGGCGATGGCAGGATCGTCGCCGCCGGTGCCTATGCCGACGTCGAAAAGCAGGCTGGCGAGGCGGTGAGAAAAATCGACCACCGGCCGCATCTGTTGCTGCCCGGCTTGATCGATGCGCATGCGCATTTTCCGCAGATGCAGGTCATTGCTTCCTATGGCGCCGAACTGCTCGACTGGCTGAACACCTACACCTTCCCGGAGGAGAAAAAATTCGCCAACGCGCAGCATGGACGCCGCATAGCGCGGCTGTTCCTCGACGAGATGGTGCGTCACGGCACCACGACGGTGGTCGCCTACTGCTCGGTGCACAAGGCCTCGGCGGAGGCCTTCTTCGCCGAATCGCACGATCGCAACATGCTCAACATCGCCGGCAAGGTGATGATGGACCGCAATGCGCCCGAAGGTGTGCTCGACACGCCGCAATCCGGTTATGACGACACCAAGGCGCTGATAAAGGAATGGCATGGCAAGGGGCGCCAGCTTTATGCCATCACCCCGCGCTTCGCCATCACCTCGTCGCCGCAGCAGATGGAGATGGCAGGAGCGCTCTGCCGCGAGCACCCCGACCTGCACATGCAGACGCATCTGTCGGAAAACCACGCCGAGATCGCCTTCACACAACAGCTTTATCCGTGGTCGCGCGACTACACCGAGGTCTACGAGCATTACGGCCTGCTGGGCAAAAAGAGCCTGTTCGGCCACTGCATCCATCTCTCCGAGCGCGAGGCGGACGCGCTGTCGAATAGCGGCTCGGTTGCGGTATTCTGTCCGACCTCCAACCTCTTCCTCGGCTCCGGCCTGTTCGATTATCAGCGCTACCGCAAGCGTGACAAAGCGCTGCGCATCGCCGCCGCCACCGATGTCGGCGGCGGCACCAACTATTCGATGCTGCGCACCATGGACGAGGGCTACAAGGTGATCGCGTTGAATGGCGAGAAGCTGAACCCGTTCCAGTCTTTCTGGCAGATCACGCGCGGCAATGCCGAGGCGCTGTCGGCGGTGGAAAGGATCGGCACGCTGACCGAAGGCACCGATGCCGACATCGTGGTGCTGGATGCGAACGCCACGCCGGCGATGCGGCTCAGGATGGAAACGGTCGAGACCCTGGCCCAGGAACTGTTTCTCCTGCAGACGCTGGGCGATGACCGCGCCGTGCGCGAGGTCTATGTCGCCGGGCGGGCAGCGAAGACAGACATGATCGCGGTTTAAGACCGACCGCCGAGGGGAGAGGACCGCAACTCGGTGGAGTGGGGGGGCGACGCTGGCGGGGCAAGACGACCGCTGCGACGGAGCTTGACCGGGCAGAGCTTGTCGTACAAACGACGTGTGACGATTTTCGGAGGAAGAAAATGGCCGCCGCGGACGACATCGCTCTGATCAAGAGACAGGAAGAGGTTCTTGTCTTTCCCGCCTTCGACGAGGCTGTCGCTTTCAAGATCGGTTCGGCCATCCGCGACCGCGCGCTTGCCGAGAACATGCCAGTTATCGTCGACATCAGGACTTTCGACCGGCCGCTGTTCTATGCGGCGATGCCGGGCTCGAACGCCTCCAATCCCGACTGGGCGCGGCGCAAGATCAACGTCGTCAGGCGGTATCTCAGGAGCACCTATCGGCTGGTGCTGGAGCAGCAACGCCCGGACCGCACCTTCAAGGTCGGCGAAGGCCTCGACATCTCGGACTATGTGTTGGCCGGCGGTGGTTTTCCGGTCACGGTCAAGGGCTCCGGCGTCATCGGCGTGATCGCGGTGTCCGGCCTGCCGGAGCGCGAGGATCACGGCGTGGTCGTCGATGCGCTGTGCGCACACCTGGGCATCGACCGCCAAGAGCTTGCCTTGCCGCCGGAAGCCAAATGACAGAGCTCGACCCCAAGGCCTTCCTCATCTCGATCTTCGACGCCGCCGTCGCCGCCGCCGATCCGGAGCGCACCATCAGGGATCATCTGCCGGCCAGACCCAAAGGTCGCACCATCGTCATTGGCGCGGGAAAAGGCTCGGCGCAGATGGCGGCGGCATTCGAGAAGGTCTGGGACGGGCCGATCGAAGGTCTGGTTGTCACCCGCTACGGCTATGGTGCCAAATGCGAGCGGATCGAGATCATCGAGGCGGCGCATCCTGTGCCGGACGCCGCTGGCCTGGAAGCCTCGCGGCGATTGCTGGAAAAGGTCCGGGGGCTGACCGCGGACGACCTTGTCGTGGCGCTGATTTCCGGCGGCGGCTCGGCGCTGCTGCCGTCGCCGGCCGCCGGCCTGACCCTCGCCGACGAGATAGCCGTCAACGAGGCGCTGCTTGCTTCCGGCGCACCGATCGCGGCGATGAACACCATCCGCAAGCACCTTTCCACCATCAAGGGTGGCCGGCTGGCGGCCGCCGCATGGCCGGCCAAGGTGGTGTCGCTGGTTGTCTCCGACATTCCCGGCGACAATCCTGCACTTGTCGCCTCCGGGCCAACCGTGCCGGACGTTGGCAGCCGTGAAGATGCGCTGGCATCGATAGCGGCCTATGGCATGAAGCTGCCGGCTGCGGTGATGGCGCACATCAATTCGCCGGCTGCCGATGCCCCAAATCCCGACGATCAGCGCTTTTCGCGCAACGAGGTGCATCTCATCGCCTCGGCCGGCGTCTCGCTGGAAGCGGCCGCGGCGGAAGCGAGGCGCCGGGGCATCGAAGCGGTCATCCTCTCCGACGCCATCGAGGGCGAAGCGCGTGAGGTCGGCGGCGTGCATGCGGCGATTGCGCGTGAGGTCGCGACGCGCAACCGCCCATTCCAAAAGCCGGTGCTGATCCTGTCCGGTGGCGAAACAACCGTGACTTTGCGCGCCAAGGGCAAGGGTGGCCGCAACTCGGAATTCCTGCTCGCCTTCGCCATCGGCACCAACGGCGTTGAGGGTGTCCACGCCTTGGCCGCCGACACGGACGGCATCGACGGGTCGGAAGACAATGCCGGCGCCTTCGCCGATGGTTCGACCGTTTCGCGCATGCGGGCGGCGGGTGTGGATGCCAAGGCCATGCTGGCGGGCAACAACGCCTGGACGGCGTTCGACGCCGTCGGCGACCTTTTCGTGCCCGGCCCGACGGGCACGAATGTCAATGATCTCCGGGCGATCCTTATACGTTAGGGTAACAACTCAAGCAGCCATCAACCGCTTCACCTGCTTCATGTCCTGCAGGAAGCGCTCGCGTTCGGCCGCCTTGTCCGCGGCCTCGCGGATGCGCAGGATGAAGGAGGGGTGGATGGTGACGAACACACGCAAGCCGTCCTCGCGCTCGATCACCTGGCCGCGCATCTTCGTCACCGGGATCGCCTTGCCCAGCAGCGACAATGCCGCAGTGGCGCCGAGCGCCACGGCGAGGTTCGGCTTGATGAGATCGAACTCCTGGTCGAGCCACCAGCGGCAAGCCTGAACCTCGCCGGCATTCGGCTTGGAGTGGATGCGACGCTTGCCGCGCGGCTCGAATTTGAAGTGCTTGACCGCGTTGGTGACGTAGACTTTTTGACGGTCAACGTCCGCGTCATCAAGGATGGCATCGAACACCCTGCCCGCCGGGCCGACAAATGGTTTGCCGGCGAGATCCTCCTGGTCACCGGGCTGTTCGCCGACGAAGATCACCTTGGCCCCATCAGGCCCTTCGCCGAACACGGTCTGCGTTGCATTGCGCCACAGCGGACAGCGACGGCAACCTTCCGCCGCCTCGCGCAGTTCCGGGATCGAGTTGGCATCAGGCTCGTCCGATTTCAGTTCGGCGCGTGGCGCGGAAACGCGCCGGGCCGGCATCTTCGCATCGCGCGGAAGGCCTGTGGTCGCCATCATCCTGCCTCGTCCATTCCAATATTGAAATGGTCGAAGGGGGCGATGGTTCCCTGCTCAGACCTCGTGCAGGTAGAGATGATAATCCAGTTCGCTCACCGTGCGCGCGACGCGAAGATATTCGGACTGCTTGATCGCCACGAAGGTGCGGTGCAAATCCTCGCCGAGCGCACCCTTCAGGAAGCTCGACCCCCTCGCGGCCTCGATGGCGGCGCGCCAGTCGGCCGGCATCGTCGTACGGGTGACGGCCGCCTCATAGCCATTGCCGGTCGTTTCGGGGCCGGGATCAAGCCCCTCGTCGAGGCCCTTGATGATACCGGCGAGCACTGTCGCGGCAATCAGGTAGGGGTTGGCGTCGACACCGGACGGCCGGTGCTCGATGCGCCGGTTCTTGGCGTCGCCCGCCGGCACGCGCAACGCCACGGAACGGTTGTTGACGCCCCAGGTCGGTGCGACCGGGGCGTAGGATTGCGAGACGAAACGCCGCCAGGAATTGGCGTGCGGCGCAAACACCAGCATCGATTCCGCCATCGTCTGGATCAGGCCGCCGAGACCGCGCAGCAGGGGCAGCGACCAGCTTTCGCCGCCGGCTTCCGAAAATACGTTTCGGCCCGCCTTGTCCTGCAGCGAGACGTGGAAATGCATGCCCGAACCGGCGTATTTCTCGATCGGCTTGGCCATGAAACAGGCGGTGACGCCGTGACGGCGCGCCTGTGCCCGCACCAGCCGCTTCAGCATGACGAGGTCGTCGGCTGCCCGCATCACGTCCTTGCGGTAGTTCAGCGTCAATTCGTACTGGCCCGGCGCATATTCGGAAATCACCGTCTCGGCCGGAATTCCCTGCACCTTGGCGGCCGCATAGATGTCGGAGAACAGCGGCTCCATGCCGTGCAGATGGTCGACGGAATAAACTTCCGTCTTGCCTGAGACCCGGCCGTCAAGCACCGCGCGCGCCGGCTGCACCTTGCCGTCGGCGTCGCGTTCGTTGGCCAGCAGGAAAAATTCGAGTTCGAAGGCACCGGCCGGATAGAGGCCCTTTGCCGCCAGTATGTCGACTTGCCGGGCCAGTGCCAGCCGCGGGTCCGAAGACATCGGCTGGCCTTCGAGATGGTACATCGCCATCAGCACTTGGCCGCGCGGCGGGTTGGTGCCATGGAGCGGCACAAGCGTGCCGGGGATCGGCCATGCCCGGAGATCGCCGTCACCGGTCGTCCAGATCAGTCCGGTTTCGTGCACATCCTCGCCGGTGATGTCGAGGCCGAGGATCGAGATCGGCATGTGGCGGCCGCCCTCGAAGATGCTTTTCAGCTCATGCCGGCGCACGATCTTGCCGCGGCCGACGCCATTGGCGTCTGTCAGCACGATATCGAAGGCTTCGATTTCGGGATGGGCGTCGAGAAAGGCTTGCGCCTCGGTGGGCGAGGAGCCCGAAGGTGAGGTCACGATGGCATTGTCCATGGCCGCTTGTCTCATGCCGCAAGCTTTGCCGCAACCGCGCCGAAGGCGGCGATCAGCCGGTTGACCTGGGCGCCTGACGTCGCCGGCGAGATCAGCATCATGTTGTGGAAGGGCGCGATCAACACGCCGCGATTGACCAGCGCGACATGGATGGCGGCTTCCAGCTCCGGCGCATGCGCACCCTCCGCCTCGGCGCCATTGCGCAGCGGGCCGGGCGCGCAGATGAACTCGACCCGGGCGCCGACACGGGCGACATGCCAGGGCAGGCGATAGCGGTCGATCGCGCCGGTCAGGCCGGCATCGAGCTGCCGTGCCAGATGGTCCATGCGAGCGTAATTGTCCTCGGTCATCACCTCTTCGAGCGTGGCGCGCATGGTGGCGAACTGCAGCGGGTTGGCCGAGAGCGTCGTGCCCATGCCGGAATAGCCCGGTTCCTTCGTCCTGTTGTAATCGGCGTAGCGCGAGGCGACCTCGTCGCTCATGCCCCAGACGCTTGCCGGCACACCGCCGGCGATCGGCTTGCCCAGCACGAACAAGTCCGGATCGAGCCCGTATTTCCTTGTGTAGCCGCCCGGACCGGTCGAAATCGTGTGCGTTTCGTCGATCAGAAGCAGCGTGCCGGTCGCGCGGGTGAGACGCCGCAACGCATCGTGGAAGCCGGGATCGGCCAGAACCATGCAGGAATTGGTCAGCACCGGTTCCGCGATGACGCAGGCGACATCCTTGTCCTTGAGCGCTGCCTCGAGCGCCGGAATGTTGTTGAACTCGATGACCTTGGCCGTTCGGGTCAGGTCGCGGAACTCGCCAGCCAGTCCCGGCCGGTTGACGGGCTTTCCGTCGATCAGCCGCACCATCGTCTCGTCCACCGAGCCGTGATAGCAGCCGTTGAAGACCAGGATCTTTTCCCGGCCGGTGACGGCGCGGGCGACGCGCAGCGCAAAGCGGTTGGCGTCGGTCGCCGTCGTCGCGATCTGCCAGAACGGCAGGCCGAAACGCTGCTGCAGCAGCGGCCCGATGGCGAGCGCGTCTTCCGAAGGCAGCATATAGGTCAGCCCGCGCCCGGCCTGGCGGCGGATGGCGCGCGCCACCGCTGGCGGCGAATGACCGAACATCGAGCCGGTGTCGCCGAGGCAGAAATCGTCGAGCCTGTTGCCGTCGATGTCGGTGATCGTGGCGCCCCTGGCGCTGTCGACCAGGATCGGAAATGGCGTTGGCCAGTCCTTCATCCAGTGCATTGGCACGCCGCCGAAGAAGCCGGGCAGGCCGTTGCCGACCTTCGCTTGCGATTTCGGCCGTGCCTTGCGGAACACTTCTCCTTCGGTCTCGCGCAGATTGGCGATGCGGTCGCGGCTGATGCCGCCGATGACCGTCTTTGACATGTCGCTGCTGTGCATGGAAACCCCTCTGATCGTTCCTCTTAGCCAATCCGTGTCGGCATCCGCAATTGGCCGGGCGCCCGTCCTCTATTGGCGCAGCGTTCGGCAGCGGCGCTTGACCGTGCCGCTGAAGTCAGCGCCAATATGAGTGTAGGATTGAGGTGGGGAGGCAAAAATGCGGACGATTGTCTGTGTGGCAATGTTTCTGTCGTCGGCCGGCGCGGCCCTCGCCTCGGGCGGCATCTGGTGCAACGCCGACGATACGGCTGTCACATTCGACGTCGGCGCCGGCGTCACCAGAGGAATGGGCGGCCCGACCTTCAACTTTCGCGGCGATCTCGAAATCAAGGCGCGGCCGGCCGGCGACGGATTGCGCAAGACGGTGTTCGAGGATTCCAACCTGACCCAGTACTGGCTGGACGACAAGGAGCTGCGGCTGAACATCTACCGCGAGTACGAGGTGGCAAGCACCTTCAATTCAGTTGAACTGACGATCCTGACCAAAACCAGCGACGAAGGCGTCTATGACGGGCAGTACACGCTTGCCGTCTATGACAATGCCGCCGACACGGACAAGGACGGCAAGCCGACGGAGTTGACGGGCAAGGTGTCGTGCGGCGCCGAGTGATCCGCTATTTTGAAACTACGCCGTGATGTCGATGACGCCGCAGTCGCCGGCGGCACTGCCGAAGGCGATGCGGCGTTCTTCCTTGTCCCACATCATCGAGGTGATCGCGCCCTTGCCTGGCCGCCGCAACAGCACTTCCTTGGCGTCCGAGAAGCGCACCGCCATCACCATGCCGTCATCATAGCCGACGGCGACGACATCCTGGCTCGGGTGGCAAGCGACTGCCGTCACCATGGCGTTGCCGCGCGTGCCGAGTTCCAGCGGCGCCTTGCCCATCGGGCCGTCCTTGCCTGAAAACGGCCAGACGATCGCCGCCGGCGCGCCGGAACTCGCCAGCCATTTGCCTTTGACGCTCCATGACAGGCTTTTGACCTTGCCGGGATAGCCGGTCATGCGCATGTGCTTGCCGTCCGCCAGCTTCCAGCCGTGCAAGGCGTTTTCCTGCATGGTGGTGACGAGGAAGGCGCCGTCCGGCGAAAAGGTGATGCCGGTGTGGGCGCCGGCCCATTCAAGTTCCACCGGCTTGCCCTCGGCGGCTGGGAAATGCAGCGTCGCGCCATTGTAGCGGGCAACACCGAAGCGCATGCCCTTGGGCGAAAACGCCAGTCCCTCGACCGAGCGCGGATGGACGAATTCCCGGGTCTTGCCGTCGGCGAAACGCACGAAGGCGGTTTTCCCCGTCGCATAGGCAATGGCGCCCTGCGGTCCGGCCGCGACGCTGGTGATCCACTTCTTGCCGGCTGTCGCCAATTCCTGTGCCTCGCCACCTGCCTTCACGGCAAACACCTTGCCGTCCTCACCGCCGGTGATCAGCCGGTCGTTGGCTGCGTCGTGGAAGGCCGCGAGCAGCCCGTCATTGGCCTGAACCGTCTTGTGGCCATTGTCGAGCCGGTGGACGGCGCCATCGGCCAGCACGAAATGCGGCACATCGCCGAGGAAGACGGCGGCAAGGCAGTGGCCTTCGAGATCAAGCGGGGCGACGGTGGGCATGTAAGAACATTCCATTCGATCGGAAGCCGCCAGCGCGGCTGGGTGCGCTCCGCCTTCTCCCCCTGTGGGAGAAGGTGGATCGGCGCGCAGCGCCGAGACGGATGAGGGGTGCGTGACGGAGTGCCGTCATTGCCAAGCTGGAACACCCCTCATCCGACCTCGCTTCGCGAGGCCACCTTCTCCCACAAGGGGAGAAGGAAGAACNGGCGCCAAGCTGGAACACCCCTCATCCGACCTCGCTTCGCGAGGCCACCTTCTCCCACAAGGGGAGAAGGAAGAACGGGCAGCGCTAGCGCTATAAACTTCGGAAATCAAGCAGCCTGGCAGGCGTCAAAGCTCTTCTTCAGCCGCTCGGCGTCGAGTTCGCGGCCGATGAACACCAGCCGGCTCTCGTGTTTCTCGCCGTCTTTCCAGGCGCGCTGGTGGTCGCCCTCGATGATCATGTGCACACCCTGGATGACGTAGCGCTCATCGTCGCCCTTGAGCGCGATGATGCCCTTCAGCCGCAGGATGTTCGGGCCTTCCATCTGGGTGATCTTCTCGATCCACGGGAAGAATTTCTTCGGGTCCATCTCGCCGCCGCGCAGCGACACCGACTGCACCGTCACATCATGGATGTCGGAGGGATGCGCATGATGGTGGTGGTCATGCCCATGATGGTCATGGTGATCGTGACCATCGTGGGCATGATGATGGTGATCGTGGTCGTCATGCGCCTCGAGGAAATGCGGATCGTTTTCCAGCGCCTTGGAGAGGTCGAAGGCGCCACGGTCGAGCACCTCGGAAAGGGCGACACCGGCGCGCGTCGTGCGGTGGATCCTCGCCGCCGGATTGATGGCGCGGATCGTCGCCTCGACCTTGGCAAGCTCTTCGGGCGTGACCAGATCGGTCTTGTTGAGCACGACGACGTCGGCGAAGGCGATCTGGTCCTCGGCTTCCCTGGAATCCTTGAGCCGGAGCGGCAGATGCTTGGCGTCGACCAGCGCTACCACCGCGTCGAGCTTGGTCTTGGAGCGCACGTCGTCGTCCATGAAGAAGGTCTGCGCCACAGGCACCGGATCGGCGAGACCGGTGGTCTCGACCACGATGGCGTCGAAGCGGCCGGGGCGGCGCATCAGGCCTTCGACGACGCGGATCAGGTCACCGCGCACAGTGCAGCAGACGCAGCCATTGTTCATCTCGTAGATCTCCTCGTCGGATTCCACGATCAGGTCGTTGTCGATGCCGATTTCGCCGAATTCATTGACGATGACGGCGTAGCGCTTGCCGTGGCTCTCCGACAGGATGCGGTTGAGCAGTGTCGTCTTGCCGGCACCGAGATAGCCGGTGAGAACGGTTACGGGGATCTGCGTCTGTGCGTCGCTCATGGCTTGCCTCGAACTGACTAGGCCAAAATCTGGGGCCGCGAAAGGGATTGTCGGTTCCATATAGGATGTGTGCCGGGCTTTTGCACGGGGCAAACCAATGGGCCAAGGCGGCCCCCCCGGGATTGTCCCACGATCCTGGCTGCGAAAAGCTTCGCTGCCTCCGCGACGTGACGACAAACGGGGCGTCCGTCCAGGTCTGCCGACCGTCACATCGCGCCCGCTCGGTGGCTGTGAATCCGCAACTGCCGAAACTCGTTTGTCATCTAACTGAAATAAACATCTGGCATTAGCCACGGCGGACACCGCAATGCTTGCCGGCAAAGCTGTTTGAAGCGCCGGAATCTTTTCGATCGTCGATTGCCAACCGGCCGGCTGCGTCTATGCTGCACGCACCGGTACGGCCGAAGAGGGATGACCATGGCCAAGGCGGACAAGACTGCAACGATGAGCCGGCTGCATTCCGCGGCAAGGCTGGCAAGGACCGCACTGGCGGCTCGGCTTCTGGCGCACGGCTTCTATGCCGGCCAGGACCAGATCATGCTGGCGCTCGACCGCGAGGACGGCCAGACGCCGGGCAATCTTGCCGGTCGCCTCGGCGTGCGCCCGCCCACCATCACCAAGACCATCAACAGGCTGCAGGCGCAGGGTTTCCTGGAAAAGCGCGCCTCCGAGGCCGATGCCCGCCAGGCGCACATCTTCTTGACCGACACCGGCCGCGAAACCATCCGCGCCATCGAAAAGTCGGTGAAGAAGACCGAGAAGCAGGCGCTGAAAGGCCTCGACAAGAAGGACCAGAAGGCGCTGTTCAAGCTGCTTGCCCGCATCGAGGCCAACCTCTCCAACGAGGAGCTGGTGTTGATGGACGACGACGCCGAGTCGGACGACTGATCGTCCGGTACGACGATCAGGCCGCCGCCATCGCGGCCGGTCCACGGATCAGCGAAGACCAGCGTCCCGGCGTCATGCCGAACGCCTTCTTGAATTGCCTGTTGAAATGGCTCTGGTCGCTGAAGCCGGCCTCGACGGCAATCTGCGCCAATGGTTCGCCGGCCATGATCATCCGCCGCGCGTGCTGAAGCCGGCGCATCACCAGGAAACGATGCGGGCTGGTTGAGAAGGCGGCGCGGAAATGCCGTGACAAGGCATAGCGGTCGAGCCCGGTGATCGCCTCCAATTCGCTCGAACCCACCGGACGGTTCAGGTTTTCCGTGAGATAGTCACGCGCGGCCGCTGCCGCTTGCCACGCCGTCCTGGCCATCGGCTTGCCCGGCTGGCCGGCGTGCCGCGAGAGCCTCTGTATCAGCTGCGCCAGGAAGTCGTCGACGAACAGTTCGTCGAGTTCCTGCTCCAGCGGCCCCAGTGCCGAAAGCAGCGTTGCGCAAAAGGCATCGTCCGTCACCACGGCGTCCCTGACGAAGGGCAACGATGCGCCGCCAAGGCAGTCGAGCATCAGCGACGGTTCGAGATAGAGCATCCTGTAGCGCAACCCGTCCTCGGTGCCGGCGCCGCCGTCATGCAATTCGTCGGGATGCAGCACGATGATCTGGCCGGGCAGGCTTACCCGCGTCGCACCACGATAGCGAAAGGTCTGCACGCCCTGCAGCGTCACCCCGATCGCATAGGTGTCATGGCGGTGCAGGTCGAAGGCGCTGCCGTGGAACCGCGCCTCGATCCGCTCCATGCCCGCAGGGTCGGGAGCGGAAATGATGCAGTTTTGCGCCGCATCGGCGCACAAACGTCCAAGACCCTCGAAGGCCTGGCTGCCTAGATCGTGCGACATCGTCTCCTTCAGCCTCGAATGGGGACAGTTCGAATGGGTAATGTCTCATGTTCGATACGAAATTTGCAATCGTGCTCAGGGAGGACCTGCCGGTCTGGCAGAAACTCAACGTCACGGCCTTCCTGACCAGCGGCGTCGTCGCCCAGTTCCCTGGCATCATTGGCGAACCCTACCGCGACCGGTCAGGCAATCTTTACAATCCGCTGTCGATCCAGCCGGTCATCGTGCTGTCGGCGGATCAGGCGACGCTCGCTGCGATCCACCGGCGCACGCTCGAGCGTGGCGTGACGACCTCGCTCTATGTCGAGAAGATGTTTTCGACCGGCTTCGACGCCGCCAATCGCGCCGTCTTCGCCGAGTTTGCGCCCGAAGACGCCAAGGTGGTCGGCATCGCGCTGCGCGCCGAGAAGAAGGTGGTCGACAAGGTTACCAAGGGCGCCCGCATGCACGCCTAGCGACATAGGCATGGACTAAGCCTGGCGGCACCTGTTGTTAGGCCAGCACGCTCAGGCGCGGCAGCGGGCGACAATTGGCTTGCCGGCAAGCGGCAATTCCCGCAAAGGTGGGCTTCAGCCCAGCTTTTCCCGGCCTGCAAGTGAATGCTCCCCAAAGACACTTAGAAAGCGCGACGCCGCCGGTGGCGATCCTGTGCATGCTTTCCACCTATGTCTTCTTCACCTTCCTCGACACCTCAAGCAAATATCTTGTCCTGGCCGGGGTCTCGGTGCTGATCGTCGCCTGGGTGCGCTTTGCCGTGCATGTCGTATTGGTCGGCGCTCTCCTGCGCGGCTGGCGCCAGCCGGTGCGGTTTCGCCCGGTCAGTCTGCCGGCGCATGTGCTGCGCGGACTGTTCCTGTTCGGCTCCACCATTTTCAACGTCCTGGCGCTGCGGTCCCTGCAATTGGCCGAGACGACATCGATCTATTTCTTTGGACCGATGGTGATCACCGCACTTGCCGGCCCGCTGCTCGGCGAATGGGCCGGCTGGCGGCGTTGGCTGGCTATCGTGGCTGCCTTCACCGGTGTTCTGATCATCACCAGGCCGGGTGTCGGCGTTTTCGGCATCGGGCATCTCTTCGCGCTCGGCTCGATGCTGTCGAACTGCTTCTACGTCATCATGACCCGCCGCATGTCGGCGACCGAAACTCCGGAAAGCCTTATCTTGTTTTCGGCGCTCGCGCCGACGGTGCTGCTGTTGCCCCTGCTGCCGTTCTCGTTCTCGCTGCCGCATGATGGCTGGCACTGGTTCATCCTGCTCATGCTTGGCGTGTTCGGCGGCGTCGGGCACTGGCTGCTGGTCCAGGCCTACCGGCTGGCGACGACAACGGCGCTCGCTCCCTATCCCTATTCGCAGATGGTGTGGATGATCATTTCCGGCTGGATCGTCTTCAAGCAGTTCCCCGACCGCTGGACGCTGCTCGGCGCGGCCATCATCGTCGCCAGTGGCCTCTACATCGTGCACCGCGAACACCGGCTTCGGCTGCAGAGCCGCGCGGCTTCCGATGTCGAGGCGGAAGCGCTGGCAAAAAAACTTTGATTTGCCCCCGATCGGTGGCATAACGCCGCCTTTAAACAGTTTAGGTCAGAATTCAGGTCGTTCGGGGAGCGCAAGGCGCTGGCACAAAAAATCAAGCTTTCGACGATCGCGGATGCGCTCGGCGTGTCCACGGCCACGGTTTCGCTGGCGCTGCGCGACAGCCCATTGGTCGCCGGCTCGACGCGCGACCGCATCAAGGAGCATGCCCGCGCCATCGGCTATATCTACAACCGCCGCGCCGCCAGCCTGCGCACCTCGCGCTCGGGGATTGTCGGCGTCGTCGTGCACGACATCATGAACCCGTTCTTCGCCGAGATACTGCGCTCGATCGAAAGCGAGCTCGACCGCAGCCGGCAGACCTTCATCCTGTCCAACCACTACGACCAGCTCGAGAAGCAGCGCACCTTCATCGACACGCTGCTGCAGCTCGGCGCCGATGGCGTCATCATGTCACCGGCCATCGGCACCCCGGCTTCCGACATCGTGATGGCCGAGGAGAACGGCCTGCCGGCGGTGCTGATCGCGCGCACTGTCGAGGGCGCCGACGTGCCGGTGTTCCGCGGCGACGATGCCTATGGAACGGGGCTCGCCACCAATCACCTGATCTCGCTCGGCCACAAGCGCATCGCCATGATCGGCGGCACCGACCAGACCTCGACCGGACGCGACCGCTATCAGGGCTATGTCAACGCCATGGAAGCGGCAGGAATGGAAGTCAGGCCGTCCTGGCGCATTGCCGGCCCGCGCACCAAGCAGGCCGGCTTCGAGGCCGCCGGGCAGTTCCTGGCACTGAAGGACAAGCCGACCGCGGCCTGCTGCTGGAACGACCTTGTCGCCATCGGATTGATGAACGGTATCGCGCGTGCCGGCCTGGTGCCCGGCGTCGACATCTCCGTCACCGGCTATGACGATCTCGAAGAGGCGGCGATCGCCACGCCGGCGCTGACCACCGTCTGGAACGGGCAGCGCGAGGTTGGCCGCCGCGCCGCCAGCGCACTGCTCGACAAGCTCAACGGGCAGACGGTGCGGCCCTCGCAGGAATTGATCAAGCCGGAACTGCATGTGCGCCAGTCGACCGGCAAACCGGTGGAGCGTGCATGATGAAGGCCGAAGAGTTGCAAGCCGTCGCCATTCTGGTGCCGGCGGGTTTCAGCGACCACGCGGTTGGGCGCATCGAGCGGACCTTCAGGCGCATCGCCATCGAGCGCGCCGATCCGGCGCTGGTCACCGACGAGATGAGCAGCACGGTGCGGGGCATTGCTTCGTTTGCCGGCATCAACGCGGCGATGATGGATGCGCTGCCCAATCTCGAACTGATCGCCTCCTTCGGCGTCGGTTATGATTCGGTCGATGTTGGCCATGCGGCGGCGAACAACATCATGGTCACCAACACGCCCGACGTCTTGACCGAGGAGGTCGCCGACACCGCGATCGGGCTGCTTATCAACACCATCCGTGACCTGCCGCGCGCCGAAACCTGGCTGCGCGACGGCAGCTGGGCGAAGAAGGGCGACTATCCGCTGAGCCGGCTGACCTTGCGTGCACGCCGCGTCGGCATTTTCGGCATGGGCCGCATCGGACGAGCCATCGCCCGGCGGCTGGAAGCGTTCGGCCTACCGGTCGCCTACCACAACCGGCGTCGCGTCGAAGGTCTTGCTTACCAGTATCACCCGACGCTCAAGGGCCTCGCCGAAGCGGTCGACACGCTGATTTCGGTGGCGCCTGGCGGCGCTTCGACACAGAAGGCAGTCAACGCCGAGATCCTGTCGGCGCTCGGCGCCAACGGCGTCTTCGTCAACATCGGCCGTGGCAGCACGGTTGATGAGGCCGCCCTTGCGGCAGCCCTGGCCAACGGCACCATCGCGGCCGCCGGGCTCGATGTCTTCGCCGCCGAGCCGAATGTTCCGAAGGCGCTGCTCGACGCACCGAACGCCTCCTTGTTGCCGCATGTCGGTTCGGCCTCGCAGCACACGCGCCGCGCCATGGCGGATCTGTGCGTCGACAATCTGGTGTCCTGGTTCGGCGAGCACCGCCCGCTGACGCCCGTGCCGGAGACTGCGAATGTGAGGGCTCGCGGCTGAGTGGCAGTTTGCCACATTTATTAACGTCGGCTTAACCCTTGGAAATCACTGTTTATCCTGTCCGTGTACAGGGATGAAGACCAGGATGAAGACGCTCTCCGCATTGATCGCAGCCGCTGCGCTGTTTGGCGGTATCCAGCTGTTTCATGGCGGCACTGGGGAAAGCGCGGCCAACGAGCCCGCCCCGTTCAACACCTACAGGCTTGTCGCCAATGGCGACGAGGCGGCTTGCGCGGTCAGCCGCGGCGCCGAAATTTCCGATGGCTTGTCGCTGGTTACCGTCGCGCCGACCTGCCGCCGGCTCCTGCCAGGTATCGAGCAAGCAAAATTCTGGCGTGAACAAACCGACGGCTCGGTCGCCTTCAGCGCCAACGGCATCGATCCGATCGTCACTTTCAGTATTGCCGACGGCAACGGTTACGAATCCTATGCCCCAGCCACGCCCTTGCTGTCGCTGGCAGCCACCGGTGGTTTGAAGTCGGAAGACTGATTATTCCGCAGCGGCCCGCGCACCGGCTTTCGCAGCCGCATGCAGGCGTACCGCATCGCCGAAGGCGCGGAAAATCTTGACCGAGTTGCTGTCCGATTTGACCCAGTATTCCGGATGCCATTGGACCCCGACGGCAAAGGCGCGGGCCCCCTTGACCGAAACCGCTTCGACCGTGCCGTCAGTGGCGACAGCCTCGATCTCGAGCTTCGACCCCAGCCGGTCGATCGCCTGGCGGTGCAACGAATTGACCTTCATGTCGCCGGCACCGAACACGCCGGCCAGGCAGCTGCCTGGCTTGATCGAAATGGTCTGGTGGATGGCGAAGCGTTCGTCCTGCTTGTCGCTCACGGGCGCGCGGTGGTCGAGCGAACCTTCGCGCTCCTGGATCTCGGTGCCGAGCGTGCCGCCGAGCGCGACGTTCAACTCCTGGATGCCGCGGCAGATTGCAAGCAGCGGCACGCCGCGCTCGATCGCCTTGCGGATCAGCGGCAGCGTGGTGGCGTCACGAGCCGGATCATAAGGGCCGTTGGCCTCGCTGGCGTCGCCGCCGTAAAGCGAGGGATGTACGTTGGACTTCGAGCCGGTGACCATGACACCGTCGACTGAGGACAGGAGTTCGTCGAAGTCGAGCCTGTCGCCGAATGACGGCACCAGCAGCGGGAACACGCCGGCGCCGGTGATCGCGGCTTCCAGATACTGCTGTGGGGCGGCATGCCAGGTGTAGTTGTCGAACTGACGGACGTCGGTCGATATGGCGACGAGCGGCTGGTGCATTTGGCTCTGTTTTCCATCTGGGCAAGGATGTCCTGCCTCCAAAATAGGCGATCTCCCGAAATTTTTCCATGCCAAGTTTCAGCATCTCGCATGGGCCACGAAACCGGCTGTTAGACTATAGTTGCAGGGCTGCACGGCTTGGTCACCAAATCCGGCCGCCGTGCTGGACTAGGCTTCTCGCCTGTGTATTGTTTCGGCCAACCGATGCGGGAGCCGAGGATTTCCCGAGGTCGGTCTGTTGATCCAATAGGGAGGAACTTCATGGATCGTCGTTCATTCATCCGCAGGGCCGGCGTGACCGGCGTCGGTGCCGCCGCCGCGGCCGCCACGCTTGCGGCACCGGCAATAGCCCAGTCAAATCCCAAGGTGACATGGCGGCTTGCGTCGTCCTTCCCGAAGTCGCTCGACACCATCTATGGCGGCGCCGAAGTGTTCTCCAAGATGCTGTCGGAAGCCACCGACGGCAATTTCCAGATCCAGGTCTTTGCCGCCGGTGAACTCGTGCCAGGCCTGCAGGCCGCCGACGCCACCACGGCCGGCACTGTCGAAGCCTGCCACACGGTGGCATATTATTACTGGGGCAAGGATCCGACATGGGCGCTGGGTGCGGCCGTTCCCTTCTCGCTCAACGCGCGCGGCATGAACGCCTGGCACTACCATGGCGGCGGCATCGACCTGTTCAACGAGTTTCTCGCCACGCAAGGGTTGTTCGGCCTGCCCGGCGGCAACACCGGCGTGCAGATGGGCGGCTGGTTCCGCAAGGAGATCAACACGGTCGCCGACCTCTCCGGCCTCAAGATGCGCATCGGCGGCTTCGCCGGCAAAGTGGTGCAGAAGCTCGGCGTCGTGCCGCAGCAGATCGCCGGCGGCGACATCTATCCGGCGCTGGAAAAAGGCACCATCGACGCCGCCGAATGGGTCGGCCCCTATGACGACGAGAAGCTCGGCTTCTACAAGGTCGCGCCCTATTACTACTATCCCGGCTGGTGGGAGGGCGGACCGACCGTCCACCTGATGTTCAACAAGTCGAAATACGAAGAGCTTTCGCCGACCTACAAGTCGCTGCTGCGCACCGCGGCCCAGGCCGCCGATGCCAACATGCTGCAGAAATACGACTATTTGAACCCTCCGGCGGTGAAGCGGCTGGTGGCCGGGGGCGCCAAGCTGCGTCCGTTCAGCCAGGACATCATGGCCGCCTGCTTCGAGAAGGCCAACGAAGTCTACGCCGAAATGGAAGCCTCCAACGCGCCGTTCAAGAAGATCTGGGATTCGATCAAGGGCTTCCGCAAGGAGCACTATCTCTGGGCGCAGGTGGCCGAATACAATTACGACACCTTCATGATGGTCCAGCAGCGCAACGGCAAACTGTAGCGCTGTCGAAGTCTACGCCGCCCCTCATCCGCCCGGCAGGGCGACAAGGGGCGGCGCCAACTCCGAAAGCTCGCCCGTCAGGCCAAACCGGGCACCACCAGCACCTTGACCTCGCCTGGAGCCGGTGGGTTGGCAATCACGTCAGCCGCCTCTTCGAGCGGCACTTGCCTGGAGATCAGCCGGTCGACCTCGATCGCGCCCGACGCGATCAGCTCGGCGGCGCGGCGGTGCGTGTAGGGATTGAGGAAAGAGCCAAGCACCTTGAGTTCGCGAAACAACAGGTCGAAGGGTTCGAATTCCACTTTCATGCCTTGCGGCGTCACGCCGACGATGACGACCGTGCCGCCGGCCCGTGCCAGCCGCATTGATTGCTCGACGGTCTCGCGCACCCCGGCGCATTCGAACACCACGTCGGCGCCGCCGGGCACAAGACCGGTTGGCCCGGCGATGGCATCGATGATGTCGCCGGCGATCGGGTCGACCGTCGCTGTCGCGCCTAACTCCTCGGCGAGTGCGCGCCGTGAAGCCTGCCTGGTCGACAGGATGATGGTCGTGGCGCCGGCCAGCCGCGCCAGTTGCACGGTGAGCAGGCCGATCACGCCGCCGCCGAGCACGACCACCGAGCTGCCGGGCTTGATCTCGGCCAGGTCCACGCCATGCAGGCAGCAGCCGAGCGGCTCGCAGAACGCGCCATGCGTCGGCTTCAAACCGGCGGGCAGGATAAAAGCCTGTTTCTGCGGCAGCACGACATAGTCGGCAAAGCCGCCGTCGCGGTGGATGCCGATGGCGTTGAGATTGCGGCAGAGATTGACCCGGCCGGCATGGCAATGCGGACACCGCCCGCAGGCGATATTGGGGTCGCCGGTGACGCGGTCGCCGACGGCAAAGCCGGAGACTTCGGCTCCAACAGCCTCGATGATGCCCGAGAATTCGTGGCCGGGCGTCACTGGCGGCCTGCAGGGAAACTCGCCGTGGAAAAGATGCCGGTCGGTGCCGCAGACGCCACAGGCTTCGACCCGCACCAGAAGATCGTCCGGTCCGGGAACGGGTTTGTCGACCTTGCGCAGCGAAATGCTGCCTACCGCTTCCAGCCGCACCGCTCTCATGGCGTGGTCCCCATCAGTTGAAGCTCGGCGGCTGCGAAAGGTCCGGCGTCGGTGTCGCCGGCTTGGCCGGCGGCGCATCGCCGAAACTCGGCGGTTGCGACAGGTCCGGCGTGCCGGGCGCGGCCGGCGCATTGCCGCCATTGGCAGGTGCGCTGCCGTCCTGCGGGGCGCCGAGCGGCGATAGAGAGGGCATTTCCGGTACCTTGTAGTCGATCGTGCCTGGATCGGTCGCCGTGCCTTTGTAGCGCATCACCATTTGCGGGAAGGAGATGGTCAGTCCGATCATGATCACCTGGATCAGGACGAACGGCACCGCGCCCCAATAGATCTGGCCTGTCGTCACCGGCGCGACCTGCTTGCCGGTGAGGCGGTCGAGATAGGGTACCCGCGCGGCGACCGAGCGCAGGTAGAACAGCGCGAAGCCGAAGGGCGGGTGCATGAAGCTGGTCTGCATGTTGACGCCGAGCAGCACGCCGAACCAGATCAGGTCGATGCCGAGCTTGTCGGCCGCCGGCGCCAGCAGCGGCACGATGATGAAGGCCAGCTCGAAGAAATCGAGGAAGAAGGCCAGGAAGAAGACGAGGATGTTGACGCCGATCAGGAAGCCGACTTCGCCGCCCGGCAGCGAAGTCAAAAGGTGCTCGACCCATATCTGGCCGTTGACGCCGTAGAAGGTCAGCGAGAACACGCGCGCGCCGATCAGGATGAACAGCACGAAGGACGATAGTCGCGTCGTCGAGGCGAGTGCTTGCTTGATCACATCCAGCGACAGCCGGCCCTTTGCCGCGGCCATCGCCAATGCGCCGACCGCGCCCATGGCGCCGCCTTCCGTCGGCGTGGCAATGCCGAGGAAGATGGTGCCCAGCACCAGGAAGATCAGCGCCAGCGGCGGGATCAGCACGATGACCACCTGCTGCGCCAGCCTGGACATCATGTGGATATTCAGCCGCCGGTCGGCAATCGCGACGATATAGATCACGATCACGCCGGCCGTGGCGCCCAGAATATCGGCATTGTCGCCATGCGCCGGCGCCAGATAGCGGTACGCCGCATAGGATATGGCCACCGCTGCCACCAGCGCCACCAGCAGCGACATCACGCCATGTCCAAGCGTGCGTGCTTCGAGTGGCAGCGCCGGCATCATCTTCGGCCGGAAGATCGACACGATGAGAATGTAAAGCGCGTAGAGTCCGGTCAGCACCAGGCCGGGGATCAGCGCGCCGGCATACATGTCGCCGACCGAGCGGCCGAGCTGGTCGGCGAGCACGATCAGCACCAGCGACGGTGGGATGATCTGCGCGAGCGTGCCGGAGGCGGCGATGACGCCGGACGCCAGCCGGCGGTCATAGCCGTAGCGCAGCATGATCGGCAGCGAGATCAGTCCCATGGCGATGACCGATGCCGCCACCACGCCGGTGGTCGCCGCCAGCAGAGCGCCGACGAAGATCACCGCGTAGGCGAGACCGCCGCGGATCGGTCCGAACAGCTGGCCGATCGTGTCGAGCAGGTCCTCGGCCATGCCCGATCGCTCGAGCACGATGCCCATGAAGGTGAAGAACGGGATCGCCAGCAGCGTGTCGTTCGACATCACCCGGCTGCCGTAGAAATTGTCCGGAAGCGCATAGAGCAGCGGCCAGGCGAGGTTGATCGCACCGCCCGAATAGGGCGTCAGGAGCACGCCGATAAAGAAGAACATCAATCCGTTGGCGGCGAGCGAAAAGGCCACGGGATAGCCGATCAGCATGAACAGGATCAGCGAGGCGAACATGATCGGCGCCATGTTCTGGGCAATGAACTCCATCACGAGCGCACCTCGTCGGCGAGCGCCTTGGCTTCGAGCTCAGCCTGTTCGTGCACGGAAATGAAGGGGTTGGGATCGTCCATGTCGCCGCGTATGATGGCGATCTTCTTGATGATCTCGGAAATGCCCTGCAGCGCCAGCAGGAAAAAGCCGACCAGCAGGATGGCCTTGGCCGGCCAAACGATCAGGCCTCCGGAATTGTTGGACATTTCGCCGCTGTGAAACGACAGCCGCACGTAGGGCACGAAATAGAACACCATCAGCGTCACGAACGGCATCAGGAACAGGAGATGGCCGAGAAGGTCGATCCAGTGTTGTACGCGGCGTGAGAACAGGCCGTAGACGATGTCGATGCGGATATGCTCGTTCTGCTTCAGCGTATAGGCGGCAGCCAGCATGAAGGCGGCGCCAAACAGATACCATTGCAGCTCCAGCCACGCATTCGACGAAATGTCGAAAACCTTGCGGATGACGGCGTTGACCGCGCTCACGAGGATCGCCAGCAGGATCAGCCAGGACACCGACTTGCCGATGAATTCGTTGAGGCGGTCGATCGCCCTGGAGAGAGCGAGAAGCCCTGCCATGCATTCCTCCCTTTTATCGGAGGCGTGCCGACTCCCCCTTTTTGTCGTCACGCCGCGTGGCCCAACGGTATGCCGCGCGTGGCCGGACGGGTCAACAAGGATGGAGGCAACAAAACAGCATCGATCAAAGCGAGGGCCAAAGACTGGC
The DNA here is from genome assembly GCF_000502935.1 of Mesorhizobium sp. LNHC221B00. NCBI lineage: Bacteria > Pseudomonadati > Pseudomonadota > Alphaproteobacteria > Hyphomicrobiales > Phyllobacteriaceae > Mesorhizobium > Mesorhizobium sp. LNHC221B00. The sequence continues at coordinate 256,668 of NZ_AYWR01000001.1, read as the reverse complement.
TGCCTGCCGCCGCGTCATGCAACCAAAGTCTGATCGGTTCAGGCGATTTTGCTGGTGTCGCGGCCAGCGCCGATCAGCACCAGCATGGCCACCAGGAACAGATACATCCACGCATCGCGCCATTCGATCGGGAAATAGCCGGCCCACAGCGATTCGGCCATGCCGAAGGCGGCTGCGCCCAGCGCTGCCCGTGGCGGCGAGAGATATCCGCCGACCGCCGTCACGAACAGGATCTTCAACCCGTAGACGAGGCCGGACCCGAAGCTGACATTGCCGTAATAGAGGCTGGCCATCACGCCGGCCAGCGCCGCGCACAAGCCACCGAACAGCACGGCGCGTCGGAACACAGCGCGCACGTCGACGCCGCACAGCGCGGCCGCGCCCGGGTCGTCGGAGACCGCGCGCCAGGACCGGCCGAAGCTCGAGCGAGCAAACACCCAGGTGGCGAGCAGAACCGCTGCCAGGACAGCCGCGCAGTCGAGCACCTGGATCAGCGTCAACGTCGCCTTGAAGCCGGCGCCCTCGGCGAAAACGATGGGCTGGGCCAGCATTGGCGGCAGCCACATATCATGCGTGTCGGCCGCGATGCGGCTCGCTTCCGATAGCACCAGCAGGATGCCGAGCGTCGTCACCACGATGGCATTGGGCGTGCGGTCGGCCAGCGGCTCGAAGACGCTGCGCGACAGGACATGGCTGATGAGCGCGGCATAGAGCAAGGCCGCGACGACGCCGAGCAGCACCGAAGCCAGCAGCGTCAGCCACAGCACCTGGTAGCCGAAGGCGACGGTCAGGATCATTGCCTGGCCGCAGAAGGCGAACAGCGCGCCATAGGCAAGGTTGGTGCGGTGCAGGATGCCGTTGGTCAGCACGTAGCCGAAGGCAAGCAGCGCATAGAGCGCACCCGAATGCAGCCCGTTCAGCACCTGCTGGAAGAAATAGAGCATGCAAAACCTGCAAAGCATGTCGCCCAAAGCGCAGCGGTTTGGGCAGACGGAATGCTCAAGACAAAGGCGACGATAGCGTACCCACAGGAGGTTTGCATCGGCGAATCTAACTTGTCAAATGCGATTTATCGGTTAGATTTTGGGCATGACAGTTGCCTGGACCCCGCATCGCTTCACCGGCGGCCTGCTCGCGCTCGATACGGCGAACACCGTCGTGCTGCGCGGCGATCCGCAGCGCACCTTCGACCGCTTCGACGATCCCGCCGAAATCGCCCGCTTTGCCGAGGCAGCCAGCGGTTTTCGCGCCGACGAGCTTGGCGACAGGCGGCTTGCGGTTTCCTCTCCCTCAGCGATCGCGCCCGTCGTGCTGTCGATCCGCGAGGCGACCGACCGGCTGTTTCGCGGTGCGGTGTCGAAAGGGGTGCTCGAGACCGCGGATATGCCCGGGTTCCTGACGGCCTGTGCCGAGGGCCTGGCTGGCAGCCGGACCGAGATCGGCGCACCGGGAAGGCCGTTCGGCGACCCCGTGACGCCGATCGCCTTCGAGACGGCGCTGGCGGTTTCGGCGCTGTCGCTGCTTCGGGACGATACAGTCGCGAGATTGAGGATCTGTCCCAACTGCAACTGGCTGTTCGTCGACAGGAGCCGCAATTCCAGCCGCCTTTGGTGCGACATGGCGGTGTGCGGCAACCGGCAGAAGGCAAGCCGTCACTATCGCCGCCGCATGGCGGCCCATGAGGTCAAGGATGCTTAGAAGGATTTCCCGTTCGGTCGTTGTCGGCGCAATGCTGATCGCCGCCGTTGCGCTCGGCGCCTGCCGGGATACTGGCAAGGACGGCGAAGGCAAGCTTTTCGAGGTTTCGGGCAAGATATTCGTCTTCAACTACCGTCTCGCCCGGGCGACCTATGTCGTGACGCTGCGGCCCTTGCAGCCGATAGGTGAGGGCCAGGTAGCGGTTGCCAGTTTCCAGAATCCGGCCGGCGGTGCGCCTATCGTGGTCGAGCAGAAGGTCTGGCCGAAGCTCGGCAAGGTGAGCCTCGAGAGCCCGGCGCTGACCTGCATCGTCAAGAACAAGCCCTATGCCATCGCCATCAGCATCAAGGGCGCCGACGGTGCGGTCCTGCAGAAGATCGAAACCACGCTGATGTCGACGGAAGACCAGTCGATCCTGCCCGACCGGCCGCTGGTCATCGACCAGCTCTATACGGCCAATCCCGACCTCGCCGGCCATCCCGATGGCAAGCTGCCCGGCGAGCCGAAGCCGGATTGTTCGAAAGCCGGCTGATACTCTCCGACCGGCATCGATTTGGCTGGAATTTTCGTGCGTCGTCGCACGATCGGGGCGCTTGTTCGTGCGCGATCCGGCACCTGCCGGACTGTTTGTTGCGCGTCGCCTGGTCCCTTCGATTTTGTTTGACCTGCCTTGCAAGGGGAGAAAGGATGCGTCATCCGATCCCGACGTTGGCTGCTGCCCCACGCGGCCTTCGCAGAGGAAATGCCTGATGACGCTGCATGATGTCGCGCTCGACGACAAGTTCGATCTCGGGAAGGAGCGCATCTTCCTGTCCGGCGCGCAGGCGGTCATCCGCATGCTTCTGATGCAGCGCGAGCGCGACCGTCGCGCGGGCTTGAACACGGCCGGTTTCGTCTCCGGCTATCGCGGTTCGCCGCTCGGCGGCCTCGACATGCAGCTGTGGAAGGCGAAGAAGCAGCTCGCCGGGGCCGACATCGTCTTCCAGCCAGGCCTCAACGAGGAACTGGCCGCGACCGCCTGCTGGGGATCGCAGCAGACGGAATTGCTGGGCGAGGGCACCCATGACGGCGTGTTTTCCGTCTGGTACGGCAAGGGGCCTGGCGTCGATCGTTCGGGCGACGTGTTCCGCCACGCCAATCTCGCCGGCTCGTCGAAGCATGGCGGGGTGCTCGCGCTGATGGGCGACGACCACATGGCCGAATCCTCGACCAATGCGCATGCCACCGAATTCCTGTTCGTCGACACCATGGTGCCGATCCTCAACCCGGCAGGTGTCCAGGAGATCATCGATTACGGCCTCTACGGCTTTGCCATGTCGCGCTTTGCCGGCACCTGGGCGGCGATCAAATGCGTCAAGGACAATATCGAATCGACGGCCTCGGTCGATGCCTCGCTCGAGCGGCTGAACATCGTCGTGCCGGAGTTCGACATGCCGCCCGGCGGCCTCAACATCCGTCACGAGATCGACATGCTGGGCCAGGAGGAGCGCCTGCATGAACACAAGCGCGCCGCGGCTTCCGCCTTCATCCATGCCAACGGATTGAACCGCATCGTCTATTCGGGCGGCCGCAGCCCGAAGATCGGCATCATCACGCTGGGCAAGAGCTATCTGGATGTGCGCCAGGCGCTGGAGGACATCGGCATTGACGAGGCGGCCGCCAACCGCATCGGCGTGCGGCTGTTCAAGGTCGGCTGCCCCTGGCCGCTCGATCTGCACCACATCGCCGACTTTGCCCGCGGCCTCGACACCATCGTCGTCGTCGAGGAGAAGCGCTCGCTGATCGAGGTGCAACTGCGCGAAAGCCTCTACGGCACCGCCTCGCAGCCGGTCATCGTTGGTAAGAAGGATGAGCGCGGCGACTGGCTGTTTCCGGCCAAGGGCGCGCTCGATCCCAACGAGATCGCGATTGCGCTCGGCGAGCGGATCGTGAAGACCATTGGTCCGTCGGAAGAGATTTCGGCGCGGGTGGGCAAGCTGCGCCAGTTCCAGGCGATGCTTGCGGACGCCACCGACATCGGCTCGCGCACGCCTTTCTTCTGTTCGGGTTGTCCGCACAATTCCTCGACCAAGGTGCCGGACGGCTCGATCGCCGCCGCCGGCATCGGCTGCCATTTCATGGCGCTGTGGATGGACCGCAACACGCTCGGCTTCACGGCCATGGGCGGCGAGGGCGCGCAATGGGTCGGCCAGGCGCCGTTCTCCAAGCGCGACCACATCTTCCAGAATCTCGGCGACGGCACCTACAACCATTCCGGCACGCTGGCGATCCGCTTCGCCCTGTCGAGCGAAGCCAACATCACCTACAAGATCCTCTACAACGACGCCGTCGCGATGACCGGCGGCCAGCCGCATGAGGGTGGCCTGACCGTCGACATGATCGCCAGGCAGGTGCGGGCGGAGGGCGTCGACCGCATCGCCATCGTCACCGACGAGCCCGACAAATATGCGGGCAAGGTCGAATTCCCCGCCGGCGCATCCATCCATCACCGCGACGACCTAGATCTCGTCCAGCGCGAGCTGCGCGACGTCAAGGGTGTGTCGATCCTGATCTACGACCAGACCTGCGCGGCCGAAAAGCGCCGCCGCCGCAAGCGCGGCACCTTTCCCGATCCTGACAAGCGCGTCTTCATCAACGAGCTGGTCTGCGAAGGGTGCGGCGACTGCGGCGTGCAGTCGAACTGCGTCTCGATCCAGCCGGTCGAAACCGAATTCGGCCGCAAGCGCAAGATCGACCAGTCGAGTTGCAACAAGGACTTCTCCTGCGTCAACGGCTTCTGCCCCTCCTTCGTCACCGTGCACGGCGCCAAGATCAGGAAGGCCGAAGGCTTGGCCGGCAAGGCCGATCCGCTCGACGGGGTGCCGACACCGGCCGAATTCCCGCTGGGCTCCGAGGGCTGGGCGGCGATCATCGACGGCGTCGGCGGCACCGGCGTGGTCACCGTCGGTGCAGTCCTCGGCATGGCGGCCCATCTCGAGGACAAGGGCTGCGGCATGATCGACATGGCCGGCCTCGCCCAGAAGGGCGGTTCGGTGTTTACCCATGTGCGCATCGCCCGCGCACCGGACGACATCCATGCCATCCGCGTTTCGGCGGGCAAGGCCGACCTGGTGCTTGGCTGCGACCTCGTCGTGTCGGGCGCCAAGAAGGTGCTGACGGCGGTGCGCGAGGGTCACACGATCTTTCTCGCCAACACCGCCGAGATCATGCCCGGCGAGTTTGCGCGCTCGGCCGATTTCTCGCTGCCCATCGAGCGGCTGAAGAAGGCGATCCGGAGCGCGGCCGGCGACGACAAGGCGCATTTCTTCGACGCCACCCGCACCGCCACCGCGCTGTTCGGCAATTCGCTTGGCGCCAACATGTTCATGCTCGGCTTCGCCTTCCAGCATGGCGGCCTGCCGCTGTCGGCCGAGGCGGTCGAAAGGGCGATCGAACTCAACGGCGAAGCCGTGGCGATGAACATCGCCGCCTTCCGCTGGGGCCGCCGCGCGGCACACGAGCCGGATTTCGTGCGTGGCCTCGTCGCGCAGCCGGGCAAGGCCGGGCAGGCCGCCCCGATCGCGCAGACGCTGGACGAGATCATTGGCCGCCGTGTCGCCTTCCTGACCGCCTACCAGAACGCCGCCTACGGCAAGCGTTATGCCGACACGCTGGCCCGCCTGCGTGCTGCCGAAACGAAGGCCGTGCCCGGTTCGACCGCCGTGACCGAGGCCGCGGCCAGGAACCTGTTCAAGCTGATGGCGATCAAGGACGAGTACGAGGTGGCGCGGCTTTACACCGACGGTTCCTTCGCCGCCGAGCTTGGCAAGCAGTTCCAGAGCTACGAAAAGCTCGAATTCCATCTCGCGCCGCCGATCATGGGACGGCGCGGCAATGACGGCAAACCGAGGAAATCGAGCTTCGGCCCCTGGATGATGAAGGGGTTTCGCCTGCTGGCGGCGCTCAAGAGGCTGCGCGGCACCGCTTTCGACCTGTTCGGATACACCGGCGAGCGGCGTATGGAACGGCAGCTTTTGGCACGGTATGAGAGCGATCTCGAGCTTGTCGCCAAGTCGCTGGCGCCGGGCAAGGTCGGGGCTGCGACCGCCCTCGTGTCGGTTCCGGCACTCATCCGCGGTTATGGCCATGTCCGGCAAGCCAGCGCCGAAAAGGCCGCCGGAGAGCGCCAAAGGCTCCTCGAACGCCTGTCAGCCGCCTCGAAGCGGCCGGAACTCCAGGCCGCCGAATGACGGATACGGCTTGTTTACCTGAACCGCATTTTCTCCACTTTCCCTAGCGTCAACTCCCTTGACCGCGAGCGGGCGACCGCTCCTCTAAATGTTTCTTAAGGCGAATATGGCACTGCTTGGCTCCCAAGGGTTGGGATTCAGGCGTGAATCTGAGAAAAAAGAACGAGATCCCGGTCGACGTCTACATTCCGTTCGTGGAAACCCTGTTTCGCGACGGACTGACGCTTTCGATCGGATTCTTTGCCCAGACCCTGCTGGTGGTGCTCGTCTATTGGAAAACCAGGGACCCGGCCTATCTTGCTGTGACCTTTGGTTTCCTGACCGTCGCCTTCCTGCGCTTGCGCAACATCCGCAAGTACCGGCACGCACCGACGCCCAAGAGCTGGGAGGAGGCCCGCCGGCGCGAGAACGACTATATTTTGTACGGCTCCATGCATGGTTTCATGCTGGGAGCCTTCTGTTTCGTCGGCATCTATCTTGCCTATGACGGATTTGCCGAGATCGCCGCGGTCTGCGTGACGCTGGCGTCGGCAACGTCGATCGCCGGCCGCAACTATGGTTCGCCCAGGATGGTGATGATCTTCATCATGACCATGACCTGGCCGATCTCTCTCGGCTTCATCCTGCGCGGCGATCCGTACCATTTCATTCTTGGCCTGCTTTCGGCGCCCTTCCTGTTCGCCATCAAGCGCTTCGCCGATCTGGTCCGCGAGGTGCTTTTCGCAGCGCTGTCGGAGGAAAAGAAGGCAAACCGCCTTGCCCAGCGTTTCAACCGGGCGCTCAACACCATGTCGCACGGCCTGGTCATGCTTGGCCCGGATGGCCGGGTGGCGGTCGCCAATGCCGAGGCCGCGCATTTGATGTCGCTCAAATCGGCCGACGCGCTGCTCGGACGATCGATCCACGGTCTCTTGATGCGCGGCGTCGCCGGCGGCATGCTGGCGCCGAAGGACTGCCGCTACATCGAGGCCCAGCTGACGCGCGCGCTGCGCGAAGGCCGCGACCGCAAGGTTCTAGTGTCCCTCGCCAATGGCCAGCATTATGAATTCTCGGCCCGCGAAGGCAGCCAGGAACTGGGGGTCATCACCTTCGAGGAAGTGACGGCGCGGGTCGAGGCGGAAGACAAGATCCGCTTCATGGCGCGCTACGACAATCTGACCGGCCTGCCCAATCGAGCCTATTTCCACGAACTGATCGGCGAGGCGATGGCTTCGGGCGATCGTGAGCGTCTCTGCGGCCTCGCCGTGCTCGACCTCGACGACTTCAAGAGTGTCAACGATACGCTTGGGCATCCCATCGGCGACGGGTTGATCTATGCGGTCGCCGAACGTCTTGCCGCCGTCGCCGGGCAAGGCATCACCGTCAGCCGTTTCGGCGGCGACGAGTTCATGGTTTTCTTCGACCGCATCGAGGATGAGAGTCACCTGACCATCGAGATCGACGAGATCTTTGCCGCGTTGCAGGGCGAAGTGGACGTCGCCGGCCACGGGCTGCGCATCCAGGCCAGCGGCGGCGCGGTGCTGTCGCGTGTCAGCGACAGCGATGTCGATGCCATGATCGTCAAGGCGGATCTGGCGCTCTACAAGGCCAAGGAACTCGGCAAGAACGGGTGGCGCCTGTTCGAGGCGGCGATGGACGCCGCCTTCCGCAATCGCCAGCTGATGAAAGCTGACCTGCGCAGCGCGGTGGAAAGCAAGGGCCTGCGGGTGGTCTACCAGCCGATCGTGGCGATGAGCACCATGCGCATCGCCAGCTGCGAGGCGCTGTGCCGCTGGGACCATCCCGATCTCGGACCGGTCTCACCAGGCATCTTCATTCCGCTGGCCGAGGAAATGGGCATCATTTCGGAAATCAGCACCTTCGTGCTGCATGCGGCCTGCACCGAATGTTCCAAATGGCCTGACCAGACCAGCGTCTCGGTCAACCTCTCCGCCAAGGATTTCCGCAGCCGCGACGTCATCCAGAAGGTTCGCGATGCCTTGGCGAGCTCCGGTCTCGCTGCCGGCCGGCTGGAGATCGAGGTCACCGAAACGGCGCTGCTCGACGATAAGTCGCTGACGCGCCAGTACATCGAGGAGCTGAAGCAGATTGGCGTGCGCATCGCGCTCGACGACTTCGGCACCGGCTATTCGAGCCTGAGCTATCTGCACAAGCTGCCGCTCGACAAGATCAAGATCGATCGATCGTTCCTCATGGACGTCACCCAGAACTCTCGTTCCCTGGAGCTGCTCAAGGGCATCGTCAATCTTTCGCGGCCGCTGGGGCTTTCGGTAACGGTCGAAGGCGTCGAGACCTTCGAACAGCTCAAGATCCTGGCGCTCGAGGTCAAGCCGGATCTCGTGCAGGGCTTCCTGTTCGGCTCCGCGCTCAGCGCGTCCGGTATCGAGACCATGTCGACCACGGTCTGGCCCTTCGCCAAGGAAATCAAAAGCGCCAAGAGGGCATCCCGCGGCTAGTTTGCGGGACGGATGCTTTTAATTTTAGTAAAATTTACCGATTGTTAACCTTAACGTTCGGTAAACAGTGCCCGGATCATTTTCATCTTTACATCCCGTGGTCTCGTCGTAGGGTTGAAACGCGGCGGCATTTACGGGGAAAGTCCATGGACGCGCATTTGACAGCGCTTCGCCAGGTGGCGGGCGTGAGCGAAGAAAATTCGCCCGACAACATGTCGAGCTTTGCCCGAAACATCTCAGCGATGTTGGAGCGCACTGAATATCGCCGCTGCGACAAGGGCGAAGACCTCGAAGACATCTACAGGTTGCGCTACAAATCCTATCGGTTGAGCGACATGGTCCCGGAGAATCCGGATCATATTATCCACGACGAGCTCGATGAAGCCGAGAACTGTTCGAAGTTCGGCATCTACATTGACGGCGACCTGGTCAGCACGCTGCGCATCCACCATGCCTGCCACGAGACGCCGCAGTCGCCTTCCACTACGGTTTACGGTGATATCCTGCGGCCAATGCTTGCCGCCGGCGCCCATTTTGCCGATCCGAGCCGCTTTGCCGCCGACCCGGACTGGTCGAGGGTTTATCCGCAGATCCCTTATCTCACGCTGCGCCTTGCCGGCATGGCCTGCTTCTACTTCGATGCGCCCTACTGCCTTTCCACCATCCGGCCTGAGCATGCGGGCTTCTATCGCCGCATCTATTGCTCCGAGCAGATCGGCGAATTGCGCGACTATCCGGGCCTGAACTACAAGGTCGTGCTCTACCGCGCCAACGTCAACGCGATCCGCGAGCGCTCCTTCTCCCGGTTCCCCTTCTTCCGCTCGACGCCGCTAGAGCAGCGCATGCTGTTCGAGACGCCTGGTGCGGGCGAACTGGCACCGCTGACCATCCTGCCGACGGCAAAGTATTTTCGCGAAGCCGCCTGAGGCCTCGCGACCGACGCCGCGCGCGATTTTTCCCGACATCCGTGGAGCTTCCAGGCGGTTTCCGCGTTCTGGGTGACGGCGGGCGCGCCGGGAATGTGCGCCGGCTGTCGCGTCGTTATCGCATGGGCCATACAGTCGTCGACCAGACAGGGTCGAAAGGAGTTCCCCATATGACCGTTTCAACGCTCGCGCTCACGCCGCTGATCTCCTTGATAGCCGGCGTGCTGATCCTCGTGATGCCACAGCTGTTGAACTACATTGTCGCGATCTACCTGATCATCGCCGGCCTGCTTGGATTGTTCCCGCACCTCGCCGGCTGAAGCCGGCGCAATTTCAGGAAAGTGTAAGGCGCTTTCCCTTGGGAGTTGCGTCAGCATCAACTCTCAGCCGGCGAAGAAGCGTAGCGCTGCGGCGACGACGGCCTCCGGCCTGTCCTCCTGCATGAGATGGCCGGAACCGGGGACGAGGGTCAAGGCGCAATCCGGCAACATGGCCGCGAGCCTTTGGCCGCTTTGCGGTGATATCCAGCGGTCGTCCTCTCCCCACAGCAAAGCGACGGGGCAGCGGAGTTCGCCGTAGAGCGGTTCGACCTCGTCGGTGAAACGCGGGTCCATCTGGGCGATCTGCCGATAGAAAGCCGGCTGGCCAATAGGCCCGGTCCAAGGCGCGATGTAGGGTTCCAGTTCGCTGTCCGACAGAGGCCTGGCCGCAGCGCCCGAAACATACGCCTTCAGGATCGCCACCTGTATGTAGTCAGGCACGCCGGCGAAGGCAGCCTCATGTCGTCGGACATGCTGAACGAAGGGCGAGCCCCATGGCCGCACCGCCACCGGGTCGATCAAAAGCAACCTGTCGTAGTCACGGCCGTCGATCAGGTGCGCGCGCAGCGCCGTGGCGCCGCCGAAATCATGGGCGATGACCTTGGGTCGATCGAGCTCCCAAAAGGCCAGCATCGCTGCCAGCGCCTCGTTCTGGATGCCCAGCGAAACATCCTGGCCATCCCGTTTGGTTGATCGCCCATATCCGGGGAGATCGTAGAAATACAGCGTATGCTCGCGCGCCAGTTCCGGTGCGACGCGATGCCAGACATGCGAGGAGAACGGCGTGCCATGCACGAGCACGATCGGAGGGCCTGAGCCGGCGGTCCCCCACGCAATGGCAGTGTCGTTCCAGTCAAATGTCTGTGTGGGCGTGATCATGGCACTTCACCACCGGCTGTTCATCCGGCGACGATACTCCCCCGCGACAACGTCCAGAACCGCCAAATTCTCACAGCAGCTTCAACGGAGCTGACACATGATGCTGGCAGTTTCAATTTTCCCTTGAGGCAGTTGTCGGCTGCCATGCGGCAATAGCGCCATTGCTCTTGGCCCGGCTTTTCGCTATGTGCCTCAAAGATGTCTTCGAAGGGGTATTCCTATGGCTGATCACACGCCGAGCGGTCCTGTAGAACTGGGCGCGAAGATGGACTACGCCGAGCATGACCGCACCTATGCGGGCTTTCTCATGCTGGCCAAATACGGATCGCTTTTCTGCGGCGCCATACTCCTGGCGATGGCTTTCGGCTTCTTCGCTGGCGGCTTCTTCTCGGCGACCATCCTGTTCATCCTGATCATGGCCGTTGGCGCTTTCATTCTGCGGTAGACTTTCCAAAACCCTCTTGCCTTGACGTCGCCGGACGCCCCGGCCGACACTTTGCGCAGACAGGTTCCAGCCGAAAGGATCATGCGGTGGGACAGACGGTTTTCATCCCTCGTGAGCTTGACGCGAACGAACCGCGTGTCGCGGCCTCGCCGGATACGGTGAAGCGGCTGGCCGGACTTGGCTTCGATGTCGTCGTCGAGACCGGTGCCGGCACCAGGTCGCGCATCCCCGACGACGAGTTCGCCAAGGCAGGGGCTGCCATCGGCAAGGCCGCGGATGTCGCCAAGGCCGATGTCGTGCTCAAGGTGCGCCGGCCGTCGGAAGCCGAGCTGAAGGGCTACAAATCCGGCGCCGCCGTCATCGCCATCATGGACCCCTACGGCAACGATGCCGCCGTCGCGGCCCTGGCCAAGGCCGGTGTCACCGCCTTCTCGATGGAATTCATGCCGCGCATCACCCGCGCGCAATCGATGGACGTCCTGTCCAGCCAGGCCAACCTTGCCGGCTACCAGGCGGTGATCGACGGCGCCTCGGAATATGATCGCGCGCTGCCGATGATGATGACGGCGGCCGGCACTGTTCCTGCCGCCAAGGTGTTCATCATGGGCGTCGGCGTCGCCGGCCTGCAGGCGATCGCCACGGCGCGCCGCCTCGGTGCGGTCGTCACCGCCACCGACGTGCGCCCCGCCGCCAAGGAACAGGTCGCTTCGCTCGGCGCAAAGTTCCTCGCCGTCGAGGACGAGGAATTCAAGGCCGCCGAGACGGCCGGCGGCTACGCCAAGGAAATGTCCAGGGAATACCAGGCCAAGCAGGCGGCGCTCACCGCCGAACACATCGCCAAGCAGGACATCGTCATCACCACGGCACTGATCCCCGGCCGGCCGGCGCCCAAGCTGGTGTCGGAGGCCATGGTCGCTTCGATGAAGCCGGGCTCGGTGCTCGTCGACCTCGCGGTCGAGCGTGGCGGCAATGTCGAAGGCGCGGTTCCAGGTCAGGTGGTGAACACGGCCAATGGCGTAAAAATCGTCGGCCACCTCAACGTGCCGGGCCGCGTCGCCGCATCCGCCTCGCTGCTCTATGCCAGGAACCTGTTCGCCTTCCTCGAGACGCTGGTCGACAAGACGACGAAGACGCTCGCCATCAACCGCGATGACGATCTGGTCAAGGCGACGATGCTGACCGATGGCGGCAAAGTCATTCATCCGGCCTTCGCCAAGGCCGACCAGCAGCCGCCAAAGGGCCAATATGTCGAGCCGGCCGCGATCCCGGCCAAGACCATGGTCGCAGACGCTTCGTCCAAGAAAGCCGCGCCCAAGAAGGCAGCCGCACCCAAGTCGCCCTCGTCGAAGCCGAAAGGGATCGCGTGATGGACCAGACCCTGCAGAAAGCCCTCGACCAGCTCGACCAGGCAAGTGCCGCCGTCCGGCTCGCGGTGCAGAACTTGGCCAATGCTCCCGGCGCCGATGCGGCGGGTGATGCCGCGCACGCGCTGTCGGGCGGCGCCATCGACCCCTTCGTCTTCCGTTTCGCCATCTTCGTGCTGGCGATCTTCGTCGGCTATTACGTCGTCTGGTCGGTGACCCCGGCACTGCACACGCCGCTGATGGCCGTCACCAACGCCATCTCCTCGGTCATCGTCGTCGGCGCGCTGTTGGCCGTCGGCATCGCCGCCTCCGGTGTTGCCGCCGGCTTCGGCTTCGTTGCGCTGATGCTGGTTTCGGTCAACATCTTCGGCGGCTTCCTGGTCACCCAGCGCATGCTGGCCATGTACAAGAAGAAGGACAAGTAGAGCGCCATGAACGCCAACTTCGCGTCCTTCCTCTACCTCGTTTCCGGCGTCCTGTTCATCATGGCGCTGCGCGGTCTGTCGCATCCGACCACCAGCCGCCAGGGCAATCTCTACGGCATGATCGGCATGGGCATCGCGATTGCCACCACGCTGGCACTGGCAACCCCGTCCGCCCCGCGCTTCGGCCTGATCGTGCTTGGCCTCGCCATTGGCGGCGGTGTCGGCGCCGTCACCGCGCGCCGCATCGCCATGACCTCGATGCCGCAGCTGGTCGCCGCCTTTCACTCGCTGGTCGGCCTCGCCGCCGTCATGGTGGCGGCCGCCGCCATCTATGCGCCGGAAAGCTTCGGCATCGGCACCGCGGGCGACATCCATGCCCAGGCACTGATCGAGATGAGCCTTGGCGTTGCCATCGGCGCCATCACCTTCACCGGCTCCGTCATCGCCTTCCTCAAGCTCGACGGTCGCATGTCGGGCAAGCCGATAATGATCGGCGGTCGCCACTTCATCAACGCCGCGCTCGGCGTGGCGCTGATCGTGCTGATCGTCCTGCTCGTCACCACCGAGTCAAAACTGGTGTTCTGGCTGATCGTCGCTGCCTCGCTGGTGCTCGGCATCCTGTTGATCATCCCGATCGGCGGCGCCGACATGCCGGTGGTCGTCTCGATGCTGAATTCCTATTCAGGCTGGGCGGCGGCCGCACTCGGCTTCACGCTCGGCAATCTGGCGCTGATCATCACCGGCGCGCTGGTCGGCTCGTCCGGTGCGATCCTGTCCTACATCATGTGCAAGGGCATGAACCGCAGCTTCATCTCGGTCATTCTCGGCGGCTTCGGCGGCGAGACGACTGCTGCCGCCGATGACGGCATCGAGCGCACGGTCAAGCAGGGCTCAGCCGACGATGCCGCTTACCTGATGATGAATGCCCAGAAGGTCATCATCGTGCCGGGCTACGGCATGGCGGTCGCCCAGGCGCAGCACGCGTTGCGCGAAATGGCCGACAAGCTCAAGGCCAACGGCGTCGACGTCAAATACGCCATCCATCCGGTCGCGGGCCGCATGCCTGGCCACATGAACGTGCTGCTCGCCGAAGCCAACGTGCCCTATGACGAGGTGTTCGAACTCGAGGACATCAACTCCGAATTCGCGCAGGCCGACGTCGCCTATGTCATCGGCGCCAACGACGTCACCAACCCGTCCGCGCGCGACGACAAGAGCAGCCCCATCTACGGCATGCCGATCCTCGATGTCGACAAGGCGCGCACCTGCCTGTTCGTCAAGCGCTCGCTCGGCTCGGGCTATGCAGGCATCGACAACACGTTGTTCTACAAGGACGGCACCATGATGCTGCTCGGCGACGCCAAGAAAATGACCGAGGAAATCGTCAAGGCCATGGATCACTGATCCGGCCGGCAGAAATCTCGACGTACACACGCAAAGAGCCCGGTTTCAAAGCCGGGCTCTTCTCGTTTCCATGGACGATTGCGTTCAGGGGTTCGCGAGAAATACCGCTTCCTCGTCGTCGCGTTGCCTGCCGCCCAGCGCCGCGGCGGCACTGGCGATGAAGGCGCCGATGACGAGTGACAGGGCGCCGAGCAGGGCGAAAGTCGCGCTTGCTTTTCGGGCTGTGTCGGCCGCCTGCTGTGCCTTGACCTTGGCATCCTGCGCCTTGGCCAGGACAGCATCGACACGCGTTTTGGCGTCCGCCTCGGAGAGGCCGGTGCGCGCGGCCACCAGTTGCGACAGGTATGTCTTGTCCTCCGCGGATACTTCACCCGCGACGGCACCGGCGATCAGGATGCGCGAGGCCTGCCCCGCCGCGGCGGCCTGATCGCCGGGGTTGCCGGTGGCGAGCTTGGCCGGATCGGCCGGCCGGAACAGCGAATCCACCAGATAGGAGGTCGCATTGTCGGCCGATGCCGATGCGTTGCTGGCATTGGCGGAGGCGCCCGCCGACGCTCCCATGGCGGCGCCCGAAGCCACATTGGATGCTGCCTGCACGCCCGTTCCAATCGCTGCCGAAAGTGCCGAGCCAAGCACGCCTACGACGAGCAAGGTGGCCAATGCCCAAGCGAGGAAGCCGTGAGCGGTGTCACGGAAATAGACTTCGTCGGTGTGGATGCCGACCCATTTGGTGCGCAGCCGGCCCGCCAGATAGCCGCCGACACCCGACGACAACCATTGCACGACGACCAGCCAGATCGCAGTCGATACCGCGAAACTGGTCGCCGAGAGGCCAGAGCCCGACCAGGGTGAAACCATCGTTAGCCCAAGCCCGGAGCCGAGCAGCATGAGGATGAAGGTCAGCGTCGAGGCCGCGAAGGCACCGGCGATGATCGGTCCCCAACTGACAGCCGTGGAGGATGATTCCGTTGCAGTCGATACGCCGACAGCCGATAGGGTGGAGGACTGCATGGAGGCCTCCTATCGCATGAAAAGCATGAGGAGAATGATGATCGGAATCGGAACTCCGAGCAGCCACAGTAGAATGCCGCGTCCCATGAAAGCCTCCTGTAAGAAATTGTGATCGACACTGTCACAATGTCTTTGAAGGCCTTCTGTTCCGGCAACTCCTCAATGATTTTGATTGTGCAAGCCGACATTGGCGGGCCCCGGGGCACGCCAATATCTCAAAAAAGCTTGCCGAGACCTCAAATATCGAGATTGGCGACCGACAGCGCATTGTCCTGGATGAACTCGCGCCGCGGCTCGACCTCGTCGCCCATCAGCCGCGAGAACAGCGAGTCCGCGTCGGTGGCATCATTGACCTTGACCTGCAGCAGCGAGCGCACATTCGGGTCGAGCGTGGTTTCCCAGAGCTGCTCGGCGTTCATCTCGCCGAGACCCTTGTAGCGCTGCATGGTCAGCCCCTTGCGGCCGGTCGCAAAGACGGCGTTGAGCAGCGCCAGCGGCCCCGACACGGTTTCGGACACATCCTTGCGGCGCAGCACCGGCGGCGTCCCATAGACCTCGCTGAGGCGCTGTGCGTAGCGGTCGAGCTGGCGGGCGTCGGCCGAATTGATCAGTGCCATGTCGAGATGGGCGTATTCCTTGACGCTGCGCACGGTGCGCTCGAACACATAGCCGCCGATCCCTTCGTTCGACGTCGACATCCGCCCCGTCCAGCCGCGCTCGGTATCCTCGGCTATGATGTCGAGACGTTGTGCGACCCGCTCCGCCATCGCATTGGCGCGGCCGAGGTCGGCAAAGACGTCGGGGTTGAGCCCGCCGGCGATCGCGGCCTGTTCGACCACGCCCCTGTTGTAGCGCGTGTGCAGGCCGTTGATGAGCTGGCGCACGGCCAGCGCATCGTCGATGGCGCTGCGCAGGTCCTGCCCGGCCCGAACCTCGCCGGAGCCCAGCGCAAGCGAGGCTTCCTCGAGCCCGGAGCCGATCAGGAATTCCTCGAAGGCGCTCTCGTTCTTGATGTATTGCGAGCTCTTGCCGCGCGTCACCTTATAGAGCGGCGGCTGGGCTATGTAGAGGTGGCCGCGCTCGATCAGTTCCGGCATCTGCCGGAAGAAGAAGGTCAACAGCAAGGTCCTGATATGGGCACCGTCGACGTCGGCGTCGGTCATCAGGATGATCTTGTGGTAGCGCAATTTGTCGGCATTGAACTCGTCCTTGCCGATCGAGGTGCCGAGCGCGGTGATCAGCGTGCCGATCATGTCGGAGCCGAGCATGCGGTCGAAGCGTGCCCGCTCGACATTGAGGATCTTGCCGCGCAAGGGAAGGATCGCCTGGTTCTGCCGCGAACGGCCACCCTTGGCCGAGCCGCCGGCGGAATCACCCTCGACGATGAAGATTTCGGATTTCGCCGGGTCGCGTTCCTGGCAGTCGGCCAGCTTGCCGGGCAGGGACGTGACGCCGAGCGAGCTCTTGCGGGTGATGTCGCGCGCCTTGCGCGCGGCTTCGCGCGCCGCCGCGGCCTGGATCACCTTGTCGATGACCACCTTGCCCTCGGTCGGGTGCTCTTCCAGCCAGGTGCCGAGCGCCTCGTTGACCAGCCCCTCGACCACCGGACGGACTTCCGACGAGACCAGCTTGTCCTTGGTCTGCGAGGAGAATTTCGGGTCGGGAACCTTGACCGACAGCACCGCCGTCAGGCCTTCGCGGCAATCGTCGCCGATCAGCGAGACCTTTTCCTTCTTGGTCAGGCCGGAGGAGTCGCCGTAGCCGGTGATCTGGCGCGTCAGCGCGCCACGGAAGCCGGCCAGGTGGGTGCCGCCATCGCGCTGCGGGATGTTGTTGGTGAAGGCCAGCACGTTCTCGTGGTAGCTGTCGTTCCACCACATCGCCACTTCGACGGTAATGCCGTCGCGCTCGGCCTTGATGGCGATCGGTTTGTCGATCAGCGGTTTCTTGACCCGGTCGAGATATTTGACGAACTCTTCGAGGCCGCCATCGTAATGCAGCTCATGCCGCAACACGTCGGCATGGCGGGCATCGGTCAAGACGATCCGCACGCCGGAATTGAGGAAGGCGAGTTCGCGCAGCCGGTGTTCCAGCGTGCCGAAGTCGAATTCGACCATGGTGAAGGTCTCGGCCGACGGAAAAAAGGTGATTTCCGAGCCGCTGCGCCCCTCATAGGTGCCCGGCTGCTTGTCCTGTTCATAAGTGCCGGTCACCTTCAGCGGCGCGTCCGCATTGCCATGCGTGAAGCTCATCTCGAAGATCTGGCCATTGCGGCGGATTTTGAGTTTCAGCCACGCCGAAAGGGCGTTCACCACCGAGACGCCCACACCATGCAGGCCGCCCGACACCTTGTAGGAATTCTGGTCGAACTTGCCGCCCGCATGCAGCTGCGTCATGATCACTTCGGCGGCCGAAATGCCTTCGCCGGTGTGGATATCGGTCGGAATGCCGCGGCCATTGTCGATAACCGTCACCGAACCATCGGGGTTGAGCGTCACCGTGACCAGGTCGGCGTGACCGGCCAGGGCCTCGTCGATGGCGTTGTCGACCACCTCATAGACCATGTGATGCAGGCCTGAACCGTCGTCGGTATCGCCGATATACATGCCGGGGCGTTTGCGGACGGCGTCCAACCCCTTCAAAACCTTGATGGAATCGGCGCCGTATTCGGCTTCAGCGCCGTTGGTGTTCTCGATCTGGTCGCTCATGAAAACCTGTTGTCTAGATGCCGCTTGTACAGCGCGAAAAATCGGCCCCGAATCGCGCCTCTGCTATGCACAAGATATAGGCGCTAAAGGCGGTTTTTCCAAGGTTTGCAGGCATTTCCGGCCCAAATGCCCAGCCGGCAGCCAGCTATTTTTTTCGGGCGCCGAATTTAGCGAGAAGCCCGCGCAGATATTTGATCGTGGGTTTGTCCCTGGGCGCCAGCCGGCCCGTGCGATCGAGCTCCAGCGTCAGGTTCAGCGCCTTGGTCAGCACCGCCTTCGGATCCTTGGCCACATACGCATAGTTGATGTAGGCCTGCACCAGGTCAAATTGCCAGATCGCATTGTTCGGGTCGGACCGGGCCAATTGCTGGCGAATGCCAAGGCTGGCTTCGAAGGCTTTCTTGGAGGCCTCGAAGTGGCGCTGCTTGGTCTCCAGCATACCGATTTCCGACAGGGTGATCGACAGATCGCGTTGCCAGTCGGAATTGCCTGGGTCGAGCTTCGCCAGCCGGTCGGCAATGGCAAGGCTGTCCTGGTAGTTTTGCAGTGCCTCGCTGGTATTGCCTTGGGCGTCGAGCACGCCGGCAACCTTCTCCAGGCAGACCGACAGGTCGCGCTGCCACTCGGTGTTGGCGGGGTCACCAGCGGCAAGGTCACGCGCCACTGCCAGTGCTTGCCGGTAGGAAGCCAGTGCCGCCGGCCAGTTCTCCTGGTCGTTGAGCGCATTGCCGATCTTGGCGTAACTGATCGACAGGTCGCGCTTCAAGTCGGTATCGTTGGGGTCGCGGCGTACCAGGTCCTCGGCGATTGCCTGGCTCCTGCTGTAGGCCACGAGCGCACCGGCGGCGTCGCCGCGTTGGCGCAGCACGTCACCGATCCGCTCCTGGCTGACCGAGACAGCGCGCTGGCGCTCTGGGTCATCGGGTTTGTTCCCCGCCAGCACCAGCCGAATTCTCAGGCTCTCTTCAAAGGCCGTCTGGGCGTCGTCCAACTGGCCGGCGGTGCGGGCAAGGTCGCCGATCTCGTCATAGCTTATGGTCAGGTCGCGCAGCCGATAGGCGCTGTCCGGCTCGGCATCGGCCAATTTCTGCTTGNATCTCGTCATAGCTTATGGTCAGGTCGCGCAGCCGATAGGCGCTGTCCGGCTCGGCATCGGCCAATTTCTGCTTGATCGACAGGCTCTCTCGATAGGCTTGGGCCGCCGCTCCCACATCGCCTTGCGTGGCCAGCACGTTGCCGATCTTGTCATTGGCCATGGCAAGATCACCGAGCCAGTCTTTCTTGTCCGGCATGCTTGCGGTCAGCGCCTGCAGCATGCCCCTGGCCGCCTCATAGTTTTCGAGCGAGGTCGGCAGGTCGCCTTGCGCCATTTTTATGTTGGCGAGCTTGATGTGGCTGATGGCGAGATCCCGCTTGACGCTAGGATCGGCTTCCTGACGCGACCGCTGCTCGAGATTGGCCAACAGGGCGGTGAAGGCGCGGCCGGCCGCCTCGACATTCCCGACCGTCGTATGGAGCTGACCGAGTTCCTCCAGCGTGCGGCTCTGACGGTCGGCCTGTTCCAGGTTGAGAGCGGTCTGCCCAGCTTCGCCATACAGCGACAGCACCGTTTCATAGCCCTTGATGGCCGCCGTATAGTTGAGATCGGCGCGCGCGGCACCCGCCGACAAGAACAGTGTTGCGGCCTGCGACAGCGTGCGGTCGACGAAATTCGCCTTCAGCGCCTTGCGCGACACCTCGTCGACAGCGACCGCTTCGGCGAGCTTCGCCTGGGCCGCGCCGAAGGCGCCCAGGGCCAGCTGCTCCTCGGCCTGGCGGCGCAGTTCAGTCACCCGCGGATCGTCGGCAGCCAGCGTCTTCATCTCGGCGCGCACCTTGACGAAGGCGTCGGCCGCCTCGCGCAGCCGGGCATTCAGGCTGTCCGCCGACAGGTGGCTGGTGTCGGCGCTGATCAGCGCGCCATAGAGCGGCGCCAGCGGCATGTCGGCATCGCTGGCGATCTGCTCGACCTGGCCGCGCATTTCCGGCGTCACGTCGGCCATGGCCAGCAGCAGGCGTTCGCGCTCCGGCAACTGTTCCCTGGCGGTAGCGGCGAAGAACAGCTTCGGCAGGCCGCTTTCGACATAGGGCAGCTGCTTGCCGCGCGACAGATCATAGACCTCCTGCTGCACCAGCGTCAGGACGGAGCGGATTTCGAGCCCATCGGTGCCGAGATATTTGGTCAGCGCCGTGGTGAAGGGCGAGTTCTGGCCGGTTCCGTCGGCGGCCGTCTCGCCGGGCGCGGCCGAAAAAGCAAACAGGATGTTTTCCGCCCGGCCAACGCGCCCGAGGCCCGGCTTGACCTTGTCCGCGACATCCTTTGCCATGGCGGTGGCGCCGCGTCCTTCGCCACCGTTCCCCGAGAACGGGTCGCTGCGGCAGGCATCGAGCACGATCAGCCCGACCTTGGCCGTGGCGGCGACCGCGTCGCGCACCTCTTCCAGCGGCAGGCTGGTCTTGTCCAGCGCGTCGAGCGAGGACGCGTCGGCATCGACCGGCAGCAGCCGGTTGTCGCCTGAGATCTCGACGCCATGGCCGGAGAAATAGACCAGCGCCACGTCGGCACCCTTGGCGTCTTCGCGAAAATCATCGAGTGCGCGCCGCATGCGCCGCAGATCCCGGTTGGTTTCGAGGACGACCTCGAAACCGAGCTTCTTCAGCGCCGCTTCCATCGCCTCGCCGTCATGGACGGGATTGGCGAGCGGCCGGACCAGCCGGTAGTCGTCGTCGGCCATGACCAGCGCCACGCGCCGCTCGGCCACCGCCGTGGCGGTGGTCGCGAGCATCAGCAGCAAGGCAAACAGCAAACGCAAGTGGAACCGCCCCCCGGGCTCGGTCGTTTGCCGACCATTCCACCTCTTTATCGCGCGGGCAAGCCGGCTCGAACCGGCTCGTTCAGGCCGCGCGCATCGGCTTCAGTGCCTCGCTCCAGCGCGACAGCTCGTCCAGCATGGTCCTGGCTCCGCCAGCCACCTGCTCGCTGGCGTTGAAAGCACGGTTTTCGTCGAGCAGCTTCTGGTACATCGGCAGCGCGACGCCTTCGGGGATAGGCATGATTCCGACCGATGTCAGTAACGGCTTCAGCGCCTGCGCCGCGCGCAGGCCACCGGAAACGCCGCCATAGCTGAAAATGGCGGCGGGTTTGTATTTCCATTCCCGCGCGAGGTAATCGACCGCGTTGACGATCGCAGGCGCGACGAAATAATTGTACTCCGGCGCCACGAACACAAACGCGTCGGCGGCGTCGGTCGCCTTCGACCAAGCCTTGGTGTGGTCGTTCTGGTAGTTGCCAAGTCTCGGATGATGCGGCTCGTCCAGCACCGGCAGGTCGAACGCAGCGATATCGGTCAGCACCGGCTCGAATTTTCCATGCTCGCGCGCGAACGCCTCCAGCCACTCGGCAAAAACCGGACCGGCGCGCCCGGGCCGCGTGCTGCCGATGATGATGTTCAACTGGTGCTTCAAGGCGGGCTCCTTCGATTGGCGGTATCCGTTGGTGACGGTCCCTACGGCAGAGCGCAGCGAGGGACAAGGCGGGAGCCTGCGCCCGGCGGTCACGATCGGATGAACAAAACCGTCTGCTTTCGCTTCTCGTGCTGGCCTGGTTCGTCCTGCCGTTCGGCCACATGGACGCCCGCATCGCCAGTCACTACATTGAGGGCGAACAGCGGAGCACTTCATGGACACGCAGCCCGCCCCATTCGTTCCGCCCGCGCCGAAGCCGCGCACGTCGCCGCCTTCGACGCTGGAGATGATCCGCATCGTCTACCGCAATCCGCTCGAACTGTGGGGCGAGCAGACCTACAACGAACCCTGGATTTCGGCCAACGGCGCCGGCGGACCGCTGGTCATCGCCAACGACCCCGGTCTTATCCGCCATGTGCTGGTCGACAATGCCAGGAACTACAAGATGGCGACGGTGCGCCAGAAGATCCTGCGCCCGATCCTGCGCGATGGCCTGCTGACCGCCGAGGGCGAGGTCTGGAAGCGGTCGCGCAAGGCAATGGCGCCGGTGTTCACCCCGCGCCACATTTTCGGCTTCGCCCAGCCGATGCTGAAGCGCACGCGCGAGTTCGCCACCCGCTACGAAGCGGGCGGGACGTCCGATATCGCCCATGACATGACGATGCTCACCTACGACATCCTGGCCGAGACGCTGTTTTCCGGCGAGATCGCTGGCGAGCAGGGCAGTTTCGCCAATGAGATCGATCGTCTGTTCGAGACCATGGGCCGTGTCGATCCGCTCGACCTGTTGCGCGCGCCCGACTGGCTGCCGCGGCTCACCCGCATCCGCGGCCGCAAGACCATGGCCTATTTCCGCAAGATCGTCACCGACACGGTCAATATGCGCGAAGAGAAGGTCAGGCGCGATCCCGATGCCGTGCCGCAGGATTTCCTGACGCTCCTGCTCAAGGCCGAGGGGCCAGAGGGGCTGACGCGGGCCGAGGTCGAGGACAACATCATCACCTTCATTGGCGCCGGCCATGAGACCACGGCGCGCGCACTCGGCTGGACGCTTTATTGCTTGGCGGAATCGCCATGGGAGCGCAACAGGGTCGAACAGGAGATCGATCACGTGCTGGCGCGCGAAGCCGATCCGACGAAGTGGCTGGACGCCATGCCATTGACGCGCGCCGCCTTCGAGGAGGCGCTCCGGCTCTATCCGCCGGCGCCATCCATCAACCGTGAGCCGATCGTGCCGGAGATGTGGAAGGATCTTTATATCCCCAAGCACGCGGCCGTGCTGGTCATGCCATGGGTCGTTCACCGCCACCGCAAGCTTTGGGACAGGCCCGATGCCTTCCTGCCGGAGCGTTTTCACCCGGGAAACCGCGAAAAGATCGACCGCTTCCAGTATCTGCCGTTCGGCGCGGGGCCGCGCGTCTGCATCGGCGCCAGCTTCGCCATGCAGGAGGCGATCATCGCGCTCGCCATCCTGCTATCGCGCTTCCGCTTCGACGTGACCGCTGAAACGAAGCCCTGGCCGGTGCAGAAACTCACCACGCAGCCGCAAGGTGGCTTGCCCATGCAGGTCACGCCCCGCTAGGCGTGCCAATAGTCAGGTGGTGCCGGCCTGACCTTTGGATCGGTTGCGGCAGTTTATGCCGCGGGCTTGCGCTGCTGGAACTGGCCGGCGGCGCGGAAGCGCCAGAGATAGCTGGGCAGGACCGTCGCGATCGATTGCGGCTGGATGCCCAGCCCGGTGAGTGTCCGGTTGGCCTTGGTTGCCGCGTCGGAAACGATGTTGTGCTCGCGCAGCTGCTTCACCTGGTCTTTGGTCAGCAGCGGATTGGGCAACAGTCCGAGGATAGAGGCCTGGATGTTGGCCACCCACCACGGCACCGGCACCAGCAGGCGTTTGCGCTCGATCACCTCGAGCAGCTCTTCCATGCATTCCTTGAAGGTGAGCACCTGGGGGCCGCCAAGCTCGTAGATCTGGCCGCCATGGATCTTGCCGTCGACCGAGCGCGCCACCGCTTCGGCGACATCGCCGACATAGACCGGCTGCAGCTTGTTGTTGCCGCCGCCGATCAGTGGCAGCACCGGTGAATAGCGCGCCATATTGGCGAAGCGGTTGAAGAAGGAGTCCTCAGGCCCGAAATTGATCGATGGCCGGAAGATCACGGCATCCGCGATCGTCTCCAGCACGGCCTTTTCGCCAAGCGCCTTGGTGCGCGCGTAATCCGATTGGGAGTTCGGATCGGCGCCAATCGCCGAAATATGGGTGAGGCCGGCCCCGACGGAGCGCGCCGCTTCGGCCACCGCGCGGGCGCCGAACTCGTGCACGGCGGAGAATTTCTGCCGGCCGCTCTCATGCAGGACGGCGACCAGGTTGATGACGTGATCGGCGCCTTGGACGGCGCGGTCAACCGACCAGCGCACCCGCACATTGGCCTGTACCGGCTGGATCTGGCCGACATTGCCGAGCGGCTGCAAATGGCCTGCAAGGTCAGGCCGCCTGCAGGCGACCCGGATGCGATAGCCGCGCTTGGCCAGCGCGCGCACGACATGGCGGCCGACAAAGCCGGACCCGCCAAACACGACGACGAGCTTCGGGGTCTGCAGGATTTCGGTCATGGCGGGCTCCGGCGCACGTTCCAGATGGCTTGGCTGAAGCCGTTTCATAGTCCGTTTTGCGCCAAAGGCAAAGGGTGACGCTACGTCGCTGTCACCCTTGTCTCCGAGCAATTCCAGGAAAAGTGCAAGGCGGTTCTTCCTTGGGAATTGCGTCAGGACAAAAACACCTCAGAACGCCTTGCCGATGCGGGCGTCGACGCAGAAAACCCCGCCGAAGCGGGGTTTTCCGGATGACATCATGCGAAGCCAGGGGCCGACGGAGCGGCCTGACCTGAGACGGTATCAGGAGGGCGTGAAGCAAGTACGCCCACCCCAGCCCTGAACATCCGACATGGTGCCACCAACCTTCTTGCAGGCCGCGACGAAATCGGCGCTGCAATTGGCGAATTTGGCGTGGCCGTTCTTGCAGTAGTGGTCCTCGGTGGCGCCGCCGCTCGGGGCGGTGATGACGCCGGGCGTGGACGGTTTCCCCGGAGCGGCCTTCAATGTGGCTGCCTGGGTGGCGCCCATGAACGAGCCGAGAAGAAGGACCGCGGTGAGCATGGTGATCTTGGTGTTGGTCATGGCAATTTTCCTTTTGATTTCGGTTGGGTTTTCCGAGGCGCGAAGGGACATCCTCCGCGAGAAGCAGGCTTTCGCTTTCGGTTTGCTGTTTCCCCCGGTGTGGATCGGGCAAGCTCGCCTTGCCCTGGACAAAGCTGGGTGTTTGCAACGCGCAAAAAGGTTCAGGAGCGCGCAGAAAAAAACGCACCGTGCCGCGCCGTGCGCCGGCAGTCTTCAGGTAACCGTCTGAAATATTGGGCTATTCAGCCGAATAGCGCTCGGCGAATTGGGAAATGCGCTGCACGACCGCCTTCGGCGCGGTGATGCCGCGTGCCTGCGCCTTCTCGGCCGCCTCTGCCCGGGCGCGGCCAGGCACATGCACACCATAGCGGCGGCGCAGCCGGTCGAGCTGGTCCTTCATGCGCTGCTCGAAATCCGGATCGAGCAGCTTGGGTTCGACGGCAAGCACGAACAGGCCGGTTCCGGGACTGTCCGGGCCGCCGCTGAACCATGGCGCGTCGAGCGACCAGTTGGCACCCGACAGGCCGGCTGCCAGCACTTCGACCATCAGAGCGATGTTGGCGCCGCGCTGGCCGCCGAAGGCAAGCATGGCGCCCTTCATGGCGGCCGCCGGATCGGTGGTCGGGTTGCCGCTCTCGTCCAGCGCCCAGCCTTCGGGAATTTTCTTGCTGTCCTCGGCCGCCTTGCGGATGTTGACGAAAGCGGTGGCGCTCGACGACTGGTCGATGACCAGCGGCGCGCCGTCGGCGGCAGGGGCGGCGAACGACATCGGGTTGGTGCAATAGACCGGCTTGACCGAGCCGGAACCAGCCAGAACGGCCGGGCCATTGGTGGCGGCGAACGACACCAGCCCCTGCGCCGCCAGCCGGCCGGTAAAGTAGCCGAGCGCGCCGCATGTATAGGCGTTCTTCTGCGAGAAGATGGCGACGCCGAACAGCCTTGCCGCCTTGGCGAGGTCGTCGATGGTGCGGTCGAAACCGGTATGCGCCAGCCCGCCGCGCGCGTCGGAGAGATAGACCGCCAGCGCCGGCCTCGTGATCACCGGATCGGCATTGCCGTCGATGCGGCCGGCCTCGAGCGCTTCGAGATAGTCGATGAAATGCGTGAGCCCGACGTTCGAAAGCCCTTCCGCCTCGGCCGAAATGATCGAGGCGGTGAGCGATTGCGCCGCTTCTTCATTGGCGCCGGCGCCGAGTGCCGCCATCCGGCACAGTCCTTTTGCCTGGTCGAGACTGAGTTGCATCGTAGCTGCCTTTAAGTGGGTAGGGAGTGGTGGGTAGTAAATAGAGGATGCGGCGAGCCGCTTCCACTCACTATTCGCTACTCACTCCTCACGAGAGCAATTCCAGGAAAAGTGTGACACGGTTTTCCGTCCGGAATTGCGTAAAAACAAAGAGATAGAGCGGTTCGNCGCCCGCGTCCGAGGACGCGAAGACGTTGCGGCTTTAGAGCAATTCCAGGAAAAGTGTGACACGGTTTTCCGTCCGGAATTGCGTAAAAACAAAGAGATAGAGCGGTTCGCCGTTTCCGTGAAACGGTGAAATGCTCTAGCCGATCTTGTTCGGGATGCGCGCCTCTATCCTGCCGAAGGCGAACACCAGGATACCGGTGATCGTCATGTAGATCAGCGCCAGCAGCAGCAAGGGTTCGTAGGTGAGGTAGGTGTCCTGCCGCACCTTGGACGAAACGGCGAAGATATCGATGACGCTGATCGTCGCCACCAGCGGCGTCGATTTCAATTGCAGCACGGTCTCGCCCGTCAGTGTCGGCAGCGCCCTGTAGAAGGCCTGCGGCAGCCAGATGCGCCGAAAGATTTTCCAGCGGCTCATGCCAAAGGCGCGAGCCGCCTCCAATTGTCCCTTGGGCACGCCGGCAAAGGCACCGCGCATCACCTCGCCCTCGTAACCGGCGAACGACAGGGTCAGCGCCAGCACGCCATAAGGCCAGGCTTGCCGCAGATACGGCCACATCCAGGATTCGCGGATCCACGGATATTGGGGAAACAGCGAACCCAGACCGTAATAGAGCAGCCACAGCTGGATCAGCAGCGGTGTTCCCCGGATCACCGTACAGAAGGCCTTGGCGGGTGCCGCGAACCAGAACGAGCCGGTGGCCTGCGCCAGCCCGAGCGGCACGGCGAGCAGGAAGCCGAGCACGCAAGTAACGGCCAGGATCCACAGCGAGCGCCAGATGCCGATCAATCCCATTTCCCAATATTGCGGCAGCCAATCCCAGCGCATGAAAAACACCGCCGACAGCACCAGCGCCAGCGCGACCAGGATCAGCACGATGCGGTGCGGCTGCAGCCACAGCGATCTTCGCGCGACAACGTTGATGATGGCCGCTTCGTTCGCCATCAGCGTGTTTCCTTGAGCGAAGGCATGCCGCGCCGCGACCATGCCTCGACGCGGCCGATAAGGAAATTGGAAATCAGCGACAGCAGCAGGTAAAGAACGGCTGCGGCGAAAAAGAAGGTGAAATAGGCTTTGGTGACACCTGCGGCCTGCCGCGTTGCCAGCGCCAGTTCGTAGAACCCGACGACCGCCAGCAGGGCGGTGTCCTTGGTAGCGATCAGCCAGAGATTGGCGAGGCCCGGTATGGCAAACGGCAGCATGGCCGGCAGTGTTATGCGCCGCAGCATCAGGCCGGGAGACATTCCGTAGGCACGGGCGGCTTCGATCTGGCCCTGCGGAATAGCCAGGATCGCTCCGCGTATCACCTCGGTCGAATAGGCACCCTGGACGAAGCCGAGCACGGCGATGCCGGCGGCAAGGCCACTGATGTCGACGCGCTGATAGCCCATTGCCGTCAGCGCCTGGTTGATCAGGTCGGTTCCGGCGTAATAGAGCAGCAGGATCAGCACCAGTTCGGGCACGGCGCGCACGACGGTGGTGTAAACCGCCAGCAGATCGCGTACCACCGGGCCGCCATAAAGCTTGCCGAAGGCGCCGCCAGTGCCGATCAAAAGGCCGAGGCAGGTGGCCCCGAGCGCGATCTCGATCGAATGCAGGAGTCCGAACAGAAGCGTTCCGCCCCAGCCTGGCGGATAGGGCGAGAGCAGTTCGATGATGCCGGCCGCGGAGGCCGAAAGAAATGCGTCGATCAGCGTCGCCCCCGAATTGCTGGCGTCAGCCGCTGTCAATTCTCGTCAGCGGCAAGCGTGCCTGGACAGGTTTCGGCGAAACCGCACGGCGGATGCCGTGCGGCTGTTGCTCATGCCTTGGCGATGTCAGTTCGACTGCGGATCGTCACCATAGACATCGAAGTCGAAGTATTTCTTGGTGATCTCGGCATATTTGCCGTTCGCGCGGATGGCTTTGATGCCGGCGTTGATCTTGTCCTTCAGCTCTGTGTCTTCCTTGCGGAGGCCGGCGCCGACGCCAGGGCCAAGGACCTCGAGATCAGGAGCCACGTTGCCCTTCATGTCGCAGCACGCCTTGCCCTGATCGGATTTCAGAAACTCGCCAAGCGCGATGGCATCGGCTTGCACCGCGTCGACGCGGCCGGCGGCGAGATCCTGGTTGGCTTCGTCCTGGGTCTGGTATTCCTTGATCTCGGAAGCCGTGGCGCCGAAGTGCTTCTTGGCGTAAACGGCATGCACGGTCGACACTTGGACGCCGACCACCTTGCCCTTGAGGTCTTCAGGCGTGGCGCCGAACTTCTGGTCCTTCGGTCCGATGATGGCGGTCGGCGTGTTGTAGTACTTGTCCGAGAAGGCGATCGTCTTCTCGCGCTCGGCGGTGATCGACATCGAAGCGGCGATCAGATCGATCTTCTTGGTCGTCAGCGCCGGGATGATGCCGTCCCAGGCGACCGGCGTGATGACACAGTCGAGTTTCTCCTCGGCGCAAACGGCGTCGATGAATTCGATCTCCCAGCCGACCCATTTTCCCGAGGCATCCGGCGAGGCGAAGGGCGGATAGGGTTCGGCGGCGACGCCGACCTTCACCGGGTCGGCCTTGGCCACGCCCATGGCGGCGACGCCGAGCAGCAGTGCCGCGGCGAATGTCTTCAGAACAGTCTTCATTTCAAACTCCCAGTTGCTGTTGGTTCCCGGTTTTCTTCCGTCCCGGCCTGTCCCTAGCCGATGTTGCGGATGAACTGCTTGAGCCTTTCGGATTTCGGTGCGCCGAAGATCTGCTCCGGCGGCCCTTCTTCCTCGACCAGCCCGTTGTAGAGATAGACGACGTGGGTCGCGACCTCGCGGGCGAACTTCATCTCGTGGGTGACCAGCACCATGGTGCGGCCTTCGCGCGCCAGGTCGCCGATCACCTTCAGCACCTCGCCGACCAGTTCGGGGTCGAGCGCCGAAGTCGGCTCGTCGAACAGCATGACGCGCGGATTGATGGCAAGCGCGCGAGCGATCGCGGCGCGCTGCTGCTGGCCGCCTGAAAGATAGGCCGGATAGACATCGCGCTTTTCGGCAAGCCCGACGCGCGCCAGCAATTTCTCGGCCTGGGCGATAGCCTCGTCGCGCTTGACGCCGAGCACATGCACCGGAACCTCGATGACGTTCTCGATCAGCGTCATGTGGCTCCACAGGTTGAAATTCTGGAACACCATGCCGAGCTTGGAGCGGATGCGCTCGATCTGCTTGCGGTCCGCCGGAACGGTGTGGCCATAGCTGTCGGCCCTGAGCTTGATCTCCTCGCCATTGACGCGGATGATGCCGCTGGTTGGATTTTCCAGGCAGTTGATGCAGCGCAGCAGTGTCGATTTGCCCGAGCCCGAGCCGCCGATAATGGCGATCACCTCGCCGTCGCGCGCCGAGAGCGACACGCCCTTCAGCACGTGCAGTTCGCCGAATTTCTTGTGCAGGTTCTCGACGTGGATGGCTTCGGCGGCGCCGTCCTGCACCTTGCCTGATTGGACTGTGGCAGCTTCCACCACGGTCACTGGGTGACCTCTGTAGAGTCGGCGGTTCGTCGAACGTCTATCCGGCTAATCAACATATACGCTGTACTGCCCACTCCAGACTTCAGCATGGACCCAACGGCGAGAGCCCGTCAATCCTGCTCATTACGGCACTTGCGAGCTTGTTGTGCAAGTGTATAAATAGCCTTCCGTGAAATTTTTTCGATTTTTTTCAGCAGAAAAAGGGCCTCTATGAGCGCTTTCGGATCACAGTCCATGGCGGCACCGCTGCGACGCGTGCTGATGCGGTCGGCGGCCAACGCCATGCGCGATGCCGACAGGGATGCCTGGCACTATGGCCCGGGTTTCGACCCGGCGAAAGCGGCATCGCAGCACGCGCTCCTTGCTGAACTGGTGACGGCTTCCGGTGCCGAGATCGAATGGATCGAGGACACTGCGGATGGACTTTCGGACTCGGTGTTCACGCACGACCCGTCTCTGATGACCGACCGCGGCGCGCTGATCCTGTCCATGGGCAAGCCCTTGCGCGCCAGGGAGCCCTCGCTGCATGAGGAAACCTACCGAAGGCTGGGCATTCCAATCCTCGGCCGGGTCGAGGCTCCCGGCCAGGTCGAAGGCGGTGATTGTGTATGGCTTGATGCCCGCACGCTGGTGATCGGGCGCGGTGTCCGCTCCAACCAGGAAGGCATCCAGCAGGTTTCCAACCTGCTGACGCCGCTCGGCGTTTCCGTCTACGGCTTTGACCTGCCGCTGTGGCAGGGCGAGGAGGCGTGCCTGCATCTGATGTCGGTGATCAGCCCGCTGGCCGACGACCTCGCACTGGTCTATTCACCGCTTTTGCCGGCCCCATTCTATCAGATGCTGAAGGCGCGCAACATCCGGCTGGTCGAAGGCGACGCCGAAGAGTTCGCGGCTTCCAATGGCCTCAGCCTGAACGTGTTGCCGACCAGCCCACTCAAGGTCATTGCCGTTGCAGGCTTTCCAAAGACCAAAGCCGCGATGGAAGCCGCCGGCTGCACGGTCGAAATCTTCGAGGCGGATGCACTCTGCATCGCCTGCGAGGGCGGGCCGACATGCCTGACGCGGCCGATCCTGCGCCAATGAATACGCCATCCCGCCGCAGCTTCCGTCGCGAGGGCGAGGAGCGGCGGCGGCAGGATCTGATCGAAGCCACCCTGGACAGCGTGGCGGAACATGGCCTGCAGGGCGCCACCTTGCGCACCATCGCATTGCGTGCCGGCGTCACCGCCGGGCTGATCCGGCACTATTTTCCCAGCAAGGAAGAATTGCTGCAGGAAGCCTATGCGGCGCTGATGGGCCGCATGACCGAGCAGGCGAAAGCGGCGTTGGTCATGGAAGACGCCTCGCCTCGTCAGCGTCTTGCGGCTTTCATCACCGCCAACCTCGATGCGCCGATCATCGATACGCGGGTGTTTTCGCTCTGGGCAACCTTCATCGGCCGCGCCAGCGCGGATCCGACCCTGGCTCATGCCCACCGCGAAGGCTACCTTGGTTTTCGCAATGAGGTGGAGGCGGTTGTGGCCGAGGTACTCGCCGCCGAGCAGCGCAATCCGGACACAAGCCAATTGCGCCACCATGCCATCGCGATCAATGCGATCATCGACGGACTCTGGATCGAAGGCTGCCTGGCCGGCGAGATGTTCTCGCCCGGCGAACTGGCGGCGATTGGCATCAAGACTGTCGAGGCCGAACTGGGCCTCGAGCCGGAAGGGGAGGAAAACCAATGACGACACTCGGCGAAGCCCTCATCACGCTGCTTGAAGCGCATGGCGTCGATACCGTCTTCGGCATTCCAGGCGTCCACACGGTCGAGCTCTACCGTGGCCTGGCGCGCTCGAAGATCCGTCACGTCACGCCGCGCCATGAGCAGGGCGCCGGCTTCATGGCCGACGGCTATGCCCGCGCCAGCGGCAGGCCCGGCGTCGCCTTCGTCATCACCGGACCGGGGCTGACCAACACCATCACCGCCATGGGCCAGGCGCGCGCCGATTCGGTGCCGATGCTGGTCATCTCGGGCGTCAACGCCATGCCGACGCTGGGCAAGGGGCTGGGCTTCCTGCATGAGCTGCCGGATCAGCGCGGCATGATGGAAACGGTGGCCCTGTTTTCGCAACGCATAACCGAAGCCGATGAATTG
Organism: Mesorhizobium sp. LNHC221B00; assembly: GCF_000502935.1. NCBI lineage: Bacteria > Pseudomonadati > Pseudomonadota > Alphaproteobacteria > Hyphomicrobiales > Phyllobacteriaceae > Mesorhizobium > Mesorhizobium sp. LNHC221B00. The sequence continues at coordinate 225,089 of NZ_AYWR01000001.1, read as the reverse complement.
CCCGGCGCGCTGGCACGGGCCTTCGCGCTGTTTTCGTCTTCCCGCCCCGGCCCGGTGCATATCGAGATCCCGACCGATGTCATGGTCAAGCCGGCGGACGGCGTCGCCGCCCTGTTGAGCAACGCCGCGCCGCCGGCGCCCGACGGCGCGGCAATTGCGGATGCGGCCAAACTCATCGCCGCCGCGCGCCGTCCGCTGATCCTTGCCGGCGGCGGCGCCAAGCGTGCCGACATGGCGCTGCGTCGCCTGGCCGAGACGTTGGGCGCACCGGTCGTCGAGACCACCAATGCGCGCGGCCTGCTGCACCGCCATCCGCTCTGCGTTCCGGCAAGCCCGAGCCTGAAGGCGGTTCGCGCCCTGATGGCGGACGCCGATCTGGTGATTGCCGCCGGCACGGAATTCGGGCCGACCGACTATGACGGCTATGGCGACGGCGGCTTCGTCCTGCCTTCCAATCTGATCCGCATCGACATCGGCGCCGACCAGCTTGCGCGACGTCCGGTGACGGTCGCCATCCAGGCCGATTGCACCGAGGCGATCGACGCCCTGCTTGCCGCGATCGGCGCCGCTCACCCGGCCGCGCCGGACGGCCAGGGGCGCGCCGCGGCTGCACGCGAGGCCGGCTTTGCCGAGCTGAGCCCGGCCTATGTGGCGCAGGTGCATGCGGTGGAAATGATACGCGACACCTTGCCGTGCGCGATTATCGTCGGTGATTCGACACAGCCGATCTACGCCGCGAACCTCTACTATGATCACGACCGGCCAGGCGGCTGGTTCAACGCCTCCACCGGCTTCGGCGCGCTCGGCTACGGCCCGCCGGCGGCGATCGGCGCAGCACTTGCCGTGCCCGATGCGCCGGTCGTTTGCCTGACCGGCGACGGTGGGTTCCAGTTCACGTTGCCGGAGCTCGGCGCGGCGCTCGATGCCGCAGCCCCCGTCATCTTCGTCGTCTGGAACAATCGCGGCTATCGCGAGATCGAAACCTCGATGCTCGATGTCGGCGTGGAACCTGTCGGCGTATCGCCGGCGCCGCCGGATTTCTGCAAGCTGGCCGAGGCCTATGGCATCGGCGCCGAACGGCTGGCCGATGTCGGCGCCTTGCCGCGGGCCCTGAAGCGCGCCCGGGCGACGGGACTGCCATGCGTCATCGAAATCACGATCGATTGAAGCCTTCGGGACAGCGTTGATTTTCCATCCAGTATCGTATCCTTCGCCGGCTTGGCTTTTGCGCGGGCATGAGCCGCGGCCCGCGGCTCTGTCTGTCGCATGGCTGCCTGACGCATGCAAAGACGTGACGGCTGCCATGTCGAGATATCAATTGAGTGATCGCCCGAAAGGCGCGACGCTTCGCGTCGGGCGGCAACAAGCGACAAAATCATAAAAAACGACAGGAGCGGTCCAGGATGACGGAAACACTTAAGGGCAGGCATATCGTTGTGACCGGCGGAACCGGTGCGCTCGGTGGCGCAGTGGTCGGCAGGCTGCTGGAGCAAGGTGCGATCTGCCACGTGCCGAACGCGCACGCCGCGGCACCCCAGCATTTTCCTTTCGCCGCGCACGAGAACGTCATGCTGGCACACAATGTCGACCTGTCGGACTCCGCCAAGGTCGAGGCCTTCTATGCTCAGGTTCCCGCCTTGTGGGGGTCCGTCCATCTGGCCGGCGGCTTTGCCGCGGCGCCGGTGGAAAAGATCGAATCGGCGTCCTTTGCCGAGATGATGGACACCAATGCCCGCACCACCTTCCTGTGCAGCCGCGCGGCCATCCGCTCGATGCTGGAGTCAGGCACCGCCGGCCGCATCGTCAATGTCACCGCGCGCGCCGGGCTCGACCTCAGGCGCGGTGCCGGCATGGTTGCCTACGCGGCCAGCAAGGCAGCCGTCGCGGCGATGACGGTGGCGATGGCGGAGGAACTCAAGGCCGAGGGTATTCTGGTCAATGCCGTGGCGCCGTCGACGCTCGACACGCCGGCGAACCGTGCCGATATGCCGGACGCCGATTTCACCAGATGGCTCAGCCTCGAAGCCGCAGCCGAGGCCATCGCCTACCTGGCCTCACCCGCCAATCAGGCGATGAGCGGAACGCTGGTGCCGCTCTACGGCCGGGCCTGAACCGCGAGCGTCGAAGCCGGGCACACGGCATCCGATCCATCGGCATTGCGATAGCTGTAGATCCGAAGCGGCGATGAAGCGGCCGTGGGGCACTCGCGCAACCATGCCGGCGGCCGGCCTTCAATCAGCCCCGCCGCGAATGGATAGGCGGCTTCCAGCGCCGGCAAGGGCGGGCCTCGCCAGGCGCAAATCGCGACATGCGTTGCTTTCGTGGCATCGAGTATCGCGCGTGGGTCGGCGGTCGCCGGATCAAGAAAACGATAGCTTCGTTCGATTCCCTTGGCCGATGGATGATTGGCGATCGTCACCACCTTGGGACCTTCGGCAAGAGCAACGAAACGCGAGCCGACCAACGGTGGGGAAAGGACAATGGCGCCCGCCGGCCAACCCTGTTCAGGCTCAAAAGGGCTGGAATAGCAGTTATCGGCGAGCTCGCCCGCGGGAACCGCCGCTTCGGACGGTTTTACCGACAGGTTGTACAGCGCCATTGCGACGGACAAAACGAGACCCGGCAGAATCAACGTATATCTGCGCGATGCCGCCGGGACCGGAGATTTCAAATAGCGTCCCAACCTCGCATCCGGCGGCAGCAGACTCGCCAGCACGAAAACGAGGCCTATGCCGGCAAAGATCGGAAGGTAGCGGTAGTAGCGGACATAACCGACCGCAAGCACCAGCGCGAGCAGCGAGAACAGCGCCAATATCACGAGAGGCCGGCTTCGACCGTGCCGCCCGGCGCAGATCACGGCTGGCGCAAGCGCACCGATAAACAGCAGCGCCATGCTGGGAAAGCCCGTCGACAGGACGACATCAGGGCGCCGGAACAGACTCAGTTCCTGAAGAATTCTGTTGATCATGTTGTCGCGAACATAGGCGTCGAGCGAGGCATAGGGGCTGGCCAGGCATTGCGGAAACAACATCGCCAGCGCCGCCGCGCTGGCCGCCGCGAACACCAGCAGGATTGCCGTGCGCATGGGCCATCCTCCACGCCGGCCGGCAAGCCAGGGTACGACGGCAAATGACAGCCCGGCCGCGACCAGCGCCGTCACGTGCGGCGTTGAATAGCTGTCGCATCTGACCGCAGTATAGGCGGAGGGCGGCACGATCGCCGCGAACAGGCCGATCGCCCCGGCAGCCAAGGCGAGGCCGAAACCGACCATCCGGTTTTCACCGCCCTCGCGGTCAAAGATCCAGTCGAAGGCATACACCGCGATCACCAGCGCATAGAACGGCGCGAACTCGGCGCTGACGGCGATTGACAGGGCCGTCAGCAGCCCGTTGACGAAGGCGGAAAAGCGATTTCGCGACATCATCAACACCAGCGCTGCCAGAAGCAGCAGGATTTGCAGATTGTGATAGTCGATCCGTCCCGGGGCGAATTCGAAGAAGGTGCGCGCGGCAAAGATCAGCGCCAACGGGAATGCAACGGCCGGATAGGCAAAGCCGGTGGCGATCACCAGCCGGTTGTAGAAATAGAGCGCCGGCGCAAGCAGCAGCAGCGGGACAGCGAAGCTTGCCAGCATCAGAGCCGGCTCGAAGCCGGCGAACGGGGTGACCAGCCGCGCGAAGGCGGCATAGGGCAAGTCCACGATCCATGGCCAGTGCGAGACATAGGGCTCGGGCTGGACGATACCGGGCAGCGTCCGGTCGAAGATATTGCCCGTCTCAAGCAAAGTACGGATTTCGTGGAGCTTGAGCAGATCGTCCGCGTCATTGTTGAGTCTGAAGCCCAGGCACCAAAGGGCGGTCATCAGGATCGCCATTGCGCAAAAGCAGAACAGGACAGGCGCGTTGGTGTAAGGACGCAGCAACCAGGAAGGTCGCGCGGCGGCATTGTTGGCGCCATTGCTCATGGAAGGTATTCCCTTGGACCACTGGCAAATACGCGACGAAGTTTATGTTCCCGTAAAGAAAAGACCCGCCGGATCGCTCCGGCGGGTCTTTTTGTAAGGTCGCACGCGAGGCGTGCCGTCGATGGCTGACGCCTTAGTTGCCCTGCTTCTTCAGCGCGGCACCCAGGATGTCGCCCAGCGAAGCGCCGGAGTCGGTCGAGCCGTACTGAGCGACGGCTTCCTTCTCTTCGGCGATTTCCAGCGCCTTGATCGAGACCTGCAGCTTGCGGGTCTTCTTGTCGAAGGCGATGACGCGGGCATCGACCTTCTGGCCGACGGTGAAGCGCTCGGGGCGCTGCTCGTCGCGGTCGCGGCTGAGGTCGGAACGCTTGATGAAGGTCTCGATGCCGCTTTCGACAAGCCGCACTTCCAGACCGCCATCCTTGACGCCGATGACCTCGCAGGTGACGACGGCGTTCTTGCGCAGTTCGCCGCTGTTGGCCGCTTCGCCGACCGTATCCTTGGCCAGCTGCTTGATGCCGAGCGAGATGCGCTCCTTGTCGATGTCGACGTCGAGCACCTGCGCCTTGACCATGTCGCCGCGATTGTACTCTTCGATGACCTGCTCGCCCGGACGGGTCCAGTCGAGATCGGACAGGTGCACCATGCCGTCCACGTCGCCTTCCAGGCCGATGAACAGGCCGAACTCGGTCTTGTTCTTGACCTCGCCCTCGACCTGGCTGCCGACCGGATGGCTAGAGGCGAACGCCTGCCACGGATTCTCAAGCGTCTGCTTGAGGCCGAGCGAGATGCGGCGCTTGGCCGGATCGACCTCGAGCACGACCACGTCGACTTCCTGCGTCGTCGACAGGATCTTGCCGGGATGAACGTTCTTCTTGGTCCACGACATTTCCGAAACGTGGATGAGGCCTTCGATGCCCGGCTCCAGCTCTACGAACGCGCCGTAGTCGGTGATGTTGGTGACGGTACCCTTGATCTTCTTGCCGATCGGGAACTTGGTGCCGATCTCGGACCACGGATCGCTCTCGAGCTGCTTCATGCCGAGCGAGATGCGGTGGGTTTCCTGGTTGATGCGGATGATCTGCACCTTGACAGTCTGACCGATGTTGAGGATTTCGGTCGGATGGTTGACGCGGCGCCATGCCATGTCGGTGACATGCAGCAGGCCATCGATGCCGCCGAGGTCGACGAACGCACCGTAATCGGTGATGTTCTTGACGACGCCTTCGACAACCTGGCCCTCTTCGAGGTTCTGCACGATTTCCGAACGCTGTTCGGCGCGGCTTTCCTCGAGCACGGTGCGGCGCGAGACCACGATGTTGCCGCGGCGGCGATCCATCTTGAGGATCTCGAAGGGCTGCGGGTTGTGCATCAGCGGGGAGACGTCGCGGATCGGGCGGATATCGACCTGGCTGCGCGGCAGGAAGGCCACGGCGCCGTCGAGGTCGACGGTGAAGCCGCCCTTGACCTGGTTGAAGATGACGCCTTCGACGCGCTCACCCTTGGTGAACTTCTCTTCGAGACGGACCCAGCTCTCTTCGCGGCGGGCCTTCTCACGCGAAAGCATCGCTTCGCCAAGCGCGTTCTCGATGCGCTCGACATAGACTTCGACGGTGTCACCGACCTTGAGGGTGGTGTCCTTGCCCTTGACGCCGAATTCCTTCAGCGGCACGCGGCCTTCGACCTTGAGGCCGACGTCGATAATGGCCATGTCCTTTTCGATCGCGGTGATCGTGCCCTTGACGACCTGGCCTTCGCCGGAATGGCCGGCGGTGAATGATTCTTCGAGCAGGCTCGCGAAATCATCGCGAGTGGGATTTGCAGCTGACATATTTTCTCCTGGAGTGCCCCGCATCTGAAGCGGGACGGGCGCCGTGGGTTAGCGTTGCGTTGGCCTGCCGGCGTTCCGGGTTGAAAAACCCTGGGCCGCTTTTCAAGCGGCAATTCCGGCGCATGAAGAATGCTGGCAGGCTGGTTCGTGCCCGATATGGGTATTTTCCGCGATTCCGGCAACGGAAAACGAGGGAAAACCCGGATCAGGCTTTATTTCTCTTGGCCAGCACGTCGTCGATGATCGTCATGGCCGCGAGAAACGCGGCTTCTATAGCCATTTCGCTGGTATCAAGCAAGTGCGCGTCGGCGGCCGGCTTGAGCGGCGAGTCGGCACGGCCCATGTCGCGCTCGTCGCGGCGCTCGATGTCGGCGAGGATTTCGGTGAAATTGGCGGTGCCGCCGATGCTCTCGATCTCCGCCAGCCGGCGCCTTGCGCGTACTTCGGCGCTTGCCGTGACATAGAGTTTGATGTCGGCGTCGGGACAGACGACGGTGCCGATGTCACGCCCGTCGAGCACCGCGCCCGGCGGCGTCTTGGCGAACGCGCGCTGCTTTTCCACCAGGATGCGCCGCACGGTCGGGAACACCGCGACCTTCGAGGCAGCCTCGCCGACCGCATGCGCCGACAAAACCGCGCGGTCGAGCGTCGCCAGATCGACCTGGCGCGCGGCGGTTTCGGCAGCCGAGACATTGTCGAGCGGCAGGCCGAGCCGCAGCAGCGCATGGGCCACCGCGCGGTAGGTGAGGCCAGTGTCGAGCAGGTTCAGCCGGTAATGGTCGGCCAGCCGCCGGGCGAGCGTGCCCTTGCCGGCGCCGGCGGGTCCATCGATGGCGATGGTGAAGACGTGTGTCATTGGCGGGTCAACAAAAGGGTTGAGCGCCGCGATCCTTCACGCCCCCCTCTGTCCTGCCGGACATCTCCCCCACGAGGGGGGAGATCGCCTATAATCGCGGCCTTCAACAATTGTCCACGTTGCAGAATTGAACGGGGCGCCCAAGCTGCCAATCTCCCCCCTTGTGGGGGAGATGTCCGGCAGGACAGAGGGGGGCGCTGTCCCGCCGACATCTCTGCTTGCTTCGCGCTTACCATCAACCTTTACCCTATTTCTGCGCCCAGTCCCTTCATCAGCCCCATGAATTCCGGGAAACTCGTCGCGATCATCGCCTGGTCGTCGATCGTCACCGGCTTTTCCGTCGCCAGGCCCATCACCAGAAAGCTCATGGCGATGCGGTGATCGAGATGGGTCCGCACCTTCGTATCCAACCCGTTGGGATGGCCGCCCAGCCCCCTTCCGCCCGGCTTGCCGCGTACCGCGAGCGAAGCCTCGCCCTCGGTGCAGTCGACGCCGTTGAGCTTCAGCCCGTTGGCCACCGCCGACAGCCGGTCGGATTCCTTCACCCGCAGTTCCTCCAGCCCCTGCATCAGCGTCTCGCCCTCGGCAAAGCTCGCCGCGACCGCCAGCACCGGATACTCGTCGATCATCGACGGCGCCCGCTCGGGCGGCACGGTGACGCCCTTGAGCTCGGAATAACGCACACGCAGGTCGGCGACATCCTCGCCGCCGGCATTGCGCGGGTTGAGGATTTCGATGTTGCCGCCCATCTCCTGCAGCGTCAGCAGAAGGCCGGTGCGGGTCGGGTTCATCAGTACGTTTTCGATTGTGATGTCGGAACCCGGCACGATCAGTGCCGCCACCAGCGGGAAGCCGGCCGAGGACGGGTCGCCCGGCACCGCGATCGTCTGGCCGTTAAGCTTGCCTTGGCCTTCGATGAAGATGTGGCGCACGCCGCGCTCGTCGGTTTCGACCGACAGATTGGCGCCAAACCCCTTCAGCATCTTTTCGGTGTGATCGCGTGTCATCACCGGCTCGATCACCGTGGTGATGCCGGGCGTGTTGAGGCCGGCGAGCAGCACCGCCGACTTCACCTGCGCCGAGGCCATCGGCACGCGGTAGGTGATCGGGGCGGCGTGCTTGGGTCCATGCAGCGTGATCGGCATGCGGTCGCCTGGCGTCGCCTTCAACACCTGCACGCCCATCTGGCGCAGCGGCTCAAGCACGCGGCCCATCGGCCGGCCGGACAGCGAGGCATCGCCGATGAAGGTGGTTTCCATGTCATAGGTGCCGACGAGGCCCATGGTGAGGCGCGAGCCGGTCCCGGCATTGCCGAAATCGAGCGGGCCTTCCGGCTGCAGCAGCGCGCCGTTGCCGGTGCCGCGGATCACCCACTCGGTGCCGCGCTTTTCGATATGCGCGCCCATTGCCTTCATGGCCGCACCGGTGCGCATCACGTCTTCGCCTTCGAGCAGGCCGGTGATGCGGGTCTCACCGGAGGCGAGGCCGCCGAACATGAAGGAGCGGTGCGAAATCGATTTGTCGCCCGGCACCCGTGCGGTGCCGGAAAGGGCTGACGATTTGCGGGCGGTGGCCGGCTTGGCAGCGGCGGCGTGAGACATGGAATTTCCCTGGACGCAGTGCCGGCGGGCCGGCGCTTTTCATTTGTTGCGGCGGTCTCGTATCACGGCGGGGCGAAATGGTCATCCCCATGGCCGTCAGTTGGCGCGAGGCCTTTCGGGACTTGGTTTTGTGACGCCGGCTTTTCGCTTTGACACCGCCCCAAACTGTGGTTAAGGGGACCACTCTTTTATTGACGAGGCTTGCCGTGGCAAAAAACGAACTTGGCACAAAGCGTATCGACCCTGAGACGGGTCGAAAATTCTACGACCTGAACAAGGACCCGATCGTCTCGCCCTATACGGGCAAGACCTATCCGCGCTCCTATTTCGAGGAAGGCAAGATCGCCGCCCTCGAGGAGGAAGAGGAAGTGGCCGAGAAGGAAGTGGACGCCGAGGACGAAGAGGGCGTTGAAGTCGTCTCGCTCGAAGAGGCCGACGAGGACGCCAAGGGCGACGATCTGCCCGATCTCGGCGACGATGAGGATGTCGAGCTGGGCGACGACGAGGATGACACCTTCCTTGCCGACGAAGAGGAAGAAGACGACGACGTCGCCGACATGATCGGCGTCGGCGACGACGACGACGAGGTCTGATCGGCCTGGAATGCAAGTGTTTGCAGGCTTTCTCGGCCTGTGGACAAAAAGCCGGAACTCAAGGCTTGATATCTGGGAAAGGCGGGGTTAGAAGCCGCCTGCACTAACGGCGCGGTGTTCCAACCCGCGCCGGATCTCTTCGCCGGCAACGGCGCCGGTTGACTCCGGAAGTGGGGCCATAGCTCAGTTGGGAGAGCGCTTGAATGGCATTCAAGAGGTCGTCGGTTCGATTCCGATTGGCTCCACCAGTCACCTTCTAGGCCGCTGATTTTCCGATCGGTTTCCGATACGGCCAGGATCCTCCCGCGTCGAAATCGATCGCAAATCCAGCGCCGATCGCGCTTCGCGCAATGAGATCGTCAAGTTCCCAATCGGTAAGTTCGCAAAGCGGAAACACGCGCCTCACGGCGCGGTTCACCTCGGATATCGAAATGCTCGTGCTCTCGACATTGTCGATCAGGTGCCGGACGATCGCCAGTCGGACGTCCGACAAGGTTGGCGTCTCCACGGGCGCGGACATCAACGGGCCTACGAATGGAGCCGTGGTGCTTTGGCCCTTCTTGCGTCGAAGGCGACGGGCACGCCATGAACGAAGGATGCGGCCGCCACCAATTCCTCCAACTCGCGGTCGGTGGCCTTGCATGCCGGCATCAGTGTTCGGATGGCAAGGATCGCCTGTGCGATGGAGAGAAACCGGGTCCTTCCCCTGGAAAGGACATAGGCTTCGGCGGCTTTTTCAACAGTGATGGTGCGAAACGAATTGGTCATGAAGAATTCCTTCCTGAAAACCCTGACCAACCCGACTTTATGGCAGGAATTCGACCGCCTTCAAGCCTATGTCCGATAGCGGACAGTCGCTGCGAACCGCCCAAAACTGCATATGCTTTTGGGCATGCTTCAGGCAGCGGCCAGGCCGAAGTAACGCTGCTCCTCCTCGCCGTAAGCGCCATGTGTGAGCTTTATCAATCCGGCGCGGTCGACGATCGTGATCTCGCCGCGCTTGGCGTGCACCAGTCCTCGATATTCAAGCATTTGCAGGGCCGTGGTGACCCCGGGGCGGTGGGCGCCGAGCATGGTCGCCAGAAATTCATGCGTCAGGTAGATCTTGTCTCCTTCGGCGCGGTCATGGATCATCAGCAGCCAGCGGGCCAGGCGTTCCTCGATTTTCGAATGACCATTGACCAGTGCCGTCCGCGACGATTGCACAAGGAATGCGTGGGCATAGTCCAGCACTGACGTGCGAAGCGACGGGCTTTCCGCAATCGCAGGGCGAAGGTTTTCAACCGGCAGGCGCCACCCATTGCCCGCGACCTGGATATAGGTCTCGTTGGCAGTGCTTTCCTGTCCGAGAATGACGGCAATTCCTGTCATCCCGTCATAGCCGATAATGCCGACTTCACTTTGCCGCCCGCCGGTCATGGTGGCGACCACCGACGCGATGCCCCTCTCGGGGAAATATACGTTCTTGATCGGCTGATGCGCGACCTCCAACTGGTCCTTGATCTCCAGTTCTACGTGATGCAGCGATGGCCGCAAAAGCGCGAAGTCCTGCGAGGAGAGGGCCTTCAGCACCTGGTTGCGAAAGAGGGATTGGGGCAAGGCTCTCTCCCATACGGGCAAGAGCACGCACCTCTCACTGTCGGACGCATCCGAAGAACTGGCGGCCGATGCCGAAGCATAGGCCTTAAATTAGCGATTGCAAAGAAATAGCTGACCTGCCGAGACGGGCGATCTATCTCTTCACCACTCGGCGAAGGAGCCGTCCTTGTGGCGCCAGATCGGATTGCGCCAGCGATGGCCTTCCTTGGCGCGCTCCTTGACATGCTCTTCGTCGATCTCGACGCCCAGGCCCGGACCGTCGGGAATGGCGACATAGCCGTCCTCGTAGCGAAAGACGTCTTTGTTGGCGGCATAGTCGAGCAGGTCGTCGCCGGCATTGTAATGGATGCCGAGGCTCTGCTCCTGGGCAATTGTAGCTGACCGCGTCGAGCTGCAGGCAGGCGGCGAGCGCTATCGGCCCCAGCGGGCAGCGCGCCGCCACCGCCACGTCGTAGGGCTCGGCCATCGCCGCGATCTTGCGGCATTCGGTGATACCGCCGGCGTCCGACAGGTCAGGCTGGATGATGTCGACGACGCCTTGCTCGAATACCGACTTGAAGTCCCAGCGGCTGTAGAGCCGTTCGCTGAGCGCGATCGGGGTCGAGCCAAGCGCGGCGATCTCCTCCAGCGCTTCGCGGTTTTCGCTGAGCACCGGCTCCTCGATGAACATCAACCGGTAGGGCTCGAGCTCCTTGACCAGGATGCGTGCCATCATCAGGCTGATCAAGGGCGAGGGGCCAGTCACCGACATTGCCGGCTTGATCGAGCGCACCGAGGACCGGCTTCCCGTTTTCAACGGGCGTGGCGGGCTGGAACTGATCGACAATTTTCGCATCGGCTGCCGTGGCATGATCCTGGCGCCTGATTGTGTCGACTATGCCGTGCGTGCCTGGGAGGCGTTCCACGCCGGAAACGAAGCGGCAGCCGAGGTCGAGTATGCCAAAATGCCGGCCGGCGGCGGTTTTCGTCATGCAGGGCATCGAGAACTTGATCTGCTACGGCAAGCGGCTGTTCGGCGCCCGCACCGACATCCCGATCCATGATCGCGCACCGGCGATGCGGCCCAGCGGGACCGGGTCTTGCGATGGTCGAGCGCTTCGCGGCAGGGCTTGGCCGATTGCCGGGCTAGAACGGCAGCCATCGGTAGCAGGTGGCTGCCGTGATGCTGCGAATAGGCGAAGAACCGGGGTACATCAGCCTGGGTGCGAGCTGGCGGAGAGAAATTTCTAATAATCCCGTCGGAATTGGAATAAACTAACTCTACAGAATTTATAGAATAAGCAAAATGCACTGGCGATCTGGCTTTCCCGGACAGGACCACGCCATGCCCACTTTCTTGCGCCCGCTCTCAGCCTGCCGCCGTCGCCCGCGCGTGGGAGGCAAGCCATGACCGCTGATTTCCCCGACCGCATCAAGGTGCTCTGGTTCCTGCCGACGCATGGCGACAGCCGCTACCTCGGCACGACGGAAGGCGGCAGGGCCGTCGACCTGCCCTATCTGACGCAAGTGGCCAAGGCCGCCGACACGCTGGGCTATTACGGCGTGCTGTTGCCGACCGGCCGGGCCTGCGAGGATTCCTGGGTGATCGCCTCGGCGCTGGCGCCGCTCACCGAGCGGCTGCGTTTTCTCGTCGCCGTGCGGCCCGGCCTGCAGTCGCCGACGCTCGCCGCGCGTATGACCGCCACGCTCGACCGCATCTCCAACGGCCGCCTGCTGATCAACGTCGTCACCGGCGGCGATCCGCTGGAGAACAAGGGCGACGGCATCTTTCTCTCGCATGCCGAACGTTACGAGGTGACGCAGGAATTCCTGCGCATCTACAAGCGCGTGCTGAGCGGCGAGACGGTCGAGCATCAGGGCAAGCATTTCCGCATCGAGGATGGCCGCCTGCTGTTCCCGCCGGTGCAGACGCCATATCCGCCTCTCTATTTCGGCGGCTCGTCCGATGCCGGCTCCGTCGTGGCGGCGCAGGAGATCGACAAATATCTGACCTGGGGCGAACCGCCAGCCGATGTCGAGCGCAAGCTGGACGCCGTGCGCGAACTGGCAGGAAAGGCCGGCCGCAAGCTCTCCTTCGGCATTCGCCTGCATGTCATTGCCCGCGAGACGACCGAGCAGGCCTGGGCCGCGGCGGACAGCCTGATCAGCCGGCTCGACGACGCCACGATCGCTTTGGCGCAGAAGGTGTTTGCCCGCATGGATTCGGTTGGCCAGGCGCGCATGAGCGCGCTGCATGGCGGCAGCCGCGACAAGCTCGAGATCGCCCCCAATCTCTGGGCCGGCGTCGGCCTGGTGCGCGGCGGCGCCGGAACCGCCCTTGTCGGCGACCCGGACACGATTGCCGAGCGGATCGACGAATATCGGCGCCTCGGCATCGACACCTTCATCCTGTCCGGCTACCCGCATCTTGAAGAAGCCTATCGTTTCGGCGAACTGGTGCTGCCGAAACTGCCAACCGATCACCCGGTCAAATCGGCCGGCTCATCCGTCAACACCGGGCCATTCGGCGAAACCATTGCCGGCGACCACCGCCCGAAGTCGCTCGCCAGCGCCTCGTGAACGCGCTACCCCAATCCCGCCGGCTGCGCGTCGCCATCATCGGCGGCGGCTTCTCCGGCGCTGCGGTCGCCTGGCATCTGGCGCAATTGCCCTTGTTCGAACGTCTGTCGATTTCCGTGATCGAGCCGCGCCCGGCCCTCGGCGGAGGCCTTGCCTATTCCGGCGCGGAGCCGGCGCATCGGGTCAATGTCCCGGCGATCAGGATGAGCATGGCTCCGGACGATCCGCAGCACTTCGCACGCTGGTTGACCGGCAGTGGCGAACTCGAGCGCGATACCGACGCCATCTGGAAGAATGGCGACGCCTATCCGCGCCGGCGCGTGTTCGGCCGCTACGTCGCCGAGCATCTGGCGCCCTGGCTCGGTTCGGGCGTGGTCCGTCATGTCCAAGGTCTTGCCACGCGCGTGACCCGTGACGCGGATGGCGCTGGCTGGTCCGTGCACACTTCCGGCGGCCCGGTCGCAGCCGACATTGTCGTTCTGGCGGCGACGCATCTGCCGCCTGGAATTCCGGCCGCGCTGGCCTCCCTGGCCGAAGCGCCGGGTTTCGTCGCCGACCCATACGCCGCTTCCGCTCTTGCCCATATCGGACGGGAAGCATCGGTGCTGATTGTCGGTTCCGGATTGAGCTCGGCCGACATGGTGGCCGAACTCGATCGCCGCGGCCATCGCGGCCGCATCCTGGCGTTGTCGCGCCGCGGGTTGCGCTCGCGCGGCCATCCTGACGTCAGGGGCGAGCCCTTCGGCGACTTTGCGTCATCGCCGGCCGCAACGGCGCTTGGCCTGCTGAAGACTATTCGCGCCACGCTGGCGGCTGCGCGAGCCGCCAATGTCAACTGGCAGTCGGTCTTCGACCAATTGCGGCTGCAGGGACCGGTGCTGTGGGCAGCACTTGCACCGCGCGAGCGGGCAAGGCTGGTCCGCCAGTTGCGCGTGTTCTGGGACGTGCATCGCTTCAGGATCGCACCGCAGGTGGCGGCGGTGCTGGATCGCCGTCAGGCCGCCGGCACCTACGAAACTGTTGCCGCCAGGCTTGTCGCCTCGAACCATGAGGATGATGGCCCGGCGGTCAGCTTCCAGCGGCGCGGACAGACAGGGATCGAGACGGTGCGCTTCGATGCGGTCATCAACACGACTGGCCCGGCGCATGGGCAAGCCCTTCGGCTCAACCCGGCGCTGCGCTCCTTGGCCGAAGCTGGGCTGATCAGGGCTGACGCATACGGGCTGGGTATCGAGACCAGCCTCGATAGCCGCGCCATCGGCCGGGATGACAGGGCGATCGCCACGCTTTTCGTCGCCGGCCCGCTGGCTCGGGGCAGGTTTGGCGAACTCATGGGCCTGCCGGAGGTGGCCCGTCATGCCCAGGCGGTTGCCACGGAGATCGCAAGGCTGCTGGACACGGTCCCGTCAGCCGAGACGATCGGCGTCGACGCGGACAGCGTTGCCGAGGCCCGCTGACGGCCGGAAGCCGGTTCGACGGGCAAATTGGTATTTCTGTTCCAGAAAGGCTCCAAAAACGGAAAATGTTTCTTTGTATATAAATTCCATAAACATAATAAATATCAGGGAAGGCCGGCGCCGACCGGATCGATAACGACACCGCCTGAATGGGAGACAGTTCATGGCACACGCAGACACCGACGCGCTCAAATTCGCCTATTGGGTACCCAATGTTTCGGGCGGCCTGGTGATCTCCAACATCGAGCAGCGCACCAATCATTCGGCCGAATACAACCGCAAGCTGGCGCAGATCGCCGAGAAGGCCGGGTTCGACTATGCGCTCAGCCAGATTCGTTTCACCGCCGGCTACGGCGCCGACGAACAGCATGAATCGGTAGCGTTCAGCCATGACCTGCTCGCAGCCACCACGACGCTGAAGGTGATCGCCGCGATCCTGCCCGGCCCGTGGAATCCGGCGCTGGCAGCCAAGCAGATCGCCACCATCAGCTATCTGACCAATGGCCGTGTTGCCATCAACCTCGTCTCCGGCTGGTTCCGTGGCGAGTTTCACGCCATCGGCGAGCACTGGCTTGACCATGACGAGCGCTATCGCCGCTCGGAGGAGTTCATCCGCGCGCTGCGCGGAATATGGACCGAAGACAGTTTCACCTTCCGCGGCGATTTCTATCGCTTCAACGAATATTCGCTGAAGCCGAAACCACCGCAGCCACTGCCGGAAATCTTCCAGGGCGGTTCATCGCGTGCCGCGCGCGACATGGCATCGCGTGTCTCGGACTGGTACTTCACCAACGGCAACACGCCGGCCGAGATTGCCAAGCAGGTCGATGACCTCAGGACCAAGGCGAAGGCCAACAACCATTCGGTCAAGGTCGGCGTCAACGCCTTCGCCGTCGTCCGCGAAACCGAGGACGAAGCCAAGGCGGTGCTTGCCGAAATCATTGCCAAGGCCAACCCCGAAGCGGTCAATGCCTTTGGCCACGAGGTCAAGAATGCCGGCAAGGCCTCGCCGGAAGGCGAGGGCAATTGGGCGAAATCCTCCTTCGACGATCTGGTCCAGTACAATGACGGCTTCCGCTCGAACCTGATCGGCACGCCGAGGCAGGTCGCGGAGCGCATCGTCGACCTGAAGCGCGCCGGCGCCGATCTCATCCTGCTCGGCTTCCTGCACTTCCAGGAGGAGGTCGAGTATTTCGGCAAGCATGTCATTCCGCTCGTCCGCGAGCTGGAAGACACCGAACAGGCAGCGTCACTGGCGGCGGAATAGTCATCCCGCAAGCTGGCCGGACAAGCTCCGGCCAACGCACGATGAAGGTTTTTCAGGCGCGCTCGATCTCTTCGGGCGGCATCGAGAATTCGCGCGCCTAGGGCGCAATCGAGGACCTTGGAAATGCCATTGGCCAGCTATGCCCTTGGAATGATGGAGGCTTCGGTCTACGCGCCGGAAATTTTCGCGCGCGGCTTGCCGTCGGCACCCCAGCCGGCGCAGCCTTCCGCGGGCCGCGTCGAGCCGGCGGGGTCCGTTTCGGGTGCCGACTCTCCGCTGCTTTCACTGAAAGCTATCGGCCTGTCGTTCGGCGGCGTCGTGGCATTGGCCGATATCGACCTGTCGGTGCAACCCGGCGAGATCCGCGCCATCATCGGGCCGAACGGCGCCGGCAAGAGCTCGCTGATCAACGTCATCAGCGGCGTCTACCGGCCGGATCGCGGCCATGTCCTGCTCGACGGCGTCAGCCATGCCCATGTGCCGACGCAGCGGCTGGCGCGTCTCGGCGTCGCCAGGACCTTCCAGAACCTGGCCTTGTTCAAAGGCCTCAGCGTCCTCGACAATGTCGCGTCCGGCCTTGCCTACAAGGTCCGCTCCAATTTTGCCGGCCAGGTGCTCGGCATTGGCCGCTCGCGCAGCGAGCAGCGTGAAACACGCGGCCGCGCCGACCAGGTTCTCGAATTCCTCGACCTCACCGCCGTTCGCGATCGCCTTGTCGGCACGCTGCCATACGGGCTGCAGAAGCGCGTCGAATTGGCCCGCGCACTGGTCGCGCAACCGCGCCTGCTTCTGCTCGACGAACCGATGGCTGGCATGACATCAGGCGAGAAAAGCGAGATGGCGGGTTTCGTTCGCGCCGCGCGCGATCGTTTCGCCACCACCGTCGTTCTGATCGAACACGATGTCGGCGTCGTCATGGGCCTGTCCGATCGGATCGCCGTTCTCGACTACGGCCGCAAGATCGCCGACGGCACGCCTGACGAAGTCAGGAACGACCAGCGTGTCATCGATGCCTATCTGGGCGTCGCCTCCGACAATGAGGACGGGGCAGGCATATGATCGCCGACTTCGATTATCAGTTCTTCATCGAAGTGCTCGTCGGCGGCCTGCTCTCCGGCGTCATGTACTCGCTGGTCGCGATCGGCTTCGTGCTGATCTACAAGACCTCGGGCGTGCTCAATTTCGCGCAGGGCGCGCTGCTCCTGTTCGCGGCACTCACCTTCGTTAGCCTCGTCGAACGCGGCGTCCCGTTCGCGTTGGCCTTGGTCGCCACCTTCGCCATCATGGTGGCGATCGGCATCGCCATCGAACGCACGGTGCTCAGGCCGCTCACCAACAAGCCGCCGGTCACTTTGTTCATGGCCACGCTCGGCCTGTCCTACATCATCGAGGGTGCCGCCCAATTGATCTGGGGCACGCAGGTCCACGGCCTCGATCTCGGCATCGAGGACGTGCCGCTGGAAGTCGGCGGAGTGCTGATCAGCCAGTTCGATATCTTCGCCGCAGTGGTTGCCGCCGGTATGGTTCTCCTGTTGTCGCTGTTCTTCCGCTACACGCGCATCGGCCTCTCGTTCCGCGCCGTCGCCGACGACCAGTTCGCCGCGCTTGCGGTTGGTCTGCGGCTGCCGCTGATCTGGGCGACCGTCTGGGCGGCCGCCGGCCTGGTCGCATTGGTGGCGGGACTGCTCTGGGGCGCCCGCCTCGGCGTGCAGTTCTCGCTGTCCCTGGTGGTGCTCAAGGCGCTGCCTGTGCTGGTGCTCGGCGGCTTCGATTCCATCCTTGGCGCCATCGTCGGCGGGCTGTTGATCGGTGCCAGCGAAAAGCCCGCCGAGGTCTATATCGGCGACTATTTCGGCGGCGGCATCGAGAGCTGGNGAGCTGGTTCGCCTATGTCGTCGCGCTCGTCTTCCTCTTGATCCGCCCTTCCGGCCTGTTCGGCCAGAAGCTCGTCGAAAGGGTCTGAGCGATGACCGCGATAGCAAGCGATTTTCCGTCCACGCCGGTGCTGCCGAAATGGCTCGCGCCTGTCCTGCTGCTCGCCTTCGCCTATGGCGTCGTGCCGCTGATCGGCTCGAGCTATCTGTTCGAAGCGATCCTGCTGCCGTTCCTGGCGCTCAGCCTCGCCGGCGTCGGCTTGAACATTCTTACCGGCTATGCCGGCCAGGTGTCGCTTGGCAGTGCTGCCTTCATGGCGGCCGGCGCCTTCGCCGCCTATAATTTCAACTTGCGCGTCGAAGGCCTGCCGTTGATCGGCAGCATTGTTCTGGCCGGCCTCGCCGCCGCCGCGATCGGCATCGTCTTCGGCCTGCCGAGCCTGCGGCTGAGGGGCTTCTATCTCGCCGTCTCGACGCTTGCCGCGCAGTTCTTCGTGCAATGGGCGCTGACCAAGTTCAGCTGGTTCTCCAACAATTCGGCATCGGGCGTCATCGACGCGCCAAGGCTTTCGATTTCAGGCTTCGCGCTCGACGGCGCCGTCGGCCGCTATCTGTTTGCGCTGACCATCGTCGCCGTGCTGACCTTCCTTGCCCACCGGCTGGTCTCGTCGCAGACCGGGCGCAACTTCATCGCCATTCGCGACAATGAAACCGCCGCCCGCATCATCGGCATTCCGGTGCTGAGGACCAAGCTTCTGGCCTTCGCCATCTCGTCCTTCATCATCGGTGTTGCCGGTGTCATCTGGGCCTTCGCCTATCTCAGAACCGTCGAGCCGGACGGCTTCGATCTCGACCGATCCTTCCAGATCCTGTTCATCATCATCATCGGCGGGCTGGCTTCGATCCGTGGCGCGTTCTTCGGCGCCGCCCTCATCGTGGTCTTCCCGCTCGCGCTGTCCCGCATCGGCGGCTTCCTGCTCGGCGATGTCTTCGATTCCGGCGTGCTCGACATGAGCCAGCGCATCGTGCTGGGCGCGCTCATCATCCTGTTTCTGATCCTTGAACCCGACGGGCTGGTGGCCCTGTGGGACAGGCTCCGAAGACGGCTCCTGTTCGCCTGGCAGACGAGCTGAGCTGCATCATCGACATCAATCGCATTTGGAAATGAACCAGAGGCCGAACCAAGGACGGCCCATACCGGGAGTACCCAACCCATGAATTTTCTCAGCACAATCAAGGCGGCGGCGCTGTCCGTGGCGATGATCGTGTCGGTGGCCTTGCCATCAGCTCACGCCGACGACCAATATTTCCCGCTGCAGAGCTATCGCGTCGGGCCTTACGCGGCTGGCGGCACCGGCTTCTTCGGCGGCTTCATCGACTATCTCAACCTCATCAACATCCGCGACGGCGGCGTCAACGGCGTCAAGCTGACCTGGGACGAATGCGAAACCCAGTACGAGGTCGAGCGCGGCGTCGAATGCTACGAGCGGCAGAAGAGCCATGCCGGTGCCGCCGCCTGGAACCCGCTCTCGGTCGGCATCGCCTATGCCATGATCGACCGCATCACCGCCGACAAGGTGCCGCTGATCACGGTCAACCACGGCCGCACCGATTCCACCGACGGGCGCGTTTTCCCCTATGTCTTCCCGCTGCTGCTTAATCCCTACAGCGAGACGTCGGGGATCGTGAACTACATCGCCTCCAAGGAGGGCGGCATCGACAAGCTGAAGGGCAAGAAGATCGTCGTGCTCTACCATGGCTCGCCCTACGGCAAGGAGACCATCCCGATCTATGAATTGCTGGCCCAGAAATACGGCTTCACCGTCCAGCAGATCGAGGTGCCGCATCCCGGCAACGAGCAGCAGTCGCAATGGCTGACGATCCGCCGCGCCAAGCCGGACTTCGTCGTCCTGCGCGGCTGGGGCGTGATGAACCCGGTGGCGCTGAAGACGGCGGTCAAGGTCGGCTATCCCGTCGACCACATCGTCGGCAATGTCTGGTCGAATTCGGAAGAGGATGTCATCCCCGCCGGCGTCGCCGCCAAGGGCTACACCGCCATCACCACCCAGGCGTCGGGCAACAGCTATCCGGTGGTGCAGGAGATCGTGAAGACGGTCTACGACGCCGGCAAGGGCAATCTGGAAGACAAGTCGCGCATCGGCTCGGTCTACCACAATCTCGGCATCGTCAACGGCATACTGAATGTCGAGGCGATCCGCGTCGCGCAGGAGAAGTTCGGCCACCGCACGCTGACCGGCGACGAGGTCCGCTGGGGCTTCGAACATCTCAAGCTCGATCCGGCCAAGGTCGAGGCGCTCGGCGCCAAGGATCTGTTCCATTCGATCAATGTCAGCTGGGACAACCATGAAGGTGAGGGCTACGTGACCTTCCAGCAGTGGGACGGCAAGAAATGGAACGTGGTCTCCGACTGGATCGCGCCGGACTGGGCGCTGCTGCGGCCCATCATCGAGAAGTCGGCCGAGGCCTATGCCGCCGAGAAGGGCATCAAGCTGCGCACCGCCGATGATGCCAACGCCGTGACCACCAACTGATCAGCCAGTGCCGGGCGCCGCGGACAGGTTTCCGCGGCGCCGGCCACTTTCGCTCCGCGGACCAGGGAAGAAGAGCCCATGCCGGACAATGACGTCATTCTTGCCGTGAATGCGGTCCACGCGACCTACAACCACGCCGTCACAGCGCTGCACGGCGTCAGCTTCGAGATCAGGCGCGGCGAGATCCTGGCGCTGCTCGGCGCCAATGGTGCTGGCAAGACCACCACGCTGAAGGCGGTCTCGAACCTGCTGCCGGCCGAACGCGGCCAGGTCAACGCCGGCACCATCCGCTATGACGGCTCGGATGTCTCGCGCCGCAAGCCGGGCGATCTGGTGCGCGCCGGCCTGGTGCCGGTGCTCGAAGGCCGCCACTGCTTCAAGAGCCTCACGGTCGAGGAAAACCTGGTCGCCGGCGGCATCGGCCGCAGCGGTCGTCGCGCCGAAATCAACGTCGATCTCGAACGCATCTACGGCTATTTCCCCCGCCTCAGGGAAAAGCGCCGGACACTGTCCGGACTGACCTCCGGCGGCGAGCAGCAGATGACCGCGATTGGCCGGGCGCTGATGTCGCGGCCGCGCCTGCTGGTCCTCGACGAACCGTCGATGGGGCTCGCCCCGCTCATCGTCCAGGATATTTTCCAGACCCTGAGAAAGTTGAACCGCGAGACCGGCCTGTCGATCCTGGTGGCCGAGCAGAATTCCGCGGTCGCGCTCAGATATGCCGACCACGCCACGGTGCTCGAAAACGGTGTCTCCGTCCTCTCCGGTCCGGCTGCAGAGCTTCGCCAGCGCGAGGATGTGCGCGCCTTCTATCTCGGTCAATCGACCCCCGGGCAACAGCCGTCACCGGCTGCCAAAACAGCCCATCTCCATGCCGTCGCCTGAAGCGAAATTCGAAGGAGCAGCGAAATGACCGTCTCGACCGTCAAGACAGACCATGCCTCCGCCGCCGTGCCGCCCGTCGCAAGGCCGTCGGCGCTGGCCCACATCATCAAGGATGACGCCGAAGCGATCGCCATCGCCCACGCGCTCGCCGCCGAATTCGCCAAGGACTCTTCCAGGCGGGACCGCGAGCGGATCTGGCCGGTTGCCGAACTCGACGCCTTCTCGCAAAGCGGCCTGTGGTCCATCAATGTGCCCAGGGCATTCGGCGGACCGGAACTATCCTACGCGACGTTGGCCAAGGTGATCGAGATCATCTCTGCGGCGGATTCTTCCATCGGCCAGGTGGCGCAGAACCATCTCGGGGTCATTGCCGCCATCCGCACCGTGTCGGACGCCGAACAGCAGAAACTGCTCTTCGGTGAGGCGTTGAAAGGCACGCGGTTCGGCAACGCCTTTTCCGAGTTCGGTTCCAAGCGTGCCGCCGATTTCGAGACCCGCTTCACCGATGCCGGCGACCATGTCGTCGTCAATGGCCGCAAATTCTATTCCTCCGGCGCGCTGCTTGCGCATCTGGTACCGATTGTGGCGCTCGATGACGAGGGCCGCGCCTGGTATGCGATCGCCGACCGTGGTGCGCCCGGCCTGACGGTCATCGATGACTGGTCGAGCTTCGGCCAGCGCACGACGCTCTCCGGCACCGTCATCATCGACAACGTCAAGGTGCCGAAGACTTTTCTGGTGCCCGGCTATAAGGGTTACGACAGGCCGACCGCCGACGGCGCCATCTTCCAGATCATCCAGGTCGCGGTGGACACCGGCATCGCCCAGGCGGCGATCGACGAGACGGTTCACTTCGTCAGGACCAGGAGCCGCGCCTGGATCGACAGCGGCGTCGACAATGCCTGGGACGATCCCTACACCATCCAGGCGATCGGCGATCTGACGCTGCGTCTGCACGCGGCACAGGCGCTACTCGAAAAGGCCGGCCATGCGATCGACCGGGCCGTGATCGAGCCGACCGCCGAGACGGTCGCGCATGCGCAGATCGTCACCGCCGAGGCCAAGATCCTGTCGACCGAGATCGCCATCGCCGCGACGAACAAGCTGTTCGAACTCGCCGGCACGCGCTCGACGCTGGCCGAGCACAATCTCGACCGTCATTGGCGCAATGCCCGCACGCACACGCTGCACGATCCGGTGCGCTGGAAGTATTCGATCCTCGGCAAATATTTTCTCAACGGCGAAAATCCGCCGCTGCACGCCTGGAGCTGATTTCCATCGGCGGGCTAAAGCTCGCCCTAGTAAAACTTCGACCATCAAGAGGCCCACCGCCATGTCAAATCCAACAGTCGTCGGCTTTTCCGGCAACATCACCCGGCCGTCAAAGACACGTGCCTTCGTCGATTTCGTCACCAGGGACATTGCCGCGCGCCACGGCCTGTCGGCCAGCACCTATGACATCGAGGATGTCGGCCCATCGCTGGGCACGGCAAGGTGGGCCCGCGACCTCGACAGCCAGGCGCAACCGATCCTGGCCCAGATCCTCTCCGCGGATGTGCTGGTGGTGGGTTCGCCGACCTACAAGGGCAGCTATACCGGCCTGTTCAAGCACTTCTTCGACCTCATCGATCCGGCCGCGTTGCGCGGCAAGCCCATCCTTCTGACCGCGACCGGCGGCGGCGAGCGCCACGCCTTGATCGTCGAACACCAGCTGCGGCCGCTGTTCGGCTTCTTCGAGGCCTTCACCCTGCCGACCGCCGTCTACGCCACCGACAAGGATTTCACCGACGGCGTGCTGCGCTCCGAGGCGATCCTGAAGCGCGCCGCGCAGGCCGTGGACGAGATCGGCTTCGTGCTGGCGAACCGCTCGGCGGGCAGGGTCGCCGCCGAATAGCCGCTCGTCATCGGCTTGCGCAGAGGTCGAAATCGGCGTCCCGGGTAAGCTCGCTTACCCGCAGTTTACGACCGCCGGCTACAACGTTCCTGTCTGATTCGTCTGGGACAGGAACATCATGAGCAAAGCCCTCATATCCTTCGCGCTGGTCGCTGTGCTGACCGCCTTGCTCATGGCGTTGAGCCTTGCGGTGGCCAGGCACGGCTATCCGTATGGGGCGATCGGCGTCAGGCGCCTCGACGGCATTGCCGATGCCGGGACGTTCATTCCGCTGGCCGCCGTCTACTTCTTCACCGCGCTGCTGATGATGATCCTGCCGATCCGTGCGGCCAGCATCGTGCTGACCCATGCCGCCGACGCGATCTTCTGGACAGTGATCGTGCTGCTTGCCACCATTGTCGGTGGTCTTCTTGCAAGATGGGCCTTCGGCCAGGGCAGCGCCCTGCTGGCATTATTGAACTGGCGGTTCCTGTTTGCCGTGGTCGTCATCGGCTGTCACTTCGTCATGAACGAGCTGCGCCGCAACGTGCTGCTGCGCAGCCTGTTCTTCGTGGTCTTCGCCGCCGCGATGCTGGCCTGCCTGTTCTGGTCCTTCACGCTCTAGCTTCCGGCCGCGACGTGGCCTGCTCCATCCACGTCCAGAGATAGGCGGCAAGACCGCGGTCGACATGGATACGCAGCTTGCTTCGGCCGGTGTTGCCGCCGCCGATCCAGCTTTTTTCCAGCACGGCCACTCGGGCGATGTTGTGGTTTTTGGCCAGGTAATAGGCTGTCGCCAGCCCGTGGCCGCCGCCGCCGATGACGATCGCGTCAGAGGCCGGTTTCGGCTCGGGCGAGCGCCAGGCCTGCTTCCAGCCGGTCTGCCCGGCCAGGCCTTCCTTGAAGAGCGATAACGCGGAATAGCGTCTGGTTATGGTGCGGCGGACAAGCCTGATTTCTCAGGGAAGCGTAGTGGCATTGTACATATATGTCTAATTTGCGTGCCGGCTTTGTACACAACGACTGGCACTAGCGTTTGCGTGCCATCGTCTCCACCACATAACGCGAGAAATCCTCGACATCCTGGGTCGTGGGTTCCTGGCCGGTAAAGCTGCGCAAGTATGAAGCGACATGAGGCAGGCGGCTGCTCATCGGCTCGTCGAGTTCGAGCGAGTAATAGCCGATCTGCATGAAGTAGAGGATGCGGGCACGAACGAATGCGTCCTCCTCGTCATAACCATGGCGCATGAACATGTCGCGGATGGCGTTGACGCGTTCCTCGTCGGCTTCGTCGAGCGCGCGCCGGATTGCCGGCGAACGACGCGCCCAGGCCCGGATCGCGAAATCCAGTCGGGGATCGAACAGCCTTTCGTCGACCCAGCATTCGAAGATGCTCATCACCCCGCGGACCACGGTGGCGGAAGGTCGCCTGGCGCGCTCGACGATGAATTTCGTGTTGGTCTGCCGCCAATGATCCAGCAACTGGTCGAGAAGATCCTGCCGGCTCTTGAAATACCAGTAGAAGCTCGAGCGCGAGACGTCGAGCTGCTGGCCCAGCGTCAGCACGCGGACGCGCTCGACACCATCCGAGATCAGCGTTTCAAGCGCAAGCTTCAGCCAGTCTTCACGAGTGGCCTTGACGTTGCCGGTGGCGCCGGCGCGCTGGATCGTCGTTTCGAGTGCCGCCATCGGCACGACGCATGACACGCCGCACCGGCCAAATCAAGGTCATGGACACTGCTGTACAGGGCGATTCATCGGGGCCTGGATCACGCCGCGTGGATATTAGCCGGGTTGGTTTTCGAAATGCCGCACTATCGGCGCGGAGACAAGCCTGGGCATTTTTGTCGCGGCGCATCGGCCAGTGCGTGCTTTCCCGTAAGGCAATTGTCTGGCAAATACCAATTCAGACGGATGCCGCCGCGCGGCCAGCAGCCAAGCCAGCAGCCAAGGCAAGGAAGGCAAGATCATGAACGTATTTCGCAAGAACCTCATCGATGGCGAGTGGGTCGGCGACGCCGGCTCCCGCAACATCAACCCCTCGGATACCGGCGATGTGGTCGGCGAATATGCCTCGGCTGGCGTCGAACAGGCCGGCCAGGCAATCGCCGCGGCCAAGGCGGCGTTTCCGGCATGGTCCCGTTCCGGTCCGCTGGCACGCCATGCGGTGCTGAAGAAGACCGCGGACGAGATCATGGCCCGCAAGGACGAGATCGGCCGCAATCTGGCGCGCGAGGAGGGCAAGACGCTGGCCGAAGGCATTGGCGAGACCATTCGCGCCGCCCAGATATTCGATTTCTTCGCCGGCGAGACATTGCGCCTGTCCGGAGAAATGGTGCCAAGCGTGCGCCCGGGCGTCGGCGTCGAGATCACCCGCGAAGCGGTCGGCGTGGTCGGCATCATCACGCCTTGGAATTTCCCGATCGCCATTCCGGCCTGGAAGATCGCGCCCGCTTTGGCCCATGGCAACACCATCGTCTTCAAGCCGGCGGAACTCGTTCCCGAAAGCGCCTGGTCCATCGTCGACATCCTGCATCGCGCCGGCCTGCCCAAGGGCGTGCTCAACCTCGTCATGGGCAAGGGCTCCGTGGTCGGCCAGGCCATGCTCGACAGCCCCGATGTCAACGCCATCACCTTCACCGGCTCGGTCGGCACGGGAAAACGCGTCGCCGCCGCCAGCGTCGAGCACCTGCGCAAGTTCCAGCTCGAAATGGGCGGCAAGAACCCGCTGGTCGTGCTCGACGATGCCGATCTCGCGGTCGCCGTCGATTGCGCGCTCAACGGCGCCTTCTTCTCGACCGGCCAGCGCTGCACGGCCTCGTCCAGGCTGATCGTGACCGACGCCATCCACGATCGTTTCGTCGACGCACTCAAGGACCGCATGGGCAAGCTGGTCATCGGCGATGCGCTCGACGCGCAGACCCAGATCGGCCCCGTCGTCGACGCCACTCAGCTGAAGCAGGACGAGGATTACATCGCCATCGGTGTCAGGGAAGGCGCGACCCTCGCCTTCGGCGGCGAACGGCTCGACCGCAAGACGCCAGGCTTCTTCCTGCGCCCGGCGCTGCTGACCGAGGCCACCAATGCCATGCGCTCTTCGCGCGAGGAGATATTTGGCCCTGTCGCCAGCGTCATCCGCGTCAAGGATTATGACGAGGCGCTTGCCGTCGCCAACGACACGCCTTTCGGGCTGACGTCGGGCATCTGCACGTCGAGCCTGAAGCACGCCACCCACTTCAAGCGCAACTCCGAAGCCGGCATGGTGATGGTCAATCTGCCGACGGCGGGCGTCGACTTCCACGTTCCCTTCGGCGGCCGCAAGGGCTCGAGTTTCGGCCCGCGCGAACAGGGCCGCTATGCCATGGAGTTCTACACCACCGTGAAGACCGCCTACACGTTTGCAGGCTGATCGGGTGCAAGGTGGTCGGCGCCGGCCGGTCGGGCCAGCGGTCACGCAGCTCAAGAAACGGATTGGCGCGACGCCATGGCATTGCAGGACCTGACCTGGCTCAACCCGCCGCCGCACCACGCCATCGACGGCGATACCGTCCATGCACGCACCGGCAAGGAGACCGATTTCTGGCGTGAGACCTTCTACGGTTTCTGGCGCGACAACGGCCATTTCCTGCATCGGCCGGTCGAGGGCGATTTCACCGCCGAAGTCACCGTCAAGGGCGACTACAAGGTGCTCTACGACCAGGCGGGGCTGATGCTCCGGCTGAGCGAAACGCACTGGATCAAGGCCGGCATCGAATACACGGACGGCCTCGCCTATGTCTCGGTCGTCGTCACCAACGACACGTCGGACTGGTCGCTGGTGGCCATTCATGCCGGTCCGGACGGCGTCAGGATCCGCCTGACCCGCCACGCCGAGGCGATCCGCGTCCAGTATCTCGATGCTTCGGACGGTCATTGGAAGCCGGTGCGGCTCGCCTATTTCCCGGTCTCGAAGACGGTCGATGTCGGCATGATGTGCTGTTCGCCGCAGCGCGAGGGTTTCGAGGTCACATTCTCCGGCTACTCTGTCGGTCCGCCGATATCGCGCGAGTTGCATGACTGACGCCTTGGCGACATCTGTGGCCATCGCCGATCTGGAACCCTTAGGGAAGAAACTTCGGCGGCTGCCGGCTCACCACGGCACGTGCAGTATTTCCAGCTTAGGCAGGCCGACCGGCCTGATGCCGAGATCGTTGGCGAGCACGCCAAAAGCTTCGGTCTCGATCAGGTCGCGGTAGGGAATTTCGGGGAAACGAAGGCCGCCGCGATGCAAGGCGGCATCGACCAGGAGCATGGTTCCGCCGACCGCATCGAGGCCGATGATGTCGAGATGTCTGACATCGCTGAGATGATACCGGTTTGGTGTTTGCGCGGGAGGCTGATGGAGACCGCCACGGATGTCGCGGTAGTAGCGATAATCCCTTGTCTGCCGCCTTACTATGAAGCTGTTGAGATCGAAACTGCCGCCGCCGGCGATCTTCACGCAGTTGGGCACCGCGATGCGATGTCCCGTGGCGATCAGCCGGTTGAGGGCATCACCGGGAAAGCGCCAGACGTCGATGTCGATCCACACCGCCCAGTCGTCGTCTTTGCCCAGCCCGTGATCGATCAGGTAATTTCGCACCTTGGCGATCGCGCCCCGCCTCACGCGTTGCATCCTGGGTTTTGCCCGTTTTGCCCGGTCGAGGCTGGTGCCGACCCGCCTTTGCAGCAGGACGATGTCACGATATTTGCCGGCTAATCCCGCCGTCGCGGCCTGCAGCCGCTCCCAGCTCCCATCCAGGCTGTCGCCCTCGCAGAAAACCAGCTTGATCCTCTCCTTGGGATAGTCGAGCCCTTCCAACGCATCGAGAAATGGCTGGATGAGGTCGGCGGCGTCGCGAAGCGGCACCAGTACGGCGACATTTTTGCCTGAAGGCGGCGGCGCCGACAGCACCGCTTTGTCGACGCCCGCTTTCGCCACGGCCTCATCGAGATACGCGCCACGCGTCAGCTGATACCAAAGCCGGTAGGCTCGGTTGCGAAGCTTGGTCGACCATTTCGGCGGCGGCTCAGGGATCCACCAGGTGCCGGCCCAGTGATGGATCGAAAGCGACGTTGCATCTTCGGCGGCCTCGCGCTCGGTGCTGCCGGCCGACGTCACCGGCGTGAACAGGCCTGAAGGATGAATGGCGAATCCCGCCTGATCGCCGTAATTGCGCTGGGCGGAGGTCAGCAGGCAAGGACCCGTGGCGTCGAGCACGTCCTTGGCGCCGGCGAGACCGGGCATCATCGACAACAGATGCAGCCAGAACGGATGACCGGGCGGGCTCGCTATCGTCCCGTTGAACAGGAGATAGGGCAGGCCACGAAATTCCATCTGGACGGCCGAATGCGAAGACGGCTCCTTGCACAGCACGATCCGGGTCTCGTTCATGACCGGATCGAAGGGCGCGACGCATTCGCAATCGATGTCGGCGTAGACCCCGCCAAAATGATGCAGAAGCATGTAGCGGGCCGCATCCGACCGCTCCACGCCGTTCAGATACGTGCAGAACACCGGCAGGAAATCCGGGTAGTGCTCGGCAACGAAGTCGAGCAGCATCCGGTCGCTCCAGAACATCACCGTCCAGTGTGGATTGTGCCGCTTCCAGCTGTCGGCATACGCCTGGAAGCGCGCGGGGACACGGTCGGTCTTCCACGTCTGGTGCAGGATTGCTGGAATCATGCGGCGGGGCCGTTTGGTCCAAGCCCATCACGAACGGCGTCGCGGATCGCTTGCAGGCCGAACCTTGCCCATGCCGCCTGATGCGCGCGAAGGCGTTGCCGCGCCCGGCGTTCGGGGTCGAGACAGAGTCCGATGGCCATCTCGGCAAGCGTCTCGTCAGTGTCAGACAGCAGCACCTCGTCGTTCTCGACCAGGTCCAGGCCCTCGGCCGCGATCGGCGTGGCGATCACCGGCACGCCCGCGGCCATTGCTTCCAGGATCTTGATGCGTGTGCCGCCACCCGCCGTCAGCGGAACGACGGTGAGATGCGCGCTGGACAAGAGTGGCGCCACGTCAGCGGGATCCTCGATGAGCTCCACACCAGGCAATCTGGCCAGTGCCTGCACGGCCGGTCTCGGCGTGCGTCCAGCCAGGACAAGCCTGGCATCCGGCAGGGCGTGTCGGATACGGGGAAATATGACACTGGCCAATCGCTGTGCGGCATCGACGTTTGGCGGGTAGGCGAGATGACCGATGAACACGATCACCGGAAAGCCGTTGCCGGTCGACGGCTCGGCAGGCAGTTGCGTGGCAACATCGCCGGCTTGCGGAATTCCGTTCGGAACCACGTGGATAGGAATCTTGTGCCGGGAAAGCCTCATCAGCTTCTGACGATCCAGGTTCGAGCAGATCCATACCCTGTCGACAAGGGACAGCGCTTTTCTTTCAAGGAACCTGACGCCGAATGCCGCCGCGGTTCGCTTGGCACTGAGACGCCTGATCTGTGCGGCAAGGTCGGACTCGACATTGTGCATGTCGAGAATGAGCTGCGCCGCCAGCGGGCGCAGCGGCCGCAGCAGCTTGAACAGGCCGACGCCCTCGACAATGATGGTGTCAGGGCGGAATTCACGGGCGAGCGCCTCAAGCCGCGCCAGGGCGGAACGCGGTATGCGATTCTCCGCCCTAGTGCGCCACCACCCGACCGAGGCCGTGCGGGGCTCACCCTCGATCGACAGGGCCTCGATGCGGATCAATGGATCAGCCGCGTTCCCCGCGAACTTCGGCTTCACCGAAACCAGGCACACCGGTCCGAACCTGGCGGCTGCGTCGGCATTGCGGTAGTTTCTCAGATCTGAACCTGAAGTTGGCGGAAAGGCCGGGTCGTACGACACGATCAGCGTGCGTCTTTCCCTGTCCCTCCTGGCATCCAACCGATGGCCAGGCCGCTCCACCATGGCCCCGGCATGAATTCGGGTACGATATTGCAATGTCTTCCAACTCCCGCCAAGGGTCTTGTGGGCGCGAACGGCACGCATCATGCGCATCGCAGCCCCGTATTGCTTGTGCTTGAGGAGCTGTCTGGAAATCCGCTGCGCGATCCAGGCTTTCCTCCATTGCAGAACGTCTTTAGCAATGCCTAAACCGGCAAGCTTGTCCAGTTCCAGTGCTATCGCGAGAAATGTAGCTCGGGGGGTCTGGACGAATCGCCGCGCCATTCTCGCTTCGTCATGGTGATAGAGAAGCACCGGTGCGGGGGTCGTCGCCACGTCGAAGCGTGCAAGCAGGGCTGCCCAATAGCAGGTATCCTCATCGAGACCAGCCGTTTCGGGAAAGCTGATGGCGGCCGTCGCCGCGGCTGCGACCAATGCGCTTCCCACGGCGATCGGCCACGCCTCGTTGAGGAGGTAGCGTCGGGCGTTCAGGGCCCGATCGCTTGTATATCCATGTGGAGCCTTGAGCTTATCCGGCCGGCCCGCGGTGCGTCGAACGCTGGATCCGATCGACAGGCCGGCTCCGGGATTGCTCACAAGCGCCTCACGCAACAGCCCCAAGCCTCCCGCGATCACCTCGTCGTCGGCATCGAGGAAGAACAGGAACTTGCCCTTGGCACGCGCCATACCGGCGTTGCGGGCGGCGCCGGCGCTGCCAAGCCGCATGCTGAGGACCTGCAGCGGCAATTCATATTCGCGGGCGCTTTGGATCGAGATAGCCGCGGTCTGATCGTTGGATCCATCGTCGACCAGAAGGATCTCACCGATGAGGTCTCTGTCGGCCACAAGGCTGCGCAGGGTCGCGTCGATCGTCGCGGCCGCATTCCTTGCGGGGATGACGATGCTGATGTCCGGTCGCGCGCCGTCCGGGATACTCATGCGGGCTGGCTACTCATGCGGGCTGGATACTCAGGGGGGCTCGAAGAAGCCACGGTTCAGCATGCGGTCATAGTGGTATTTGAACGGCGAGACTGCGCGAAGCGAGAGACTAGCGAGGCCCTCGATGGGCGACGGATCGACGTCGAATGGTGAATGGTCCTTCAGCCAGCTGTAGGACGAACCATCCTTGAGCACGGACGGGCTGCCAACGACATAGCCCCCAAGCGCCTTCACGTGGCCGATCCGGCGCATGCCGGCATAGAGGCTGGACGAAGCCGTCGGGTCGCGTGTCCTGAGATAGACATGAAACCCGTTCGGCGATCTTGCAATCGGCGTGCGACTTAAAAGGGCCTCGTGCTTGCTCGACCAGCTCAGATAGGTCGCGGCATCATCGAAATCCAAGATGAGAAGGTTGGAGAACCCTCCAAGGATTCCGACATTTCCGGCAAACTTACGGAACCAGCGCCGGATGTCGTCGCCGGTTGGCGGCTTCTGCGACAGATGAAAGGCAACCGATTGGAACGCCAACTCTTTCAGGTCCCTTCGACGGGCCTGCAAATGTAAGGGATGATACTCCATTGCCTGGAGATCGAGATGCTTGCCCCCGGCACACAACGGCACGCAGATGTAGCCCTTGGCCAAGAGCCGGATTGCATATTCGGTTTCAGTTACAGGCTGCATCCCCGAGTGTTCCGCGGTCGCACCGTGCTCCAATCTTCCTTAGTCGTACTGGGTGCCGTCAAGCGCCGGGCGGGATACTTGGTCGTGTATTTGCGGACATTTCAGAGAAAAGCATGCTTCATGCGCTGTCATCGCCTCGACCAGGCCAGCCAGCGCGCTGCCAGACGCCTGCGCAAGCTTGTGAACCGCGTTCGCCGGTAGGCGTCGCCCGCCATCTTGATGCCTTGGGCCTGCGTCGGGAAGGGGTGGATCACGTCGGCCAGTGCATGCAATCCCATGCCCGACCGGATGGCGAGCGTCACCGCGTTGATCATCTCGCCGGCGTGGGCGGCGACCACCGTCGCGCCGAGGATGCGGTCGGACCCCTCCCTGACATGGATCTTGACGAATCCCTCTTCCTCGCCGTCCATCACGGCACGGGCGACATCGTGCATCAGCACCGTATAGGTCTTGACCGGAATGCCGTTCCGACGGGCCTCCACCGGATAGAGACCGACATGGGCGATCTCCGGATCGGTATAGGTGCACCAGGGAACGACAAGTTCGCTGAGCCTTTCGCGGCCGCGAAACAGCGCATTGCGCACGACAATGCGGGCGGTCGCTTCGGCGGTATGGGTGAACTTGTATTCGAGGCACACATCGCCCGCCGCGTAGATGTGCGGATTTGTCGTTCTCAGGTGATCGTCCACCTTGATGCCGTTGACGTCATACACCACGCCGGCATTTTCCAGGTCGAGATCGTCGACATTGGGCGAACGGCCGACGCCGGTGATGATCTCGTCGACGGAAATGGTCGTCACGTCGCCGTCCCGCATCAGGTCGGCGAGCTTCTTGCCGCCCTTTGTCCGCACCGCCACCACTTCGGTGTTCAGCCGGACCTCGACCCCCTCGCGCGCCAGCGCGTCCGAAAGGATCTGCGCGGCGTCGCGTTCCTCGCCGGGCAGGAACATCGGATCGCTCTGCGCCAGGATGACCTTGGCGCCGAGCAGGCAGAAGGCCTGCGCCGTCTCGCAGCCGAGCGGCCCGCCGCCGATAACCAGGAGCCGTGGCGGGCACTTCGTGAGATCGAACATGGTTTCGTTGTTGAGATAGCCGGCCTCGGCAAGCCCCGGAATCGCGGGCCCGCTTGGATGCGCACCTGTCGCGATCAAAGCCTTTCTGAACCGCAGCGTCTTGCCGGCGACCACCACCGTGTCCGTGCCGGCGAAGCGTGCCTCACCGAAATAGAGGTCGATGCCTTGCGAAGCGATGGCAACGGCCGCATCGGCGCGGCTGATCCGCTCCCGGATCTGCCGCATTCGCATCATGGCGCGCTCGAAGTCGACGTGCAGACGCTCCGGCGTGTCGCCGCCGAAATTCTCGGCGTCGCGCATGTCGGCATAGAGCCTGGCCGTGCGGATGATCGACTTCGACGGCACCCCGCCGACATTGACGCACGCACCGCCGATCAGCCCGCGCTCGATCAGCGCGACCTTGGCGCCAAGGCTCGCGGCGTCGCGCGCGGCGGTCAGTCCGGCAGGCCCGGCGCCGATGACGACGAGATTGTAGGAACCGTCCGGCTCCGGGTTCTTCCAGCGCGGCGGATGCGCGCCCCGGATCAGCTCGACATCGTTGCGGTCGACCGGGAAGGCGGCGGCTTTGGTCCGTTCATGCGACATCGCGGCCCCCAGGCTCGGGGCTTGCGAGCTGCGACAGCCATCCGCCGGTGAAACCGGCCTTGTCCAGGCCGCGACGGATGTGAGGATTGGACCGCATCAACTCCCAGATCAGGCGCGAGCGGTGGTTCTCGATCATCATGACCACGATGCCCTGGTCCAGCCCATAATGGCCTTCCGAGATCCAACCGTTGCGGCCGAATTTTCGCCGGCTGGCCAATGTCGGATTGAAGCCGCTCGGCAGCCGGAAATTGTCGATCACCTGCGGATAGCGGTCGCCGAGATGGCGCAAGGCAGCCAGGCAAATGTCAGGCGCGAAGGGCAGCGACGCCGGATAGGACCATGGCGCGATCGTCCCGTCATCCGGCCCGAAAGGCGCCCCGCGCGCGGCATATCCGGAAAACCGGTGGCGCCGTCGCTCCACGCTGGCGCGGAAGCCGCCCGGTCCGTCCCCGGCCGACAGTCCCCACAGGTTCTCGCCATAGCCGTCGAAGCCATAGGGGTTGTGCCGGGCATAGTCGCGGTGCAGGTAGGTCGAACGGCGGCTGTTCTCGAAATAGTCGGAATTCTTCTCGCGCATGAAGGCATCGCGGATGCCGGCGAAATCGATCCAGGCATGCGAGAACTGATGCATGAACAGCGGTCCGCCATAGAGCACGTCATGGCCATAGATGTTTTCCCACTGGTAGGTCGCCGTCCAGCCTTCGTAGCAGTCGTCCGACGTCGGGCTGTCCGGCGAGGCCATCGACAGCACATAGAGGATCGTCGCCTCGTTGTAGCCTTCCCAGCCATAGTGCAGAAAGCCGCTCCTGGGCTTCCAGCCTTGCCGCAAGGTCGGACTGCTGCCTTGCGCCCAGCGCCAGTCGACGCGCCGGTAGAGCGCCTCGGCCAGCTGGCGGATTTCGGTTTCCTTCTCATCCCTGCCGGCGAAATAGGCGCTCGCCACCAGGAAGCCGGCAATCAGCAAGGCGGTGTCGACCATCGACAGCTCGCAGCGCCAGACCCGCAGCCCGGTCCGCATATCGAGGAAGTGGTAGTAAAAGCCCTTGTGGCCGGTGACCTCGTTGCCGCTGCCTTGCGGGCTGGTCGAGAAGAAACGCAGCGCGGCGAGGGTAAGCTCCACCGCCGCCTCGCGCGTCATCCAGCCGCGCTCGACGCCGATTGGATAGCAGGACAGCGCGAAGCCGACGACCGCGATGCTGGCCGGCGAATTCGGCCGTGACGTGTCGGCAACCAGCCCGTTGTCGGGGTTCACATTCTCCAGGAAATAGCCGAAGGCGGCGCGCTGATAGCGATCCAGAAGCTCGTCATCGGATAGCGTGGCGGGATATGCTTCAGGCAAACGATGCAAACTCCGGCCTAATGGTCGCGGCTCCCGCCGATCGCGCTTCATCGGCACGGCGGCCGTGGGTCATCGCCCCTGCCGGGCTGTCTCGTCGCATCATGGCTTCCCGCAACTCTGTTATGTCATCACCGTCCATCCAGACCTCAGCCACCATACGCCTGTCAGCTCCGTTCGTTGCTCCGTCACGCGGAATTGTAGTTGGATCTGGCAGAGGCGGGAGCCCCCGGCTGGTCAATAGGTAGCGCGGCCGCCGGAGACGTCGAACACCGCGGCCGTCGTGAACGAGCATTCTTCCGAGGCGATCCAGCAGATCAGTGCCGCCACTTCCTCGACCTCGCCGAAGCGCGCCATCGGTATCTTGGACAGCATGAAATCGATGTGCTCCTGGCTCATCTGCTTGAAGATCGCGGTGCGCACGGCCGCCGGCGTCACGCAATTGACCGTTATCTTGGTCTTGGCCAATTCCTTGCCGAGCGACTTGGTCAGGCCGATCACCGCTGCTTTCGACGTGCTGTAGGCGGAGGCGTTGGGATTGCCTTCCTTGCCGGCGATCGAGGCGATGTTGACGATGCGGCCATAGTCGCGTTCGAGCATGTGCGCGACGAGCGCCTTGTTGCAGTAGAAGACACCGTTGATGTTGATGTCGATGACCTTCTGCCAATCCTCCGTCGAATAGGACCAGGTCGTCATGTTGGGTCCGGTGATGGCCGCGCTGGTGACCAGGATGTCGACGCCG
Source organism: Mesorhizobium sp. LNHC221B00 (assembly GCF_000502935.1). Classification (NCBI taxonomy): domain Bacteria; kingdom Pseudomonadati; phylum Pseudomonadota; class Alphaproteobacteria; order Hyphomicrobiales; family Phyllobacteriaceae; genus Mesorhizobium; species Mesorhizobium sp. LNHC221B00. Next base: position 189,928 of record NZ_AYWR01000001.1, on the reverse strand, counting down.
CCAAGGGCTTCGATCGTCCGCGCTGTGGCGACCTCAACACCCTTCGCATCCGCAACGTCCAACGTCACCCCGTGCAGGCCGGCAACAACGGCTTTGGCCTGATCGATCTGGGCCGGATCGCGATCCCAGACGCTGACGCGCCCGCCCTCCTCGACGATCCTTTGCGCCACCGCCAGGCCGATGCCCGAGGCCCCGCCGGTGATGACCGCCGACCGGCCGGCGAAACGTCCCGCAAAATGCATAGGCATCTGATTTTCCTCTGTCCGTGACCGATGCAACCGGCCGCCTCACCCTAGGTGGACTGTGAAGTCGCCGGCAGGCAAGTTCAAGCCGGCATGTGGGGCGATCGTCTGGGCCAATCCCGGAGCTGCGCCGACCCGTCGATCTCTCGGCAATCGCCCGTCTGTAAGACAAGGTGACCGGATTTGCCCCGGATTTGCCATTGAGCAAGGGGTGCGATAGGTTATATTGCACTGCACAATGGAGACGCTGTTTATTGTACGCCCCTGTTTGCGGATATGCCGGCCGGTTTTCGGCCTGCCGGGCTTGGTGGTCTCTGGCTTGCCGGTCTTGGGTCGCGTCGACGGGACTCTGAGATGAAGATTCCCAAGTCCTTGCTGGTCGATCCCGAAAAGAACTCCGCCTATGGCGCGTTTGCCGTTGCCGTCTCGATCTGGGCGTTCTCCTATTCCGTCATATTCGGCCAGGTACTGATCCTGGCCTACTACGCCGTCTGGCTTCCGCTCATCCTGGTCGACTACCGGCGCTTCCTGCGGCAGCTGTCCAGCGCCTGGCTGCCGCTGCTGTTCGCGGCCTATGTCTGCTTCTCCGTCTTCTGGTCGCAGGCGCCCGGCACCACCGCAAGGACGGCGATCCAGTACCTTTCCCACATTGCCTGCGCCTATGTCGCGGCGCGCACCGTCAGCGCGCGCACCCTGACGCTGGGCGCCCTGATCGGGATATTCTTCGTCCTGCTCTATTCACTCAAGGTCGGGGGCTATTCCGAGGACGTCCTCGACGGCACCTACAATTTCGTCGGCGCCTTCGCGTCCAAGAACCAGATCGGTTTTGTCGGCTCGCTCGGCATCTATTTCTCCGTTGTGTTCCTCGCCTTCCTGCGGCGCGGCCGGCTCAGCTTCATCCTGACGGTGCCGGTCGTGCTGTTGTCGGCCTATGTGCTGGTCGTCTCGCATTCCGCCACCTCGATGGCCTCGATACCGGCGGTCCTGGCGCTGATTGCACTGCTTGCCATGAGCAAACTCTTGTCGCGGCGCTATCGCCGCGTGATCTTCCTGGTCGGTGCCGGCATGATCGTCGTGGTGGCTGTGGTGGCGCTCAATCTCGGGCTTATGGACTTCGTGCTTGGCATCTTCGGCAAGGATTCGACGCTCACCGGGCGGACCTATCTCTGGGAGCAGGGCTGGGATGCCGCCCAGCGGTCGCCGATCCTCGGCGTCGGTTATGCCGCCTATTGGGTGCAGGGATTTGCCGAGGCCGAACGGCTGTGGAACGAATTCTACATCACCACCCGCACCGGCTTCCATTTCCACAGCACCTATATCGAGGCGCTTGTCGAACTCGGCTTCACCGGTGCGACGATGGTGTCGCTGATCTTGCTGCGCACGCTTTACGGCCACGTCTCGATGGTGATCTTCAAGGCCTGGCAGGCCGAATCGGTGGTTCTCTTCGGCGTGATGGTGCTGCTGCTGATCCGCTCCTTCGTCGAGGTCGAGATCCTCAACCCCTACATCATGGGCTCCTTCCTGATGTATTTCAGCTATTTCAAGCTGGCACGGCTGCCCGTTACCGGCACGCGGCGGTCGCCGGCCTTCGAGCCGGCGGATGCGAACAGGGGCGAGGCCGAATGGCCGCGGCACGCCGGCCGTCCGGCGACTGCCGACCCTTCGTGAGCCAACGCACCCTGTCCAAAAAGGGCGTAGCGGTTTTGGGCAACGACATGCACAAAAAGACAAAAGCGCGTCGCGTGATTTCCTTCGAAGGCGGCGCGCTTGATCGTTTCGCCGCTTGAAGATCTCCCGGCCCGAAAAATCTCAAAGTCTTGAAAATCTCACGGCCTTGAAAATCGCGCTACCAAAGAAAATCGCACCAACAAAAACCTCCGCCAGGCAGGCCTGACGGAGGTTGGATGTCTTTGCGATTGGGGATCGAAGGCGCTGGACGCGCCAAAGGCGGCGTGTCTATTGGCTGGCCAGCGGCGCCAGCTTGACCTTGATCACATCGCCGGGCAGCACTTGCGTTTCTTCCTTCGCCGCGATCTCGCTGGTCTTGCCCTCGACATTGCGCACCAGTGAATAGAGCGGGGTGGGCTGCTGGTCGTTGGTGATGGCCGCCGTCATCGCTGGATCGGTGGCCTGGGCTATCAGGCCTTTCTGCATATTCACCTTCAGCGCGGCCTCGTTCAGGTCGGCTTCGGTCTGCTGCCGGTCGGCGGCGAGGCTCGAACTCAACGTGTTCTGGGCATCGATGGCGTCCTGCGTCGCCTTGCTGATTGCCTGCTTGGCGGTGAGGATGGCTGTCTCGTAGTCGAGGATCTTGCCCTGCAGGTCGGTGACGGACTGCTGCGAATCCAGAAGTCTCGCATTGGCGACCAAGCCCTTCTGGGCCAATGGACCGATGCTGGCGAGCTGCTGCTGCGCAAGGTCGACCTGCTTCTGCTGGTTGACGATCTTCTTTTGCAGCGATTCGATTTCGGCCTGCAGGACACCCTTGAGATCGTCGAGCGCCTCGAGCTTCAGCTTCAGCGCCTTCTGGTCGGCCGTCAGGATCGTCATCTCGTCGGCGACGATGGTCGGCAGCCGTGGATCGCCCTCGACCTCCTTCGGTGCCTCGAAGCTCGTCTTGCCCGCAAGGTCGGCATCGATGCGGGCGCGCCTGACGAGCAGCCGGACACGCTGGTCGTCGGAGATGTCGAAGTTGCCCTTGGCGGTGACCAGGTCCTTGCCGAGCTGCGGGCCGTAGTCCGCAGTGCGCCGGATGCCGCCGGCGACGCTGATCGCTTTCAGCACCGTCAGATCGGGCACGTAGGGAAACTGACCGGGGTTCTGCACTTCGCCCGAGATGTAGAACGGCCGGAACTGCGCCATTTCGACCGAGGCTTCGGGCTTGTCCGACAGAGCGAGCTTACGCTGCAGCGCCTCGCCGATAGCCGCCGCGACTTCCGCCGTGGTCTTGCCGGCCGCCGGCAACTCGCCGACGAAAGGCACCGACAGCGTGCCGCTCGGGCCAACCGTGTATTGGCCATTGACCGCCGTCCAGTCCCTGAACGTGCCTTCGACGGTCTGCCACTCCGCGATGCGGATGGTGAGCTTGTCCTGCGAGCCGAGATGGTATTCGTCGGCGGTTGCGAGTTGGGGAAAAGCGAGCGACAACGCAAGGCATGTGGCCATGAGCCGCGAGCGGCCGGAGAGTGGGCCGCTGCTAAAGGCTTCGAACATGTCTGTCTTCAAGTGAACGTTCCGATCCGTTTTAGCCCCATCGCCCGATGAGCTTGCCGCCGGATGCCTGGTATCGGCCGGCCGGTCAGTAAGAACCGCGTGACATCCAAACGGCCGGCACGGTCCTGATGATGATGCGAACGTCTTCGAACAGCGACCAGTTCTCGACATAGTGGCGATCGAACGCGACGCGGCTGTCATAGGAGACGTCGTTGCGGCCGCTGACCTGCCACAGGCCGGTCAGGCCGGGCCGCGACTTCAGATAATAAACGGCGGCGCTGCCGTAGATTTCCAGCTCGTCGCGCACAACGGGGCGGGGTCCGACAAGGCTCATGTCGCCCTGCAGGATGTTGATGATCTGCGGCAATTCATCGAGGCTGAGTTTCCTCAACACCGCTCCGACGCGGGTGACGCGCGGATCGTTCTTCAGCTTGCGGGTCGCAATCCATTCCGCGTTGGCTTCCGGATTGGTGGCCAGATAGGCGGTCAGCACCTTGTCGCCATCCGGAACCATGGTGCGGAACTTCAGGCACGGGAAAACCCGGCCGCCACGGCCGATTCGCCGGTGACCGTAGAAAACCGATCCGCCGTCGGATAATTTGACGAGCAGCGCTATCATGACGAACAGCGGGCTGAGAGCGATCAGTCCCGCCAGCGAACCGATAATATCGAAACTTCGCTTCATGAGGCCGCCGATCGGCGGCGGAAAATCGGTGTCAGCCTGCGAAAAGTCCGCCGTGGCCGACTTGGCAATATCCCTCATGCCGTAACTCCATGCGTTGAACGAATGGTTCACCACACGATACCAAAAAAATGTTGCAGCGCAACACACAATTTCCCAGCCCATTGAAATAGTCACGTCATGAATTGACCAAATAATAAGCTCGCAATGCACATTTTTCAGGATGCATAGCACATTTGTGACAATAAATGGGCAAGTGGAAAAAATGCCGACGTTTTTGAGGCGAATTTTGGGCAGGACGTTCTCCGCGGCCCAGAGTGATGCACATGAGTGCTTTAGAAGGCCCCGAAGATCACGACTATTAACATAAAATACTACTTAATATTACGGATTGTACTAAAAAACGTCAACCGCCCCTGGTTGAGTAAAGTGCGATCGTGTGCGTTGCAGCATGGCAGAGTCGAACTCGAAAGCTCAATGAAAAATATGTGCGGTTGCCCTTGCCGCCTTCTGCTCGCCTTAATAGAATTGCAAATTATACCTGTCAGAGTAGCGACAGGTTGAAAGGCCGGAAGCAACCGGTCGACGGCGGGTGGTTTAACAAGCCCGCATAACAAGGGACGGCGCTCGGGTGGGGCAATTGTTGGATATAACCCGAGCCGGTTTATGGGCTGTTGGGTATGTCGCTTCCAAAATTCATCGTTGGGATGATTTTCGCACTTGCGATCGTCGTCGGCTGGTCCTGGATTGACGGCGTTTCGCTGGGCACGACCCTGCTGCGCGTCATCATTTGCGCCGTGGTCATCCAGGCCGGGTATTTCGCCATCATTTATGTCATGGTTGCCAGGAGCGCGCCGACGCCGGCCGACAGGCTACGCGAAGCCGAAAGAAAGCTGAACTCACCCGAAGTAGAAGGCGAGAAGCTGGGCAGTGCCCGGCGAGGCCTGCACTAATTCCAACGCGCGGCATCGCCCGGCCTCAGGCCACATGGGCCGGTTCGGTCTCCGACTGCTCTCCCGAGAGCATCCTGGACAAACGGCTTGCCGGCTTCGCCTTCAAGCGCTGATACTGCCCGACTTCCACGACACGGCCGTCTTCCATCGCCACCACCCAGTCGGCGAAGGCGATCATCGACGGCCGGTGGGCGATGGTCAGGATCGTCATCGCGCCGCGCAACCCGTCGATCGACCTGGCGATCAGCGACTGGTTCTGCCAGTCGAGCGCGCTGGTCGCCTCGTCGAGGATGAGCAGTGACGGCTTGCGCAGCAGCGCCCGCGCCAGTGCGATGCGCTGGCGCTCGCCGCCCGAAAGCCGCACGCCCCGGTCGCCGACTACCGTATCAAGCCTATGGTCGAGCCGCTCGACGAACTCGCCGGCATGCGCGGCGCGCAGCGCGGTCCACAGATCGTCGTCGCTGGCCTGCGGCGCGGCAAGACGCAGGTTCGCCGCGATCGTATCATGCAGCAGGAACACGTCCTGCGGCACATAAGCCACCTGATCGCGCCATCGGCGTCGATTGGCGGCGTCGATCTCGACGCCGTCGACCAGGATCTTGCCGGCGGTCGGTTCGAGCAGGCCAAGCAGCATGTCGGCGATCGTGCTCTTGCCTGATCCGGAGGGGCCGATCAGGGCGGTGATCTTGCCGGCCGGAAGGCCGAAGGTGATGTCGCTTACCACCGCCTTGCCGGCGCCGTCGTCATAGGCGCCGTCGTCATAGGCGAAGGAAACGCCACGGATGTTCAGCCCCGTATCGAGTGCCAGCTTGCTTGCATCTTCGACCTCCGCATGGCCCGGTTCGCGCTCGGCGTCGAAACGTGCCTGCAGGCTGCGCATTGCCGTGTAGGCGGGCAGGTTGATCAGCACTTGCTGGGCCTGCGTCTGCATGTCCATGAAGCGTGGCGCGATGCGCATGAAAACCAGGAGCAGCACGACGATCTCGGCGAGCGAGAGGTTGAAGCGGACCAGCGCCACATAGATGAACAGGCTCAAGCCGACGACGCTCGCCACTTGGAATACGGCGGTGCCGATCGAGCTGTTGCGGACATAGTCGATGTTGTCGGCCTTCATCTTTTCGAGCGTTGCCTGCAGCTGCGCGAAATAGCTGGCTTCGACGTTCAAGCTCTTGGCCACCTTGATGCCGCCGAGGAATTCCGAGACCGTCCGGTACTGATCCTGGCGATTGCTTGTCAGCACGCGCCCAAAGGCGGTGGCGCGCGAGCGAAACGGCTGCAACGCCACGAACATGACGATGCCGATAGCGATCGCAAACGCCGTCATGACCGGCGAGATGAACATGGAGATCACGAGGTAGCCCACCAGCAGCACGGCGATCTGCACCAGCATCAGCAGCGAGAAAGCGGCCCCCTGGACACGGTCTATGTCGCCGGTCAGGGCGTGGTCGAGATCTGAGCCGCGCATGCGCGAAAACACGCCCCAGCGCGCCTTGCCGATGCTCTCGAACAGGTTCATGCGCAAGCGGTTGATGAAATCGAACAGAAGCCTGGCCATGTAGACCGACTTGAAGCGGTTGAACGCCGCCTGCGCGGCAACAAGCCCGACCAGCGTAACCAGCACCGTCGTCAGCTGCAACGTCCCCGCTGGCACCAGCCAGCGCACGAAATCGATATTCGGCAACCGCACCGCGAAATCCTGGTCGGCGCGCCCGACAAGGTGCAGCAGCGGTACAAGCAGCAGGATGGAGATGCCTTCGGTCAGGCTGCCGAGCACCAGGAACAGCAGCGCCGTCCAGGTCCGCCGGCCGCCGATCTGGGCGATCACGGCGCCGAAGGCGGCGACGTCGCGAAACAGCGACAGACGAAAGACCGATGACCTAGACATCTTCAGCCAGTTCTCTCTCAAGCAGCGCCACAGCCTCGCCGATCCTGTCGAGACCGGCCGGAACTTCCAGCCGGCACACGCCGACATGGTTAGCGATTGCTGAACATTGGCGAAGATGCATCGCCGCGAAGTCGCCGGAGAGCGCGGCGCGGCCGAACCGGGTGACGTAGGAGAATTTGATGATGGCCGGCAAGGCGGCGATGGCGGGCAAGGGCGTCATCGCGGCCCTTTGGCCGCGCTCGAGGACATAGATCCCGGCCGCGGGCACCATGCTGTCGGAAAAGGCGCCGTGCAGGCGATGTTGCATCTTGTCGATCGCCGGATGGACTTGCGGCCGCACCTCGGCTTGCCCAAGCGGGATCGCGGCCGCGGCGTCGGCCGCCAGCTTGATCTGCGGAAAGCCCGGCACGATCATCGGCTGCCCCGGGTTGGTGAGGTCGAGCGCCACGACGTCATCGGTAAGCAGTTCATGACCGGCCCGGATCAGCGCGCTTGCCGTCGTCGATTTGCCGGCGCCCTTGTCGCCCATGAAGATGGCGCCCTTGCCGGCCACCGCGATGGCGCTGGCATGCAGGACGAGCAGGCCGCGCCGATGCAGCAGCAGCGCCATCACCGGCCCGAGCAGCGGGAAGGCAAGCAGCGCGTCGTCGACGCCGGGCGCCGGTTCGACATCGATGCGGCGGCCGCCGCTGATCAGGAACGCGCCGACGGCATGCCATGCCAGATATTGCCGGTCCGGCTCGAAGCGGAAGGTGGTCGCCGCCTGCGGCGAAGGCATTGGCATATCGATTGCGCCGACGGCGATCATTATGTCCGCCGCGGCCGGCTTTACCGGCTCCAGTTCGGGCAACGCCACGTCGGACGCGACCGTCAGCCCATAGGCTCGGTAGAAGTGGCGTTGCCTCTCCGGCATGCCCGCCACGGCGGGATGGTGTGGGGCGAGGGGAAGTGGCCCATTGCGAGGCATCATGCGGCACTCCCGCCCTGTTGCACCTGCCGCAGCCACAGCGACAGCGACGCCGAGCGCCAGACATACTGGACGTCGAGCGGGGCCGCCTGATCCGGCTGGCGCAGCAGCCGCGCATAGGCGGCACTCACCTGGGGCAGGTTGACGTAGGGTGCGATGCGATCCGTGTCCGAAACCAGCAACTGCTCAAGCAGATCACGGTGGTTGCGCACCATGCCGTTGACGAGATTGGCGGTGAAATCGATCTTGTCGCGCCGCCACTGGACCGCCGGCGGCAGGATCCCTTCCATGGCCCGGCGCAGCACGGAGCGGCCAAAGCCGTGGCTGAGCTTCTCCTCGCCCGGCAGCCCCAGGCAGAACTCGACCAGCGGCTTGTCCCAGAACGGATAGCGCGGCTCGACGCCGAAATTGGCGGCGGCTTTGTCGAGAACCTCGAAGGAATGCGGGACATAGCCGTTCGACAGGATCCAGCGGTGGCTCAAGGCGTCGCTGGCCTGGACGCCGCGCGGCATGTACCCGGCCCGGTGAAAACGGTCGATGAGTTCGGTCCGCTTGGCCAGGTCCGGATTGACCAGGTCGCGCCAGCTTCGGCCACGCGTTGGCGTGGACCTGCGTATCTTGTTCAGCGTCCGGTTTGCCAGCTGCCTCAGTTTGGCGATCCGCCAGGCCGGCCCATAGAGGGTCAGGAACTGGAAATATAGGCCGAGCGTGCTGTCGCCATAGGTGTTGGAAGCGCTGCGGATCTCGCGCCAAAGGTCCAGCCATCTGCCGCCATTGGCCAGTTCGTGCAGATGGCCATGGCCCTGCGAGACGACCTCGTCGCCGCCATGGCCGTCGAGCAGCACTTTTATCCCCTTGGGGCCAGCCGTCCTGTAGATGCCGCGGGTCAGCGTCAGGCCCGGCGCCAGGAAGGTGCCTTCCTGCTCCTCCAGCACCCGTTCGAATTCAGCGAAGGGCGCATAGTCGCCGACCGCGATCAGTGTCGGGTCGACCTTCTGCTGGTCGAGCACGGCATCGATGAAGGGGCGTTCGTCCATCGACGACCCTTTCTCGAAGATCAGCGAGAAGGTCGGCAGCCTTGGCTTGCGTTCGGCGGCGTTCCGTAGGCCGGCCACGCAGGCGATCGAGGAGGAATCGAGACCGCCGCTCAGCATCGCGCCTATGGACGATGTCCCCCGCATGCGGTTGCGCACCGATTGCGAGAACAGATGGGCGAATTCCTCCGCCGCATCCGACCGCGGCGGCCGCGAAGACGGCTCGATCTGCCAGTACCGCCGCAGCACCACCTGCCGAGCGCTGACGGTGAGGCTGTGACGGGCCGGCAGGCTGAAAATATCGCTGTAGGGCGTCGACTGCGGGTCGTCGGGAAGCCCGGCCAGGAATCCCGAGATCCGGTGTTCGCTGATGCGCGCGCCGACCCCGTCCAGGCCAAGCATCGGCCCGATCTCGGAGGCAAAGGCAAAGCGCCGGTCCGCCGCGTGGTAGTAGAATGGCTTGACCCCGAAATGGTCACGCGCGCAAAACAACAGCTGCCGTTCGGCATCCCAGATGGCAAAGGCGAAGTCACCTTGCAGATGCTCGGGGCAAGCTTCGCCCCAGCGCAGATAGGTCCGCATCAGCAACACCGCGTCGGCGACCGAGCTGTCCCGTATGCCGAGCCTGGCGAGCAGTTCGTCGCGGTTGTCCAGCCGGCAATCGGCGGTGATGGCCAGCTTGCCGCCAGCCATGGTCAGCGGGCCGGGGCCGGCTTCATCCAATGTGTTGAGCCAGGCGTGGCCAAGGGCAATGCCGGCGTCCAGCCACCACGAGCTGCCGTCGGGGCCGCGATGGCGCATGCGTGCCAGCATCTGCTGGATGTCGGTCGCCGCGTCCGCCGGCGCGGATCCGCGGGCCGCGAGTGCGTGTTCCTGTCGCAGCAGGATTCCGGCCACGCCGCTCATCGGCTGCCATGATCGACCAGATGGGCGAAACCATCGACGGATCCGCCGAGCACGATATGGTTGTCGCTGATCAGCCAGGCATGCGCTTTCAACTGTTCGCCCGTGCCGCGTTCGACACCGATGCGGATATTCGAGGCATTGCCTTGGCGCGCGAGAATGTATTGGCCCGAAAGCGCCTGGGTGAGGCACGTGGCGCGCGGCACGAACCGTGCCGCCGCGGCAACCCCCCAGGCGACGAGCCGCAACTCGCCCATGCTGGCGCACTGGTGCGCGTTGAGCCGGGTCACCATGGCGCGAACACGGTTGTACGAGAACAATGTCAGCCCCAGCCGGACAACCGCGACCACCACCAGGCATTGGCAAAGGAAAAGCGCTTCCGAGCCGCTCAGTGAGAGGATTCCGGTTAGGCTCCGCCTGCCGGGCCGACTTTTCGCCTGCCTGGGGCTCTTTTCCGTCGCAGGTCTTTGCCGCGAAACCATGGCCTTTTGCGAAACCTGCCTAGACAAGTGCCTCATGCTGCAGCCTCGCAAGCCCGTTTTCGGCCAGCCCCTTCAGCAATGCGTCGACGTCGGCCTTGCAGCGCTCGGCGTCGACATTATAGGACGCAAGCACGGCGCTACGGATATCGGCGATCGACTTCGGCTCCTGGATCAACTCCCAGATGAACGCGCCGACGCCGTTGAGGCTGTAATAAATATTGGATTTCAGATTGAGAAGCGCGAGGCCGTCGCCGAATTCGCAAGCCACGGCATCTTTGGTGGCACTTATGCAATCGTGGTCTGATGGGTTCCAGTTCATCCTAAAACCTCGTTTGCAACACACGGTCTACACATCGTCGCTTCAAAAGCGGAAAGGCTCCAAAAGCGGAAAGTCGGGGATTTTCATCCCCGGCTCCATTTATGGTCTTGAATCCCAGAGGCCCAACGTAACTCCTCCAGGATCAGCCTAGTCTCACGAGAACGTCAGGTCGCCGATCGGGGTGTGCGCGGGAAACGATGCGTCGATCGCCGTGCTGCCCCCGCCGCCCTGAGTGATGGTTTCAATCGAACCATGCACCGTCAAGCTTGGCGTTTCATACTCATGCTTTTCAACATTCTGTTCCATTTTACTCTCCAATGAGGACTGGAAACGGCCTGTCGAGTGCCGTCAGCACTTGCATGCTGCGATGCAATAGCTGCATAGCAACATTTATGAGTCAAGCCTGATTTACCTCTGGTTAATCAATTACGGGTTGCGGACGTCACCATGTATGTGTGGGATGCTCAAAATCTCGCCGCATTCGGGGTAAAACCAAGTGCGGTCTGGTCTTGTTGCTGACGATTCTTTAAGCAATTGATTTTGCTTGTATAAAACATCTACGCTGCCGCTGCTTTTTTAGGCGGCGCTAAAAGATGAATTTAATTTAGCCGATCCAGGTTGATGTCGGCTGGAATGCTTCGGCATGAGCGGAATTCCAACCGGGTATTTCCACCACTTTCGCGGAACGCCGGTAAACGTTCTGGTTGCAAAATTCCGCACTGCGAAAGGAAAGACTTTACGGCGCCGAGGTTTTTGAGGATGCTTTGCTTCGCACCTGCAGCATACCTATCGCGCGAACCGCTTTTTGGAGACTGTGCGCTCAATGGCCTTGCCGGAAAGCTCTTATGAACGACTGCGCGCCGCCGATTGCGCCGACGAGGTCGCCTATGTGCAGGCCTGCCTGCGGTTGTATTTCGCGAGGCCGGCCGCCGGCAAAGTCTCGACGCCCGGTCTTTCAGATGCCGTCGTCGCCGACATCGCTAGGCTGAACAAGGTTGCCATCTTTGTCCTGAAGGCGCTGTCGCGTGCGCCGGCCGGCGAAAGGCCGGCTGAGCTCTTCCAGTGGCTCGACACCTATCGCAGGCGCACGGTCTCGATGAACGCCGCCTGCCTGATGGACTCGATGACGATCCATGAGGCGCTGCGCGACAGGCAGATCGATTTCGTCTTCCTGAAGGGGCCGTTCCAGCAGCATCTGCTCTACGACGACCATTTCATGAAGCCTTCGGGCGATGTCGACATCCTGGTTTCTCCCGCCGGCTTTTTTAGGGCGCGCGACGCACTGCGCTCGATCGGCTACGAGGTGTCGGGCAAGTCCCGCTCGGTCTGGTGGGTGCGTTTCCTCGGCGAACAGCACATGATTCGCGGCAACGGGCCAAAATCGTCCACGGTCGACCTTCACTATCGCCTGCAGCAGCCCGGTTCGCCCAGTCCACGCGACGCCGACGGGTTCCTGCGGCGCAAACGGCTGGTCGAGATTGGCGGCACTGAGGTGCCGTTCACATCGGTCGCCGACACGCTGATGCTGTCCTGCATCAGCGTCGCCAAGGCCCTGTTCAACCGCGAACCCTGCGCTGGCTATGTCTGCGATATCAGGGCCAGCGCCAATCGTCTCGACGAGGCCGATCAGCAGCGTCTGCTCGACGCGGCGGTGAGCCAGGGGCTGGACGATACGCTGCTGCTCGGCCTGCGCGCCGCCGACGTTCTGCTGGGCGGCACCGGCACGCTTTTGTCGGAGCGCGCCAAGCCGATCCTGTCGCGCATCGGCAATGAGGATCTGCTCAGCATGGTCATCGCGCCTTGGCTGTCGTCGCTGCGATGGCCGCAACGGCGAACGGTGTTGTGGGAATTATGCGGCCGTGCTCCCGTCCGCTACCTGGCCGAGGCCGGCTGGGCGGCGTCGGCGGACATCAGTCGCCGCATCTTCGAACGGCCGGCCAGTCCGTGATGGTGGTGCTGTCGGAAATCGAATGCGTACAGGGCGAGGGCAGATCGGAACCTGTGCAAGAGGCTAAACCCATGTCGATGACGAAATCCGAGGTCTGCGTGATCATCGCGGCCAAAAACGCGGCACGCACGATCGCGGTCGCCATCGCGTCCGCGTTGCGCGAACCGGAAGTGGTGGAGGTCGTCGTCGTCGACGACGGCTCCACCGACAACACGGCCGAGGTCGCCGTGTCCGCCGACGACGGCAGCGGCCGGCTCATGGTGATGCGCCTCGACGTCAATAGGGGCCCTTCCTTTGCCCGCAACGCCGCGATCGCCGGCTCGAAAGCGCCGTTCATCGCCATTCTGGACGCCGACGACTTCTTCCTGGAGGGCAGGTTCCGCAACCTGTTTGCCGACGCCGACTGGGATTTCGCGGCCGACAACATCATGCTGATCAGGGATGACGCGACGAAGGATGCGACGACAATTGTCGCGCCGGATTTCGCGGCGGAGCCGGAATTCCTCGATTTCGAGCGCTTCGTCGAGGGCAACATCTCCAGACGCCGCGTTCAAAGAGGTGAACTGGGCTTCCTCAAGCCGGTGATCAGCCGTGCCTTCCTCGACCGCCACGGGTTGCGCTATGACGAAACCCTGCGCCTGGGCGAGGACTACGAGCTCTACGCGCGCGCGGTCGCTCACGGCGCACGGTTCAAGGTCATCCGCTCCTGCGGCTACGGCGCCATCGTGCGCGCCGATTCGCTCAGCGGCCGCCACAAGACGCAGGATCTGAAGCGGCTGGCCGACGCCGATCTGGCGTTGCTGGCTATCGACGGCCTGCCGGAAGGCGCCAAAGCGGTGCTGCGGCGGCATGAGCGGCACGTGCGCGACAAATACCGGCTGCGCAATTTTCTCGACGTGAAGGCCGAGCGTGGGCTGGCTTCGGCCGCGGCCTATGCCTTCGCGAGTCAATCCAACCTCGTTCCCATCGTCCAGGGCGTGGCGTCCGACAAGCTCGAGGCGCTGTTTCGCCGCGTCGGCCTCATGTCCGGCCAAAGGCATATGCCGCCGCTGCGTTTCCTGATGGCCGGAACCAGCACGGGCAAGGCGCGGTAAGGCGCGGAAATGTCCGGATTATCCATGGACAGCGGTCTCGTCACGCGAACCATTTCCTTCGGATTTATGAGTTTACGAATTGGGTGGTTGCCTCGCGGCTCCGGGAATGGCAGTCTATGTTGCGCTGCAGCAAATTGGACGACCAGCCGAACTGGCCCCCGATCGGATTGGTCTGAAGTCTCTCCCCTCAGAGGAGCAGGACGATACGGTACGAGTTTTTTCAGCCCCGGCGCGGGGATCGGCCAAGAGCCCGACCCGAAAGCCGGCGATGACAGGAATTTAGTTCATGGCCTCGATATTCGGCTTCAGATCAAGGGATCCGGCCCGAGACCGGCAGACCGACATCGCGCGCCTCGACCGGCTGGCGAAACTGTTCGAGCAGATCGCCGCCGAGATCGAGGCCGAGAGGACCGGCCTGGAGATCCGCTATCGCAAGACATCGACCAATGCGGCCTTCCTTGTTGAAGCCATGGAAAACGATCCCGCTTCCGATCGTCGCTCCTTCGAAGTCAGCGCGCTGACGACGTCGATCCTGAATTGCGAGCGCCGCATCGCGGCGCTGTCGCGCCAGGACGGCATGATGAAGGATCTCCGCCATGCGCTGGATATGGTTTTCGACGAAAGTGGCGCGCCCGATCCGGCCGCCATGGTCGAATTCACCAAGCCGGCGGGCGCCGGCCGAGGGTGAAGGTGAAGGTGCGGGACTGTTGCGGAAGACGTGATTCGAGACGGCAAAAGGAGTTGGAGAGGGTCAAGAAGGCCGAGGTTGGCCCGTTTGGAAGTGGTTCGAACGTCGACTTTGGGTTGGGGACGCACAGCACAAAGGTGAGTTTGGTATGAATTCGGATCCGAAGACTACGTCCAAGGCGGCAATTGGTGCGCATCAGGCAGAGCAAGGCGGCTGGGGGCGAATGGCTTGGCTCGGTGCTTCTTTGCTGCTGGTTGCTCTTGGCAGCTTGTCGACAGTTCCTTCCCACGCGCAGGACATCCAGTCCTCGCCGTCGTTCGTCGACGATTTCAAGAGTTTAGATCGCTCGCGCTGGTACGTGTCCGACGGGTGGACGAACGGCAGCCATCAGAATTGCACCTGGTCGAAGGGGCAGGTCAGCCTGTCGGAGGGAACGCTGTCGCTGGGCTTCGAGAAGCAGAAGACCAAGGATCGCGAATTCGCCTGCGGCGAGATCCAGACCAAGCAGCGCTTCGGCTATGGCACCTATGAGGCGCGCATGAAGACCGACGCCGCTCCCGGCCTCAACGCGGCGTTCTTTTCCTATATCGGCCCGTCCGACAAGCAGCCTTGGGACGAGATCGATTTCGAGATCCTGACCAAGGACACCTCCAAGGTGCAGGTCAACGCCTATATCGCCGGCAAGGGCAAGAACGAGAAGCTGGTCGAGGTACCCGGCGGCACCGACAAGGCTTTCAACGATTACGCCTTCGTCTGGGAGAAGGACAGCTTGCGCTGGTACGTCAACGGCCAGCTGGTGAATACCATCACCGATCCGGCGAAGCTGCCCTCTCACGCGCAGAAGATATTCTTCAGCCTTTGGGGCAGCGACACCATGAAAGGCTGGATGGGCGCGTTCGCGGATCCTGGCCGTAAACTTTCGCTGCAGATCGAGCGGGTTGCCTTCACCGCGCTCGGCGAACCCTGCCAGTTTCCGGAATCGCTCGTATGCAGCGTAAAAGAGTTGGGAAAGACGAATTGAACCGGCCGGATCGAAAACAGTCCGCCGCCATGGACAGGAATGAAACCGAATGAACTTGACGGTGTTTGGAATTGGCTATGTCGGCCTGGTGCAGGCGGCGGTGCTTGCCGAGGTCGGGCACCAGGTGGTTTGCGTCGACGTCGACGCAAACAAGGTCGAGCGGCTCAACCAGGGCCTGGTCCCGATCTTCGAGCCGGGCCTCGAAAGCATCGTCAAGGAAAACCACGCAGCCGGCCGCATCAAATTCACCACCGATGCCGCCGCCGCCGTCAGGCATGGTGAAATCCAGATGATCGCGGTCGGCACGCCGCCCGGCGAGGATGGCTCGGCCGACCTCAAATATGTGCTGGCGGTCGCCGAGACCATCGGCCGTGAAATGGAGACGCCCAAGATCGTCGTCGGCAAATCGACGGTGCCGGTCGGCACCTGCGAAAAGGTCAAGGCCAGGATCGCCGAGACGCTGAAGAAAAGGGGCCGCGAGGACCTGGCGTTCGACGTCGCTTCCAACCCGGAATTCCTCAAGGAGGGCTCCGCCGTCGCCGACTGCATGAAGCCCGACCGCATCATCGTCGGCACCAATAGCGAGGCCACCGAGGCGGTGATGCGCGAGCTCTACGCACCGTTCAACCGCAACCACGAGAAGATGATCGTGATGGACGTGCGCAGCGCTGAATTCACGAAATACGCCGCCAACTGCATGCTGGCGACCAAGATCAGCTTCATGAACGAGATGGCCAATCTGGCCGAGCAGCTGGGCGCAGACATAGAGGAGGTGCGCAAGGGCATCGGCAGCGATCCGCGCATCGGCTACCACTTCATCTATCCGGGCCTCGGCTATGGCGGCTCGTGCTTCCCCAAGGACGTCCGCGCCCTGATCAAGACCGCCGAAGGCGTCAAGTTCGACGCCAAGCTGCTGCGCGCCGTCGAGGAGCGCAACAACGATCAGAAGTCCGTGCTGTTCGACAAGGTGAACCGCTACTTCAAGGGCAATCTCAAGGGCAAGACCTTCGCCTTGTGGGGCCTGGCCTTCAAGCCCAACACCGACGACATGCGCGAGGCGCCGGCCCGCACGCTGATGGAAGCGCTATGGCAGGCCGGCGCCAGCGTGCAGGCCTACGACCCGGAAGCGATGCAGGAATGCCAGGCCATCTACGGGCTGCGCGATGATTTGCTTTTGTGCGGTACCAAGGAGGCGGCCCTGCGCGGCGCCGATGCGCTGCTGATCGCGACCGAATGGAAGAGCTTTCGCGCGCCGTCCTTCGACGCGGTCAAGGATGCGCTGACCACGCCGGTCATCTTCGACGGCCGCAACCTCTATGACCCCAAGGTCATCGCGCGCCACGGCATCGAATATCACTCGATCGGCAGAATGGCGGCGTGAGAGCGGGCACCGGCAAGCCCGAAACGGATGGGATGGCCAGGATGAACGCGCCGGACGCGGAAAGGATGAACAGCTGATGGTGCTGGACGTAAAACCGGAGCAAATCACCAAGGACCATTTCGATCTTGTCGCGATCGGTTCCGGCTTCGGTTCGGCCTTCTTCCTGCATGAGTTCGCCAAGCGCCGCAAGGCACGCATCCTGGTGCTGGAATGGGGCCGTCACAACACCCATGAGTGGCAGCTCAACCAGAACGCCAACACCGACATCGATGACGAGACGACCTACAAGACCAACTCGGACAAGCCGTGGAACTACACCATCGGGCTGGGTGGCGGCACCAACTGCTGGTTCGCGCAGACGCCAAGGTTCCATCCCAACGACTTCAGGCTGAAAAGCACCTACGGCATCGGCAACGACTGGCCGATCAGCTATGACGACGTCGAGCCGTTCTATTGCGACGCCGAAGACATCATGTCGATCTCGGGTGATCCAGACATGGCGGCGATGCTGCCGCGTTCGAAGCCGTTTCCGCAGCCGCCGCATCGCATGTCGACGCCGGACAAGATGATGAAGGCGGCCCAGCCCGGCCAGCACTTCGTCATGCCCACCGCCCGCGCCCGGGTGCCGACGTCGCAACGCACCTCGTGCTGCGCCAATTTGCGCTGCTGGCTGTGCCCGGTCGACGCCAAGTTCACCGCCAACAACGGCCTGATGCATGTCTTCGAGCATCCCGACATTTCGGTCTGCCTCGGCTCCGAAGTGCGGCGGCTCGACCATGTCGGCGGCACGGTCCGTTCGGTGACCTTCGTTCACGACGGCAAGGAATACCAGGTCAGCGGCGACCTTTTCATTCTCGGCGCCAATGCCATCCAGAGTGCGGCGATCATGCTGCGATCGGGCCTCGGAGACGAATTCGTCGGGCGCGGCCTGCACGAATCCTACGGCTGGAACTTCGAGGTCTATCTCGACGGCGTCGACAATTTCGACGGCAGCACCATCACCACCGGCCTGAATTTCGGCCTCTATGATGGACCGCACCGATCCGAGCACGCCGCGGCGCTGGTGTATTTCGAGAACCGCTGGCAGCACGGGATGCGCGCCGAAAAGGGGCGGCTGCGGCAGGCGCTGCCGCTTGTCGTGGTCACCGAGAACCTGCTCGATCACGAGAATTTCGTCACCCTCGACGAGGACGACAATGCCTTCGTAAGCTTCAAGGCACCGTCGGATTATGCGGTCAAGGGCATGGCGCGGGCGCTGGAGAAATTGCCGGGGCTGCTTGCCCCGCTGCCCGTCGAAGGGCTCTTCGACCGCGGCATCCGGCCGACCGAATCGCATGTCCAGGGCACGTTGAGGATGGGCACCGGCCCGGCCGATTCGGTTGTCGATAGCGGCATGATCCATCACCGGCTGCGGAACCTGGTTGTCGTCGGCACCAGCACCTATCCGAGCTGTTCCTGCGCCAACCCGAGCCTGACCGCGGCGGCGCTGTCCTTGCGGGCGGCGGGCCGGATCGCATGAGAGGAGCGATCAGATGATTGAAGTCTCACGACGTTCGGCGCTGGCAATCGTGGCCGGGGGCGTGGTGTCGACAGGTGTCGCCTATGCCGCCGTCTCCTCGTTCTCCGACGAGGACCTGGTTCGTGTCACGCTCGAGAAATACCTCGGCCGGCTGAACATGCGCATCGAGCATCTGCAGCAGTTCGCGCTGGAGTTTCGCAACCGCAACCCGTGGATATTCCCGAGTTCGAAGCTCAGTGACGCGGTCACGCTGGTCGAGGAGCTCAAATTGGGTGCCGTCCGCCGCCTGCTGCCCCAGGAGAAGCGGGAAGATCTGACACATTTCGACCGCTGGGTCGTCGCCGAATTCCATATGCTGACGGACTACGCATGGCGCAGTTCGCCTGACGATCCGATCCGGTTTACCGGCTGGCAATCCTGCACCAATCCGTTCGCGAACCTGGAGCCACCGAAGCTTGCATGACGTCGAATGCGAGGCGCCGTCGGTTGCCTCGGAACGAAATACGAAATGCGACAAGGAGCCGATCCCATGAAAGTCCTTTTTGCAGGCGGCAATGGCTACACCCCCGAATTCAGCGGTGGCGTCCAGTCGAGCACGCATCATCTGGCTGAACAGCTGATCGAGAACGGGCACGAGGCCTCGGTGCTTGCCGCCCTGTTCGGCGACGGCGTCTTTGGCTTCAAGGCGCGCGCCAAGATGAAGCTCTTGCGCCAGCCCGCCGTCGTCGACAGCTTCCCCGGCTACCCGGTGGTCCGGGCCTGGTTCCCCTGGGAGGCGGCAAGCTTTGCCGTCGACCGGATGAAGCCGGATGTGGCGGTGGTCCAGTGTCACAAGTCGGTGCCGATCGGCAAGGCGCTGCAGGCCAAGGGGGTGCCGCTGGTCGTCTATCTCCGCAATGTCGAGTTCCACGAGCTGGGCGGCGACCTGCGCGAATTGCGCTCCGCGCTCTACATCGCCAATTCCGAATTCACCGCGCGCACCTACCGCAGGGAGTTCGGCATCGAGACGACGGTGATCCCGCCAACCATCAACCCGACGCACTACAGCACGCCGACGACGGGCCAGTTCGTGACCCTGATCAACCCCTATGAGGAAAAGGGCTTCGAGCTTGCGGTGCGTCTTGCCGGCGCCTGCCCCGAAATCCCGTTCCTGTTCGTCGAAAGCTGGAAGCTGGACGACGACCATCGGGCACGCATCGAAGAGACGATCGCGCCGCTCGGCAATGTCACGCTGGAGAGCCGCACCAGCGACATGAAGACGGTCTATGGCCGCACCCGGATCCTGCTGGCGCCCAGCAAATGGGAAGAGGCCTGGGGCCGCGTCGCCTCGGAGGCCCATTGCAGCGGCATCCCGGTCGTCGGCTCGCGGCGCGGCGGCCTGCCTGAGGCGATCGGACCTGGCGGCGTGGTGCTCGACTACGACTCTCCGCTCGTCGACTGGGTCGCGGCCGTCAGGCGGTTGTGGAACGACAACCAGGAATATGAGCGGGTCTCCAGTCTCGCGCGCAGTTTCGCGGCGCGCCCGGAACTCGATCCCGATCGCCAGTTCGTCACCTTCTTTTCGATATTGGACAAGGCGATCCAGCAGCGCGCGCTCCAAGCCGCCTGACTAAATTAGGCCGCCTGAAAAGGCACTCCGCCGCGCACCAGATGGCGATGCTGGTCAGGCCGGACGCTTGACCCGGCTCTTCAGCGTCTCGTAGCCGCGGGCGCCAAGCAGGGCGCGGGCGAGGGCCTTGGCGACGCCCTTGCGTCCTTCCTGCGAATTGACCTGCCGCAGCCTCGCCGGCAGGTTGCGCGCCACCTGGCCGAGCGCCGGCAGCGACAGCGCATCGGGAAAGCTCACAATGTGCGTTTCGACGCACAATACCGGCTTGCCTGACAGCTCCGTGATCTTCAGCGCCTGCGCATGCTCGCTTTCGATGAACAGCATGGCGTCGGATTTGCGATAGAAATCGGCCTTGAAACTGCCATGCGCGCCAAGCCGTTGCCGCTCTGCCTTGCTCGGCAGATCGAGCATGATCAACTGGTCGTACTGAATACCGTTCTTCGCCAGCCATGCCTCGGTCAGCGCGCGGTATTTCTCCAGCCGGCTGGTGACCAGCCAGCCGATCCTGTGGGTCGGGGCATGAAGCGGCCGTGCCTCGCTGAGGAATTTCTCGTAGGCCGGGCCGTCGTCGTTTTCCGCTTCGGTCGGGTCGAGGCACAGCACCCCGTCTATGTCGACGCAGCATTGCGCCAGAAATTTGTGGTGCATGAAGTTCCACTGGAACATGCGCGGATGCGGCACCACCTCCAAGACGATATCGGTCTCCTGATGCTGTGGCTGCAGGCCGAACACGGCGGCAAAGGTGTACTCGGCCTCGATGCCGGCGGCCTGAATGCGGGCGCGGGCGTCGCGCATGGCATTGCCGCCGGAAACGCTGTCGTCGATCACCAGCACCTTGCGCATGTCCGAGACCTTGCGGTCGAGCGCGGCGCGGCGCTTGGTGATGCCCGACGTGTAGACGCGTCCGTCCAGGAAAGAATCCAAATCGGTCATCGGAATGTTCGCCGCTAGGCTGACCAGGGTCGCCGCCAGAACGCCGCTTCTTGGAACGCCGACCACCAGGTCGATGTCGCGCGGCAGCCGGTGAAGGTTGCTGACGATGGCGTCGTTCATGTCGGAGATCGAACGGTAGTGCATGGATCGGACCTGATGCTTGGGTGGATATGGAGATAGCGGTCGAAAGCGCCGAAATTATTGCGCCTGGCGTGGTGCCGCCGCTGGCGGCCTTGCCGGCAGCATTTTCCCGGCTTCGCGCAAGGCCTCGCGACCGGCTGCGAACGCCAACGCGACAATGATGGTGATGGCGTAGGCGAGGATGGCGCCGCCGGCCAGGGCAATGACAGGCTGCTGCGGCAGCAGCGGCTTGGCCAGCCAGACCGCCGCCAGCGCCAGATGCGCGCCGAGTACGAAGGGCGTTGCCGCGCGCAGCACATGGCTGGCCCGCAACGGCCCGCTCCTGCCGACATAGAGCCACAGGAACGGCGTGCGCAGATATTCGCTGGCCGCATAGGCGATGGCCACGCCGAGCGCGCCGTAGGGCAGGCCGAGCGCGAAGGCGAGCACCGACGTCACCGCAGTGATGATGCCCCAGCGCATGAAGTCGCCGGAGCGGCCCTGGCTGACGAAGAGCCATCCCGCCGGGTTGTTGAGCGGCTGCAGCAGGCCGGCAAAGCCGAGCGCCAGGAAGATCGAGGCACTCGCCCGCCACTGCTCGCCGAGCACGAAGGGGATCAGCACGTCCGACATCGCGGTGGCGAAGGCGACGCCGGGCAGCGCCACCAAAAGGATCAGCGGCATGACGCGCAGATAGGCGCTGCGGTAGCGGTCTGGCTCGTCCTTCAGCCTGGAGAGCGCTGGCACCATGACCTTGGACAGCGGATTGGTGATCTGGCTGAGCGGGAACAAAAGCAGCTTGTAGGCGCGGTCGTAAAGGCCGAGCTGGGCCTCGCCCCAATATTTGCCGATCAGCACGTTGTCGAGGTTGCGGGCGAAGAAATTGGCGAAGTTGAAGCCGGTGATGCCGGCGCCGAAATTGATCAGTTCGCCGATGCCGGCGACCTTGCGCGGCAGGCCGGGCCGCCAGCGTGAGCTTGCCCAGTAGCACAGCGTCGGCAGCACGGCGCCGGTCAGCGTGCCGGCAAACAGCGCCCAGTAGGAGCGGTCGATGAAGGTCCAGCCGATCGATACCGCCAGACCCGCGACGGCGCTGGCGACATCGATGATCGCCAGGCGTCCGAACTGCATGCGCCGCGTCAGAAGCGCCAGATGCTGGGCGCCGAGCCCATAGGCCATGATCTGCAGGCCGAGGGCGGCCACCAGGCCGGCCACGCGCGGCTCGCCGTAGAAGGCGGCGACCAGC
This sequence comes from Mesorhizobium sp. LNHC221B00, assembly GCF_000502935.1. Lineage (NCBI taxonomy): Bacteria > Pseudomonadati > Pseudomonadota > Alphaproteobacteria > Hyphomicrobiales > Phyllobacteriaceae > Mesorhizobium > Mesorhizobium sp. LNHC221B00. The sequence continues at coordinate 167,689 of NZ_AYWR01000001.1, read as the reverse complement.
GGTGCGGCGCCCGCGAGCACGCAGGCCAGGATGGCGCTGACGGCGACGTTGATCCAGAAGAGGTAGTTCACCTCCTCATGCCGGATGCCCGACTTCTGGATCGTCGCCTGAGTCAGGCCGAAATCCTGGAACAGGGCGATGAAGGCCAGCACCGGCGCGCACATCGCCACGACGCCGAAATCCTGCGGCGACAGGAGCCGCGACAGCACGATGACGGATATGATCTGTGTCGCGACCCGCACCGATTGCGACATGGCGGTCACGACCGCGCCACGGCCGACCGATTTGCGCAACGAGCCTTCTGGCGGGTCGAATGGATTGGCTTCCAAATTCAGGATTCCTGATCTTTGCGCGGATTCCGGAGCCCGAAATCCACAACCGCCGCCGACCCCAAACTACGGCAATAATTTTGCAGTGCAACAGAAAATGTCCCTCTCCGCGCCAAAAATGTTGCGATGCAGCAAGAGCTGTACTAGCATTCCCTTGGGTGGGTCAAACAGCGGTCGAGTTTTCATGCTGCATGTCTTGTACCTGGTGCACGATGTTTCCGATCCGGCGGTCCGCCGACGGATCACGATGCTCCGGACAGGCGGCGCCCGGGTCACTTTGGCGGGTTTCCGCCGCACCGCGACCCCGATCGCCGACATCGAAGGATTGCGGCCGATCGACCTTGGCGCGACGCGCGACGGCCGATTCGCCCAGCGCCTGGCGGCGGTGGCGAAAGCGGCGGTTTCTCTTCGGGCGAAGCTGAGCGGCACGCCGAGACCCGATCTGATCATCGCGCGCAACCTGGAAATGCTGGCGCTTGCCGGTCGTGCCAGATCGGCCTTCGGTGCCACGGTCCCGATCGTCTATGAATGCCTCGACATCCATCGCCTGGTGCTTCGCAACGATGTCCTGGGCAAGGCGTTGCGCGCCACGGAGCGCCATCTGGCGCGGGACGTGAAGCTGCTGGTGACCAGTTCGCCGGCCTTCATCGCCAATTACTTCAAGCCCTTCCGCCAGGTCGCCGCACCCGTCGAACTGGTCGAGAACAAGTATTTCGAGACGGCGGCGATTTTGCCCGGCGCACGTCAGGTGGCGGAAACGCCTGCCGCGCCGCCATGGCGAATCGGCTGGTTCGGAGCGCTGCGCTGCCGCCGCTCGCTCGAACTGCTGGCCGATTTCACGCGCCGTATGGACGGACGCTTCGAGGTCGTGCTACGCGGCCGCCCGGCTCTGTCCGAATTCCCGGATTTCCATGCTTTCGTCGAAGCCGAACCGTATCTGTCGTTTCGCGGCCCCTACCGAAATCCGGAGGACATGGCGTCGATCTACCAGGACGTCCATTTCTCCTGGGCGATCGATTTCTTCGAAGAGGGGCAGAATTCGGAATGGCTGCTGCCCAACCGCCTCTATGAAGGCTGCCGCTTCGGCGCGGTGCCGATCTCGATGGGCCACACAGAGACGGGACGGTTCCTCAGCCAGCAGGACATCGGCATCCTTTTGCCGCAAGCCACGCCCGATGCGCTCGAAAGCGCGATCGGCAAGATGGAGGAGCACCGCTTCGACAGGCTGAAAGCCCGCGTGCTGTCCCAAAATCCGAGGATGTGGAGCTACGATCGCAGCGACTGCAGGGCACTGGTCGAAAAACTGCGCCGTCTGACCATCGTGCGCGAACCCCTCGCGGCCGAAGCCCTGGCATAGGATGGACCTCGCCCGATGACGCAAGCGCTGCCTTCCAGCCTGATCGTGATCCCCTGCCTGAACGAGGCGGCCCATATCGGTGCGCTGCTCGACCAGTTGCGGCCCTCGGCCGAAAGGCTGGGCGCCAGGATTGTCGTTGCCGATGGCGGCAGCACCGATGGCACGCTGGCCATCGTCGAGGATGTCGCGACCAGGGACGCGCGCGTCATCCTGCTGCACAACCAGCGGCGCATACAGAGCGCGGCGATCAATCTCGCCGTCGGCACATTCGGCGAGGGTGCCCAGTATCTGATCCGGATCGACGCTCATGGCGGCTATCCCGACGATTATTGCGACCGGCTGGTCGAGGAGGCACTGGCCACGGGCGCTGATTCGGTGGTGGTTTCCATGCTGACCAGCGGCAGCGGCCCCGTGCAGAAGGCGGCGGCGGCGGCGCAAAATTCAAAACTCGGCACCGGCGGTTCCAAGCACCGCCACCTCTCCGCCGGAGAGTGGATCGACCATGGCCACCATGCGCTGATGCGGATTTCGGCCTTCGGCGCTGTCGGCGGCTATGACGAGACATTCAGCCACAATGAGGACGCCGAACTCGACTACCGGCTGCGGCAAGCCGGCTACAAGATCTGGATGAGCGGCAAGACGCAGATGGTCTACTACCCGCGCACCTCGCTGAAGGGTCTCTATTTCCAGTATCTCGGCTATGGCCGCGGCCGCGCCAAGAACGTGCTGAAGCACCGTGTCATCCCGAAGGTCCGGCAGATGGTGCCGCTGGCGGTGTTCCCGGTGGTTCTTCTCGCGGCCTTCTCGTTCGTGCACTGGATCGCGGCGGTGCCGCTGCTGGTCTGGGCGTCGGTGTGCCTGGGTTATGGCCTGGTGGCGGCCATTCGCCAACGCAAGGCCGATCTCACGCTGGCCGGGGTCTCGGCGATGGTCATGCATCTCGGCTGGTCTGTCGGTTTCTGGCTGCAGCTTCTCGGCCTCGGCTCGCGGCGCGGGGTGGCTTGATGGCTGTTCAGGCCAAGAACCGCAGCATCGACATTGGCGTGTGCACGTTCCGGCGGCCGGAACTGGCCGACACACTGCGCTCGCTTGCCGCCATGGATATGCCCGGGGGTTTCGATGTCGGCATCATCGTCGCCGACAATGACGACACGCCGAGCGCCAGGGAATTGGTGATGGCGCTGTCGCGGGAACTGGCGGTGCCGGTCCGCTATCGTCATTGCCCGGCGCGCAACATCTCGATCGCCCGCAACGCTTGCCTCGATGCCAGCGAGGCGGATTTTCTCGCCTTCATCGACGATGACGAGACGGCGACTGCCCGCTGGCTCGCGGAACTGGTCACGACGGCTGAAACGAGCGGTGCCGCCGCCGTGCTCGGCCCGGTGCGGGCGCTTTACCGCCCGGATGCGCCGGACTGGATGCGGCGCGGCGATTTTCACTCCACCTTGCCCGTCTGGGTGCAGGGCGAGATCCGCACCGGCTACACCTGCAACGTGCTGCTGCGCGTGGGGGCGGACAGCCTGCGCGGCCGTCGCTTCAGCCTGGCGCGCGGCCAGACCGGCGGCGAGGACACCGAGTACTTCGACCAGATGCACAAGGCGGGAGGCCGTATCGCTTTTTCCCCAGACGCCTGGGTAAACGAGGTGGTGCCGCGAACCAGGGCTGCGTTCGACTGGCTGGGCCGCCGGCGCTTCCGGGTCGGCCAGACGCACGGCCATCTCCTGGGCCACAACGCCGGTGGCATCGGCCTGGTCAAACAGATCGGCCTGGCTTCGGTAAAGGCGCTTTATTGCTTCGCCGCGGCGCTTCCCGTCGTCGCCAGCCCGGTGCGCCGGAACCGAAGCGTGCTGCGCGGCATTATGCATGTCGGGGTCGTCAGCGGTCTCGTCGGCATTCGAGAGATCCGCCTCTACGGCCAGCCCTCGCCACGGGAAGGAGGCAAGCGTGCAGCCTGACGTTTCCTCCGTCCCCGATGTCTCCTTCATCATTGCCGCCTACAATGCCGAGGCAACGCTGGACCGGGCGATCGCCAGCGCCATCGCCCAGAAGGATGTCAGCGTCGAAATCATCGTCGTCGACGACAAGTCGCGTGACGCGACGCTCGATGTGGCAAGGGCCTATCCGCAGGACATCGTGCGCGTTGTCGCGCTCCCGCAAAACAGGGGCCCCGGCGGGGCCAGGAATGCCGGGCTCGACGTCGCCCGCGGCAGGTGGGTCGCGGTGCTGGATTCCGACGACGCGGTCTTTCCAGGCCGCATGGCAGCCATGATTGCCCGCGCCGAGAGGGCGGATGCCCAGATCGCCGTCGACAATCTCCAGGTCGTCCGCGAGGACGGTGTCGTCGAAGACGCGATGTTCCCGCGGCAGTACCTGGAGCGCCTGGGCGAGATTTCGCTGGCCACCTATATCGCCGGCAACGTCGTTTTCGAATCGAAGTTCAACCTCGGCTACCTCAAGCCGATCTTCCAGCGCCGGTTCCTGGATGAAAACCGGCTTCGCTATGACGAGAAACTGAGGATCGGCGAGGATTACATCCTGTTTGCCGACGCCCTGGCCAAGGGCGGCAGATGCGTGGTCGAGCCTGATATCGGCTATGCCTACCACATTCTCAGCGGCTCCATCTCGCGTGTGCTCGAGCTTCACCATGTCGAGGCGATGCGCGAGGCGGATGCCAAATTCGCTCAAACCCATCGGATGGATGAGGCGGCCCTGGCCGCCTTCGCCCGGCGCGGCCGCAGCTTGCGCAAGGCGGCCTCCTTCCTGGCGATGGTCCAGCACATCAAGGCGCGGTCCCCGTTCAAGGCGATCCGGACGGCGCTCAGCGACCCGGCGGCGGTCAGGCATATGGGCATGCCGATCGCCGTGCGGTTGCGAAGAGTAGCGGCACAGTTTGCCGTGGGGGTGGGGAGGTGAAGATGCAGGCACATGAAGGGATTTCTCGTGGCCTGTGAATGGACTGAAGTCGATCTCCTCAGAAGGAATTTGCGATGAAGAAAATCAGGAAGGCCGTGATACCGGTGGCGGGGCTTGGAACACGGTTCCTGCCGGCGACCAAGTCGATGCCGAAGGAAATGCTGCCGGTGGTCGACAGGCCCGTCGTGCAATATGCGGTGGACGAGGCCTTCGAGGCCGGCATCGAGCACATCGTGTTCGTGACCGGCCGCAACAAGGCGGTCATCGAGGACTATTTCGACCTGCATCCGGAATTGATCGGAACCCTGGAGCAGACCGGCAAGAAGACCCAGCTGGAGGCGCTCGAAAGCATGCTTCCCGTGGCCGGCGCCACCTCCTTCATCCGCCAGCAGTCGCCGCAGGGCCTTGGCCATGCCGTCTGGTGCGCCCGCGAGGTCATCGGCAACGAGCCCTTCGCCCTGCTTTTGCCCGACATGGTTTCCTTCGGTCGCCGCGGATGTCTCGCCGAAACGGTCGACCTTTATGAGCGCACCGGCGGCAACGTCATCGCCGTCGAGCGCTGCGATCCGAGCGAGACCAACAAATATGGCATCGTCGGCCGCGGTGCCGACGTCGGCGGCGGTTTCGAGGTCTCGGCCATGGTTGAAAAGCCTGCACCGGCCAATGCACCGTCGAACTTCTACATCAATGGCCGCTACATCCTGCAGCCCGAGATCTTCGCGCTTCTGGGCAATCAGCAGCGCGGCGCCGGCAACGAGATCCAGCTGACGGACGCCATGGTCCGGCTGTCGAAGGATCAGCCGTTCTTCGCCCAGCCTTTCCTCGGCCGCATGTTCGATTGCGGTTCCAAGGAAGGCTTCATCCAGGCCAACATCGCCTTCGCTCTGGCGCGAGACGACATGAAGGGCCCGGTCTTCGAGATGCTTCAGGAGTTCGTCCAGTCGCATGAACGTCAGGAAGAAGCCGCATAATGCCCATCTTTCGGGAGTATTGCCGGATGTCCGGCGGCGAGGGCCGACAGGCCCCGCCGTCTGGCATGAAGCTTGCGTTGCCTGTGGGCGATGCTTCCGATCTTCGAGGCGCCTGACAGCCAAGGCATGATCCCGGAATGTGGGTTCCGGTTTTCGGAAAAGATCATGCTCAAACAGAGAGATAGAGCCCAGCCCAATGATCGGGATGGAACAGGCTCTGGAATTGGACCGACGATGAATTATGCCAACTTTCCTCTCGACAAGAGGATGCCATTGCCGAATTCGGATGCAGGAGACGGCGAAGACTTCATCGACATCGAGCGGCTGCTTGGCATGGCCGCACGGCAGGCCAAGGTGGTCGCCGTGTGTGCCGTCATCGGCCTTTTTTTGGGCTTGCTCTATATCCAGACCACGCCGCCCAAATATGTGTCGGTCGCCAGCGTGCTGATCGACGAGGGTCTGAACAAGATCGTCGACGACATTTCGGCGGCGTCCACAACCATGCAGACCGATAGCGCCATTCTGAGCCAGATCGAGATCCTGACCTCGACACGGCTTGCCGCGGTGGTCGTCGACAAGCTCAAGCTGGACCAGAACGATGCGTTCATGAACCCGCCCCAGTCGGCGCTTGCCCAGGGCGTCGGCCTCATCCGCGGGCTGATCCAGTATGTCCGCCCCAGCCCGGTCATGCCGGGCGTCGGCGACGTCAGCCAGCTCTCCCCCGCCGCTCGCGATGCGCTGATTGCGACGTCGCGGCGCGACTATGCGATCCTCAAGCTGCAGAATGAAATCCAGGCGGACCGTGTCGGGCGAAGCTACGTCATCGCGCTTGGCTACCAGGCGACGGATCCGGGGCTGGCGACCGCGATCACCAAGGCCTATGCCGACGCCTATCTTGCCGATCAGCTCGATGCCAGCTTCGACGCCACCGAGCGCGCGGCGGTCTGGCTGCAGGGCCGGCTGACGGAACTGCGCGAAAGTTCGCAACAGGCATCGCTCGCGGTCGAAAAATTCAGGGCCGAGCACGGCCTGTCGGCCAACAGCGATGGCCAGTTGATGAGCGACAAGCAGCTCGCCGACCTCAACGCCCAGCTCATCGTGGCCCAAGCCGACACGGCGCGCGCCAGCGCCCGCTACCAGCAGTACAAGTCGATCGTCGACAGCGGCTCCGAAAACGCCTTCAAGGATGCCGCCATATCGTCCGACCAGCCAAGCGGTGCGCTCATCTCGGCACTCAAGACCCGCTATCTCGCGGTCTCCAAGCGGCAGCAGGATGTCGAGGCGAATTTCGGCGCCCAGCACCCGCAAGCGGTGGCGCTCGCCAAGGAAAAGGCCGACATTTCCGCGCAGATCTTCGGCGAGCTGAAACAGCTGACCCAAAACTATCGCAACGAATATGAGGTTGCGCAGGCGCGCGAGACCGCGCTCAGGGCCAACGTCGCGGCAGCACAGGGCAAGAGTTCCATCGACAACCAGTCGCAGGTCAAACTGCGCGACCTCGACCAGAAGGCGACGGCGCTCTCGACGCTCTATCAGACCTTTCTTGGCCGTTACGAGGAAGCCGCGCAGCAGCAATCCTTCCCGGTCGGCAAGATCCGCATCATCTCGGACGCGTCGACGCCGCTCTCCGCCTCGAGCCCGCGCACCATCATCGTGCTTGGACTTTCGCTCGTGCTCGGCATGCTGATGGGCGCCGGTTTCGGCGGTCTCAATGAATTCAACGAGCGGTTCTTCCGGACCGGCGAGGAAGTGCGGGACCGCGTCGGCCTCAAGTTCCTCGGCTACCTGCCGACCATCGGCAGCAAGGCCGTCGCCAAGGAGGACAAGGCGGCGGTCGACGGTCAATTGGATGCCAAGGTCGCCAGATCGCCGGCCGCCATCGAAAGGCGCGCGCGCATGCGGGTGAGCATCGACGCTCCGGCTTCGATGTTCTCCGAAACGCTGCGCAGCGCCAAGATCGCCTTCGATGTCGTGATGGAAGGGCAAGGCAGCCGCGTCATCGGCGTCATCTCGGTGCTTCCCGGCGAAGGCAAGTCGACGGTTGCGGCCAATCTCGCCGGGCTGCTTGCCGCCAATGGCTCCAAGACATTGCTGGTCGACGGCGACCTGCGCAATCCGGGCCTCAGCCGCAGCCTCGGCATGGAGGCCGAGCAAGGCTTGATGGAAGCGGTGGTGAATGGCCAGACCTGGCAGTCCGTCGGCAAGATCGACCGGCAGACCAAGCTGGCGATCATCCCGGCCGTATCGCGCGGGCATTTCTCGCACACCAGCGAGCTGCTCTCCTCGGCGGGAATGCGGCGCTTCATCGAGAACGCCAAGGAGACCTTCGAATACATCGTCGTCGACCTGCCTCCGCTCGGGCCGGTGGTCGACGCCAAGGCCTTCGCGCCGCTGGTCGACGGTTTCGTGCTGGTCACCGAATGGGGCCGCACGCCGCGCGCCATGGTGCGGTCGATGCTGGAATCCGAACCCTATGTCGCCAACAAGATCGTCGGCGCGGTGCTGAACAAGGTCGACCTGAAGAAGCTGGCCAAATACGGATCGTTCGGGGCGTCGGAAAAATTCTTCGACAAGTACTCGGCCTACTATCTCGACAAGTCGGAAGTGCGCAGCAAGGCGCGGGTCTGAGGTAGGCCATTGCTTGGCCAGCATGTTCGCCGAGCATCGAGTATGCCAGGAACGTTTGGGTGGACAAGCGAAGGAACTCGTCGGCGGCAAGTTGATGGAGCGTGCGGGAGGCGCGACGGTAGCTCGTCGCCTTCAATCAATCGAAGATGGTTTCCATCTCGACCTCAAAACCCTGACCGGTGCGATCCTTCGCGGACGGATTGCTGGCCCTTTTCAAAGGCTTTCTGGAGAGCCGCGCGCTCATCCCATTCTGGGTTGACGATCAATTTATAGCGTTCTGCCGTCGGCGGGTGCGTCGGTCCGTGGCGGAAGCGATGCTGGGCGCCGGCGAGCGTGAGCGCAAAGCTGCGTTTGGATTCGAAGCTTTGCCAGTGACGCTACCCGACGCCATCATTGATTTCTTGAGCAGTGGCGGCAGGGCCAAGCATTATGCTCAGCCCTCGTACCGGTCCGCGCCTACGCAGCCTTCAGCCGGTAGCGGAAAACGGTGTGGTCGAGCAGCAGTCGGACACGCGGCTCCGCCTCGGTCGCCACCAGCCAGCTTGCCGCGATCATGGTCGCGGCGACCGCCGCCATCGACAGGAGATAGGGCAGCCCGGCGCGCACCATGGCGCCAAGCATCGCCGCGCCGATGACGTCGTGGATCAGATAGAGCGGGTAGGTCATCAGGCCGATGCGGCGCCAGCCGCTCCAGGAGAGCTGAAGCCGCAGCGACAGCGCCATCAGGGCGATGGCGACGAGGAAGATCAGGATCGGTGGCGCATAGGGCATCACGGCCCCGACCTTGATGCTGTGAACGTCGACCGAACTGGCGATCTGCAGCACGCCGCCACCAAGGAACAGCAGGCAGAAGCCAAGGCGCGACGGCGTCAGCGCCTTGAACCGCATCAGCCAGAGCAGCACGCCGACAGCGAAGAAGCAGCCATGATGCACCAGGACGAGCTGCAGCCAGCGCGTTTCGGCGAAGTCGGACCAGCCGAGCGGGTAATAGAGGCACCAGAACAGCGTGCTGACCAGGCCGATGGCGATGGCGACCGCCTCCATAAGGTGGAAGCGGCCGAGCCGCAGCAGCACCCAGACGATGGCATAGAAGGCGATCTCGATGCCGAGCGTCCAGTAGACGCTGTCCACCCACGGGCCATAGGGCGCGAACAGGCCGGTGCGGACCAGCCTGACCACCGCATCGGTTGGCCAGCTCAGGCCGATGGCGAGCAGCAGCACGGCGGTGACCGGCGCGCAGATCCAGACCGCCGGCGCCAGCCTTTTCACCCTTGCCTCGAAGAACCGCAGCGGCGTCGAATTCTCCGCGCTGAAGGCAATGACGAAGCCGCTGATGACGAAGAATATCTCGACGCCGACCCAGCCGGACTCGACCCAGGCGCCTATTGCCGGCTGCTGGGGAACGCCGCCCGTGGCCTGCGCCGAGATGCCGTCGGGATAAGCCCACACCCAGAAGCCATAGTGGTAGACCATGACCAGCACGGCGGCGAGAAACCGCAGGATGTCGACGCCGCCAAATGTAATTTTCTGCTGAGCCATACCGAACCGCCGGATGGCCCCCCATTTGCCACTGTAGGGAGGGTTGCTGCATTGCACAATAAAAGTATTGCTTGCCGATTCGGCATAGGCTTGTTGGCAAGCAAGGCTGCGCGGGATCGCTCCCGGCCGGCGGCCTCAGACCCCGATCCCGCGCTCCTTCATGGCGGCGGCGATCTCGTCGAGGATGACCGGGTCGTCGATGGTCGCCGGCATGGTCCATTCCTCCTTGTCGGCGATCTTCTGCATGGTGCCGCGCAGGATCTTGCCCGACCGCGTCTTGGGCAAGCGCTTGATCGTCACCACGGTCTTGAAGGCGGCGACCGGGCCGATGCGCTCGCGCACCAGCGCGGCGACCTCCTTCTCGATGGTGCCGCCGTCACGCGCGACACCGGCATTCAGCACCACGAAGCCGAGCGGAATTTGGCCCTTCATGGCGTCGGCGATGCCGACGACAGCGCATTCGGCGACATCGGGATGGGCGGCCAGCACCTCTTCCATGGCGCCGGTCGACAGCCGGTGGCCGGCGACATTGATGATGTCGTCGGTGCGGGCCATCACATAGAGATAGCCATCCTCGTCGATCATGCCGGCATCGGCCGTCTTGTAGAAGCCGGGGAACTCGTCGAGATAGGCTTGGCGGAACCGCTGGTCGGCGTGCCACAGTGTCGGCAGGCAGCCCGCCGGCAGCGGCAGCTTGACCACCACATTGCCCAGCGTGCCGCGCACCACCTCGTGGCCGGCATCGTCGAGCACGCGTATGTCATAGCCGGGCATCGGCACGCCGGGCGAGCCGTATTTCACCGGCAGCAGGCCGAGGCCTGCCGGGTTGATCGTCATCGGCGAGCCGGTCTCGGTCTGCCACCAATGGTCGACCACCGGCACGTTGAGCTTTTGCTCCGCCCATTTGATGGTTTCGGGGTCGGCGCGCTCGCCGGCGAGGAACAGCGTGCGGAATTTGGAGAGGTCGTATTTGGCAACGAACTCGCCTTTGGGGTCTTGGCCCTTGATCGCCCGAAAGGCGGTCGGCGCGGTGAACAGCGCCACCACGCCGTGTTCCGCGATCACCCGCCAAAAGGTGCCGGCATCGGGCGTGCCGATCGGCTTGCCTTCGAACAGGATGCTGGTGCAGCCATGCAGCAGCGGTCCGTAGACGATGTAGGAATGGCCGACGACCCAGCCGACATCGGATGCCGCCCAGAACACTTCGCCCGGCTTGACGCCGAACTCGTTTTCCATCGTCCATTTCAGTGCGACCATGTGGCCGCCATTGTCGCGCACGATGCCCTTGGGTTGGCCGGTCGTGCCGGACGTGTAGATGATGTAGAGCGGGTCGGTGGCGAGCACCGCCACGCAGTCGACATTGGCGCCGGCCGCCCGCTCGCGGGCAACGGCATCGGCATAGTCGATATCGAAATGGTCCTTCAGTTCGCAACGCAACTGGTCGCGCTGCAGGATCAGGCAGGCGTCCGGCTTGTGGCGGGACATCTCGATCGCCTTGTCGAGCAGCGGCTTGTAGGCGACGATGCGGCCCGGCTCCAGCCCGCAAGAGGCCGATATGATCAGTTTCGGCCTGGCGTCGTCGATGCGGGTGGCCAATTCATGCGAGGCAAAGCCGCCGAACACGACCGAATGCACCGCGCCGATCCGGGCGCAGGCGAGCATGGCGATGGCCGCCTCCGCCACCATCGGCATGTAGATGATGACGCGGTCGCCCTTGCCGACGCCACGGTTCTTCAGCACCGAGGTCAGCGCCACCACTTCGCGCTTCAGCTCGGCATAGGTGAATTTTTTCACCGTTCCGGTGATGGCGCTGTCGTGGATCAGCGCGATCTGGTCGGCGCGCCCGCCGGCGACATGCCGGTCGATGGCGTTGTAGCAGGTGTTGCAGGTCGCGCCGGTGAACCAGCGGCCGTAGACGCCGGCGGTGGCATCGAACACCTTGTCCCAGGGCGAATACCAGTCGATGGCGCCGGCCGCGTCCGCCCAGAATTTTGCCGGATCGCGTCTCCAACCCTCATAGACCTCGTGATAGCGTGAAGCCATCCGTACCTCCCCAGGAACGATTTGCCGCCTTTGCATACAGCCTATGCTGTTTTTTCCGGCGCTGTCTTCCCTGATTTTCGTCTGAGACGTTCCCTGGCTTGACCAGGGAGGCGCGGTGTCGTGAACTGCCGTAGCGGCGGGGAGGATGCGAACGAATGCGCCATTGGTGGTCGATCGCGGCGTGGCCGCTGGTTACGCTGGCGGTCGGTACGGCGATCGTTGTCTCGGCCGGTGTCGCCCGCGCCGGGGATGCCGCGGCACGGCGCATCATCGGCTTCTCGGCCGATGGCGCCTATTTCGCCTTCGAGCAGTATGGAACGCTCGACGCCGGCGCCTCGGATTCGGGCTACTCGGAGATCGACATCATCGACACCCGCACCGACCAGCTCGTTGGCGGCAAGCCCATTCTCGTCGTCGACGAAACCGAGGAGGCGACACTGACCCTGGAACAGGCCAGGGCGCAAGCGGCTGCCAAGGCGGCGCCGATCCTGGCGAAGTACGCCATTGCATCGCGGGGCACGCAAACAGCGTCCGACAAGTTCACCTTTCCCGGCGAGATCGTCGGCTACAACGACATTTCGCGTCTTGAGCAGGCGTCGCGGAAATGGCTTTCCCCGCTCTATGACGAGACCGAGGTTTCAACCATCCGGCTCGATGAGATCCTGGCCGACAGTGCGATCGATTGCTCAGCGAGTTTCAATGACATCCAGCAGGGCGACCAGGCGCTACAAGGCGACAAACCAGGCAAGGCGCTCGGCTTCCGGCTGACCTTGCAAGGCCAGGACGGCAAGCCGTTCAAGACCCTGCACGAAGACAAGGCCGTGCCCGGGTCGAGGAACTGCCCGACCTCCTACAGCCTGTCGGAATCCTATGAATTCACCCCTGTCGGCAAACCGGCGGTGATCGTTGTGCTCGTGCAGCGCTTCAGTCAGGGCTTTGAAGGGCGCGACCGCCGTTTCATTGCCGTGACCGGGCAGCCTCGCTGAAGGTCGGTGGGTCCGCTTAACAGCCGGTATTCATTGGGCAAATGCCGATTGCACTAGATCGGCAGGGCCACAAGCATGAGGCCTACGCCGCCGAAGATCAAAATGGCTGCTGCCATCGCTTTTCGATGACGTTCGAAAGTCGTCGGAGCCCGCTCCCAGTTGTAACGCATACGCCATCTCCCCAAAACCCCGGGAGTCCTTACCTTACTCTGGGGAAGAAAAGCAACGGTCCCGCCGGCCAACTCCCTTGTCTGCGGCGTCGCGCCGGCGACCATTTCTGGGATGATTTCGGCTGGAACAGGTGGTGGAGGCATTTTGCAGCCGGCACGGATCTGTCGCGGACGCAAGGCGCACGAGCCCATCCCCCGCCGGCCGATAGACAGCGCTCCACCGCCGCGCTATCTCATTTCGGGGTTCTTATGGCTTGGTGGGGTTGGTGATGGAAATTGCCTCTGGAACGGTTCTGCGGCTGGCCGACGACGCTTCGGTCCAGCATGTCGGCGACGGTGCCGTCGTGCTTCTGGCGCGCAGCGGCCAGCTTTATACCTGCAACGGCACGACCGAAGCCTTTCTCGACAAGGTGGACGGCGCGCGCAGTCTCGATCAGATCGTCGGCCTGCTTTGCGAGGAGTTCGAGGTCGACAAGGGCACGCTGGATGAAGACATGGCGGCGCTGGCCACCGAACTGGTCTCGGAAGGCATCCTCGCCGCCCCAAATGCGTGATGGGGGTAGGTGCGTGATGGAGCTAGGTGCGTGATGGCCGACGGTCCGCTCCTGCGTGCCCTGTTTCGATGCCATCTCTGGGCAAGCGCGCGGCTGATGCCGGTCCTCATCGCAAACCGCAGCTTCGAGCAGGTGCTGAAGTGGGCGCCGTTGGCCTCGTCGATGCCCTATCGCGGTCTGCCGGCCGCCTACATCGTCGCCAGGGTCAACCGCACCGTCCGCCATCCCTGGCTGATGCGCGACCGCAGATGCCTGCGCGAGGGGCTGCTCGGCCATCGCTTCCTGCGTCTCGCCGGTTTCGATCCGGAGCTGCGCTTCGGCGTTGATCCGAAGTCGCTGCAGGCACCGCATCTGTCGGCGCATTGCTGGGTTTGTCTTGATGGCAGGCCGGTGGTCAGCGATCGCCTTCCGGGCATGGTGGAGATCTATCGCCACCATGCCGACCCCACAAAGGTGCGCCCCGCTTGACCGTGAGCTCTGCCTGCTATGGCCTCAACGGCCAGATCTTCGGCATATCGGCCGAACGCCCCGACCTATGGGAGGATTTCGACAGGATGCTGGGCGTCCTGCGCATCACGGATCCCGTCGAGCCGGGCTTTCGTCTGGATATCACCGAGGCGGACGTTCTGGACGAGACCCCCGGCGGTTCGCTCGTCTTCGACGGCGAGATACCGGAGGATGGCCACTGCCGGATGATCGCCGATGGCGCCACGATCCACCTCGTCTTTCCCGGTCGCCAGACCGTAGCCATCAATGACGAGGAGGCTTGGGCCAAACTCCGGGTTCGGCCCGGCACGAAAGCCGCCTGGACGCCATCGATGCTGGTGCTGGACGCCGCCCTCGACGCCGGCGGCCAGCATATGCTGCACACGGCCGGCCTGACATTGCCGGGCCGTGATGCCGTCGTGCTGATCCATGCGCCGAGCGGCACCGGCAAGACCACCACGTCGCTGGCGCTGGCTACGCAAGGCTTTGGCCTCTGTTCCGACGACGCCATGATCCTGGATCTGACTTCAGGCAAGCCGATGGCTTGGGGTCTGCCGCGGCACGTCAAGATCCACCAGATAACCGCCGAAATGATCCCGCAGGTGGCGCCATGCCTTGGTCACTCCTGGGACCGCAATGGGGAGCAGGCGGTCTCGCTGGAGCGGTTGAGCGAGATCGTGCGGATCGAAAGCCCGGTGGCCCGACCGGTGGCCGCCCTCCTGCACCTGGCGCGCTCCGCCGACAGGCAGACGCGGCTCGTCGCCATGGCCCGGACCGACGCGATGGTGGCGCTGGCGATGGACAATGTCCGCACCGGCATGACCGGCCTGCTGCCGCTGCAGAAACGCCGGCTGGCGACGATCGGCAAGCTGGTCTCGTCGGTGCCGACCTTCACGCTGGAAGTCGGAGCCCGCCCGGCCGACGCCGCGGCGCTGATAAATGCCACATTGGCCAGGCAGGACTGAGCCGGAGCTTCAGGCTGGGTATGGCCTGGCCTTGGCCAGGCGCTGGATCCAGCGGAAGGCATCACGGCGCAGGCGTGAGCCGATCTTTTCCCTGGAATTGACCCTGAGCAGGGTGTTCGTGGTGATCAGCCGTTTGGCCAGCCTTATCGAAAGATCGGGCTTGATGCGGCCGGCGAGTTCAAGCGCACGGCGCTCGCCGAACAGCTCGCCGGTCACATTGAGCACGATCGCCAGTTCGAGTTCGATGCCGGTCATGCGGGCCGCGTCGAGCAGTCTGGCTTCCGCTTCGGGGGACTGCAGTGCCCGCACGCCTTGCAGCACGTCGACGCAAAGCTGCAGCCGATGAAATTTGTGGCCGCCGGCGGCATGCACGATGGCGATCGTCAGCAGGGCTGCCGGCGTGTCGGTCGCATCGCCGTCGATGACGCGCAATTCGCGGAAACCGAGCGACAGGCGTCGGCGCATGCCGGTGTCGTGCACGAGGTCGCCATGCAGTTCTACCAGCAGGCTCGAATTCCCCTTTTCCAGCCATTTGAATTCCTGCAGCTGGTAGGATTCGGCTTCATTGCTGCCAAGCTCGAAGCCGCATGAAGCGATCGCCCGGTTTGCCCGTGCAAGGTTGGCCGGCTCGACGAGGATGTCGATGTCGGTGAACGGCCTGTCGGTGACGTGGCGATAGAGCTTTCCCGCAAAGACCGGGCCCTTGACGATCCGTGCCGGAATGCCCTCGGCGGCGAGCACCTTCATGATGCGGCCGCCATGGTAATTCAGCAGCATCGATTGGCCGGTGGCGATCGGCGCTTTCTGGCGCAGTTCGTGAAGTTTGCTCTGCACGTTCGCATCCGATGTCAGATGCGCGTTGCCACGTTCATGGAGCTTGCGCAGCATGATCGGCAGAACGCCATGAAACTCCGCGTTGTCGAGCAGTGCCGACAAAGCCTCTGCCGACAAATCGTCCTCGACTGCCGCGGCCTCCGGATCGGCGAAGCGCAGCAGCAGTTTTTCTTCGGCGGAGTTGAGGAATGGCAGCATCAGCCCCGGGCGCCAAGTGGACGGCCCAGGATGGTTGCAGAAAAGCGCTGTGGAAGCCAGCGCTACATGCCCCACCGCAGTGCTGCCGTGTGGACGGGCGCATCCCACCAGCCGGTCGTCTCATCATCAAGCATGGTCAGCGTGACAGAGCAGCCGGCCATGTCGAGCGAGGTGACATAGGTGCCGACCAGCGAGCGGGCAATCGTCACGCCATGCCTCTCGAAGATACGACGCGCGCTGTTGTACATCAGATAGAGCTCCATCAGCGGCGTGCCGCCGAAGCCGTTGACGAACAGCAGCGCCGGGCCTTTCGCCTCGTCGCCGAGATCGCCCAGGATCGCGGCGCAGATTTCCTCGGCGATGGCGTCAGCGCTCTTCAACGTATCGCGCCGGCGGCCGGGTTCGCCATGGATGCCGACGCCAAACTCCATCTCGCCGTCGCCGATGGCGAAGGTCGGCTTGCCGGCCGCCGGCACCGTGCCGCTGGTCAGCGCCACGCCCATCGAGCGAGTGGCGGCATTGACCCGGTCGCCCAGCGCCTTCAACGTCGGCAACGCCATGCCTTGCTCAGACGCCGCGCCGACGATCTTTTCCACCACCAGCGTGCCGGCGACGCCGCGCCGGCCTGTCGTGTAGGATGAATTCTCGACGGCGACGTCGTCATTGGTCACCACCTGCAGGATGCCGTCTGACATTTCCGCCGCCATGTCGAAGTTCATCACGTCGCCCTCATAATTCTTGACGATGAACAGGCAACCGGCACCGGTGTCGACGGCTTGCGCCGCCGCCAGCATCTGGTCAGGCGTCGGCGAGGTGAACACCTGGCCGGGGCAGGCGGCATCCAGCATGCCATGGCCGACAAAGCCGCCATGCAGCGGCTCGTGGCCGGAGCCGCCGCCGGAGATCAGCGCCACCTTGCCTGGCCGCAGGGTTCTGCGACGGATGAATTTATGCTCCTCGCCAAGCGCCAGGATATCGGCATGGGCGGCGACGAAACCGTCGAGGCTCTCGGTCAGCACCGTGTCCACCGAATTCATAAATTTCTTCATGGCGTCCTCCCAAACAGTCCGGCAAGAATGGTCAGCCGCCACCCTTGCCGGTGATGCTGGTGATCTTCTGGATGAAGTCGTTGACCGCCCTGTCGAGCGCGGCATTCTGCTTGTCGTCGCCGAAATCCGGCACGACAAGCGAAACATGCCGCGTCTTGCGCATGCCAGCCGCGACCGACATCTTTCCCGGATGCGCCTGGTGGTAGGCGGCGAGGAACTGATCGCGTTCGGCCGGGCTGAAATGGCAGACGGAGAAAATTGCCGGCAAATGTTTTGACGGAATCGGGATCGAGTAGGTCGGACTGGAGATTTGCGTGACGAAGCTGCGGTGCTTGCCGAGCGCGTCGGCGAGACGCTGACGCATGCCGGACGGCCGCTGGTCGATGACATGCGACAGGATCGTCTTGTAGGCTCGGATCGCTTCTTCGGAACCGGGTTCGGGCGTCTTGTCGACCATGCCTGCCACGCCTACACCGAAATGTCCGCGATGGCCGCCTTGGCCATAGCGAGTTGCGCCGGCGCCACGGAGAGATCGCGCAAGCCGGCCTCGAGCAGCGCCGGGATCGAGGCTGGATCGCCGCCGGCATCGCCGCACAGGCTGACGGGAATACCATTGTCCCGTCCGAAGGCGGTGACCGAGCCGATCAGCCGCAGCACCGCGGGATGGCGGACCGAATTGAGATGCGCGACCGCGGCATTGTCGCGCGCCGCCGCCATCACATATTGCGTCAAATCGTTGGAGCCGATCGAGAAGAAGGCCGCGCCGGCCAAAGCCTCCGGCGCGATGGCCACCGACGGCACTTCGACCATGATGCCGAGCGGCGGCATCCGCTGCGCTGTGCCGCGCGCGGCAAGGGCTGCCTGTTCGTCGGTGAACAAGGCGGCTGCGCGCTCATACTCCTCGGCCGTGGCGATCATTGGAAACATGACCCTGAGATTGCCGTGTGGCGCGGCGCGCAGCAATGCCCTGATCTGAACACGGAAGATATCGAGCCGCGCCAGCGACAGCCTGATCCCGCGCAGGCCGAGGAATGGGTTGCCTTCCTCGACGGTGAAGCCCGGCACCGGCTTGTCGCCGCCGGCATCGACAGTGCGGATCGTCACCGGCTTGTCGCCGGCCCATTCCAGCACCTTGCGATAGGCGCGATACTGGGTCTCCTCGTCCGGCAACGTCTTGCCGAACAGGAATTCCGTGCGCATCAGCCCGACGCCGTCGCAGGTCGCGATGTCGATGGCGTCGACATCCGACGGATCGGCGATGTTGACCTGGACGCGCACCGCCGTGCCGGCTTTGGTCAGCGCCGGCCTTGCCAGAAACGTCTGCGCCTTGCCTTGGCGGGCGGCGAAGGAAGAGGACGACTGCCGAAAAGAGCCGATCTCCGCCGGCGAGGGCGCCAGCACGACATTGCCGTGCTCGGCGTCGAGCAGCGCCATGCCGGCCAGACCGGCGGGTGGTTCGCGTAGGCTCACGACCATCGGTACGCCGCGTGAGCGCGCCAGCATGGCGACATGGCTGGCGGTGCTGCCCGCCTTCAGCGCGATGCCGCCGCCGCTGCTCCAATCGGTTTCGAGAAAACGCGTCGGCGCGATGTCCTCGCCATATAGAATGGCGCCGGCCGGGGCTGTGCTGGCACCGTTATCGGTCAGGGCATGCAGCACCTGGTCCCTGATATCGCGCAGGTCTCCGGCGCGGGCGCGAAAATAATCCTGGTCGGAGGCTTCATAGCCGGCGATCTCGCCGTCGAGTGCCTGCCGCCAGGCCGCGTCGGCGGCCCGTCCGGAATCGATCGACGCGAAGGCTGGCCCGCTCAGCGCATCGTCTTCCAGCATGGCGATGTGGAATTCGAGTATGCCGGCGGCGTCGCTGTCGGCGGTTTCGACCATGGTCATGAGCCGGCTCACCGCCTTGCCGATCGCCGTCCTCAGTGACGCCTTCTCCTCCTCGGGAGTGGCCTTGCTGGTGTAGACTGCCGGCGGCCGGTCGAGCTCGAACAGCGGCCCCTCGGCGTAGCCGGCCGAGGCCGGTACACCCTCAATCCGCATGGCCCGCATCCCCCGCGGGTTGACGCAGACGTGGGCCGGCCTCACGCCGACCGGACATGACCGGCACCCTCGTCGAAATCGCGCCGCACCAGTTCGACCAGCGCGTCGACGGCATCATTGGCGCCGTCGCCGCGGGCCCTGATGTGCAGCACCGTGCCCTTCGGCGCCTTGGCCGCCATCACCTTGACGATGCTCTTGGCGTCGAACCACGGCCCGTTGGCGGCAAGCGCTATTTCCACGTCGGCGGCAAACGTCTTGGCGAGCTTGGTGAATTTCACCGAAGGACGCGCATGCAGGCCCACATCGTGGGTGATCAGGACGGTCGCTTCGGCGGCTGCGGACATGTCTTTCAAAATTCCCGTTTACTCACGACGGCGACAATTCATGCGCCGTCGCCACCACTTCCCGAAGCGAGGCGCCGCCGGACGCCTCGGTCGCCGCCATCACCGCGCCTTCGACGATCGGCGCGTTGCAGACGATGATCTTCTGCGCGCGGGGTTCGCCGATCATCTCCACCGCCATTTCCGAGTTGGTCTCGGCGCCGCCGAGATCGACCAGTATGGCGACGCCGGCTTCCGACCAGGCCTTGTCGATGGCGCCCATGATCGCCTCGACATTGGTGCCGAGCCCGCCATGGCCGTTTCCGCCGCACCATGCAAGCGGCACTTCGTCGCCCACCATCTGGCGCACCATGTCGGCCGTGCCTTCCGCGACCAGCGGCGAATGTGACACGATCACGATCCCGACATTGCTCATGCGCTTTCCCCGATCGCTTGTCCCACCGTGCGCACCAGCAGCGCCGTCGAGCGCGCGCCGGGATCCATATGGCCGATCGAGCGGTCGCCGAGGAACGAGGCGCGGCCACGCTGAGCCTTCATCGGCACGGTCGCCTCGGCCGCAGCGTCGGCGATGTCGGCTATCTCGGCCGCGGTCTTTCCCCCGGCCAATGCGTCATGCACCGGCTGCAGCACATCGAGCATGGTTTTTTGGCCAACCTGCGACTTGCCGCGCGCCGCCACCGCTTCGATCGCCTTGCCGAAGGCAGCCGCCAGGTTGGCACGATCGGGCTCCGCCGAAATCTCCTTGCCGAGCGCCATGAACAATGTGCCGAACAACGGACCGGAGGCGCCGCCCACCGTCATCACCAGCTTGGTCCCGATCGCCTTCAAGGCCTCGGGCAGCGGCTTTGCCGCGAACGCATCCGCCTCGGCCCGCACGGCCTCGAAGCCGCGCTTCATGTTCAGGCCATGGTCGCCATCGCCGATCGCCTGGTCGAGCGCCGTCAATTCCTCGGCGTGGGCAGCGATCGTATCCGCCGCGGCCGCGACCAGCCTGGCAAGGTTCAACATCGCCATGTCGCCCAGACTCCCGGTTTCCACCTTGCCGGCAGTAGCGAAAGAACGGTCATTCGGCAACGGGTGCATGGGTCAGGCCGCGACAAGCAGCGTGGCGGCCGCCGAGAACACCTCGGCCACGGCATGGGCGCCGGGATCGGCCACGCCCTGCAACTGGCTGCCGACATAGGCCGACCGCCCGGCCTTCGCCTTCTCCATGGCGGCAGTCGCCTCGGCGCCGCGCCGGGCCGCCGCCGCCGCTTCTTCCAGCCCGTTGGCGTCGAGCGCTTTCAGGGCTGGCTCCAGGGCATCGACCATCGTGCGGTCGCCAAGCTGTGCGCCGCCATAAAAAATCATTCGCTCGAGGCCGGCAAGCAGCGCCTTGGCCAAATCAGCGCCGCCATCCAGAGCCTGCGCCGCCGCGGTGAAGAAGATCGACAGCAGCACCCCGCTGGAGCCGCCCATCGATGCGCTCAATACGTCACCTATTGCCCCGAGGGTTGCCGCAGGCTCGGCAAGCGGCAGTGTATCGAGACGTTCGAGGATGCTGCGCGCGCCGGTCGCCACCGTCGAGCCTGTGTCGCCGTCGCCCGCCTTGGCGTCGAGCCCGTTCAACGTGGCTTCAAGCGAAATCAGCCTTTCGCAGACCGTGACGATCACGCGCCTGGTGCCGGCATCCTGGCTGGCCTTGTATGCAGCACTTTGTCCGGCTGCTTTCGCCATTGGCACGATAGCAGGCGCTGCGACCGGCTTGGCTGGCATCCAGGCATGCGGACCGACCGGCGCCAGCAAGGCTGTCTCACGCGCGGCGTCGAGCTGGATCAGCGACAGCGAGAAGCCGTTCATGTTGAGTGCCGTCATCAGCGGGCCGGGCCCGACGGTCAGTTTGACCGCCTTGCCGAGCGGCGAGGCAAGCACCGCATTGGCGATAACAGACATTTCGAGCGGCGGCACGGAGCCGAGATTGTTGATCAGCAAGGCATAGGCGGCCTTCGGATCGAGCCGCACCGCCAGGCGCTCCGCCATGATCGCCACCAGCCTGTCGGCGCTTTGCACCGCGATGCGCTCGACGCCCGGCTCGCCATGAATGCCGAGGCCGAGCTCGCCGTCGTTTTCGCCAAACCGGTCCTCATGCGGCTGGCCGGGAATGGAGCAGGACGACAGCGACATGCCGAGCGAGGCGATGTCCTTCGCCGCCGCCCGCGCCGCCGTCGCGACAGTCGCCAGGTCGTGGCCGGCTTCCGACAGGTGTCCCGCGATCTTGTGGACGAACAAGGTGCCGGCAACGCCGCGCGGCTGGGCGATGTCGGGCAATGCGATGTCGTCGGCGACGATCACCGTCTCGACGCGAAAGCCTTCGGCGCGCGCCTTCTCGGCGGCCAGGCCGAAATTGAGACGGTCGCCGGTGTAGTTCTTGACGATCAGCAGGCAGCCGGCCGGTCCGGTGACTGTGCGGATGGCCGCCAGCACCGCCTCGACGCTCGGCGAGGCGAAGATCTCGCCGGAGACCGCCGCCGTCAGCATGCCCTTGCCGACGAAGCCCGCATGCGACGGCTCATGCCCGGCGCCGCCGCCGGAAACGACGCTGACTTTCGACTTGTCCCAGTCGGCACGCAGCACGACCTTGAGCTCGGGATAGCCGTCGAGGCGCGCCAGTTCGCCTGAGCCGATGGTCCGCAACAGGCCATCCAGCGCCTCGGTGACGATCGTTTCCCTGCGGTTGAAAAAGTGCTTCATCGAATTCGTCCCGTATTCGCAATCGTCAATCACAAGCCGGCATTATCCTTTGGGGGAAAACACCGAAAACCGTTCACATCAGTCGTTGTCCGTCGGCGCCGAAATAGAGCGGCGAGCGGTAGCGGATCACCACTCTGTCGCCTTGCGCCAGGTCCGTGTCCGGGTCGGTCAGCGTCACCAGTTTCTTCGGGCCGACCGTCACATGCAGGTGGTTCTGGTCGCCGAGATGCTCGACCCAGTCGACGACGCCGTCGGCATGACCATTCATGGCCTTTTCGATCGTCAGATGTTCGGTGCGCGCGCCGATCGTCCTGGTGCCGGCCGGCGCGCCGCCATCGGGCAGCAGCCCCGTCGGCAGCAGATTGATCGCCGGCTGGCCGAGCCTTGCCGCGACATGCAGGTTCGCCGGCTCGGAATAGATCGTTCTCGGCGACCCGATCTGCACCAGCACGCCGTCCGCAAGGATGCCGATGCGGTCGGCCATCGTCATCGCCTCGATCTGGTCATGCGTGACGTAGAGCATGGTGGCGCCAAGTTCGGACTGGATGCGCTTCAGTTCGAGCCGCAGATCCGCGCGCAGCTTGGCGTCGAGCGACGACAGCGGCTCGTCCATCAGATAGATGGCGGGCTTGCGCACCAGCGCGCGGCCGATGGCGACGCGCTGCATTTCGCCGCCCGACAGCTTGGTCGAGCGGTTGGCGAGCTTGTGGTGGATATGCACCATCTTCGCCACCTCCTCGACCCGGCGGCGGATCTGGTCCTCCGGTATTTTCCGGGCCGGCGAGCGCAGCGGAAAGGCGAGATTGTCGAACACCGACAGATGCGGATAGAGCGAGTATTGCTGGAACACGAAGGCGGTGTCGCGCTCGGCCGGCGACAGCGTCGTCGCATTGTGGCCGCCGATCTCGATCGTGCCGCTGTCCGGCCGCTCCAGTCCGGCGATCAGGCGCAGCGTCGTCGTCTTGCCGGCCCCCGTCGGCCCGAGCAGCACGACGAATTCGCCGTCTTCTATGTGCAGGTCCAGACCGTCGACGGCGACATGCTCGCCAAAGCTCTTGGTCACGTTCTTGATACGGACGTCAGCCATGCTGCGCTCTCCCTTGAGAGGCGGTATCGTGAACAGCGGTTCTCACCGCGCGGCCGGATCCCTTGTCGAAGAGCGACAGCCGCGCGCTGTTGAGGGTCAGGCCGACATGATCGCCGGCGTTGAGCCGGATTTCGGCCGGCACCCGCGCCTTGATGATGCCGTCCGCCGTTTCCACCGCGACGATCTGCGTCGTGCCGAGATATTCGGTGCCGTAGATGGCGCCGCGAAGCTTCGAGGCGTCGTCGAAGCGAATATGCTCAGGTCGGATGCCAAGCGCCATGTCGGCCGGCGCAATGTCCTCGCGCACCTCCGGCACCGCGACCTTCGCGCCCTGGACGACGATCTCCTTCGCGCCCTTGGTCAGCCCGCCGCCAAACCCAAGAAAATTCATCGGCGGCGAGCCGATGAAGTCGGCGACGAACATAGTCGCCGGGCGGTCGTAGATTTCGCGGGGTGTTCCGAACTGTTCGATGACGCCGTGGTTCATGACAGCGATCTTGTCGGCCATCGACATCGCTTCCATCTGGTCGTGGGTGACATAGACCGTGGTGGCGCGGATGCGGTTGTGCAGCTCGCGCAGCTCATGAACCATCAAATCGCGGAATTCGGTATCGAGCGTGCCGAGCGGTTCATCCATCAGGAAGCATTTTGGCCGCCGCACGATGGCGCGGCCGAGCGCCACGCGCTGGCGGTCGCCGCCGGCAAGGCCCGACACGGATTTGTTGAGCAGATGGTCGATGCGCAGGAGTTTTGCCGTCTCCTCGACCCGCGTGCGGATTTCGGCCGCCGGCATGCCTTGCGCCAGGAGCGGAAAGCCGATGTTCTTGCGCACGTTCATGTGTGGGTAGAGCGCGAACAGCTGGAACACGAAGGCGATGTCGCGTTCGCGGGCCCGCAGCATGGTGACGTCCTCGCCGCCGAGCAGGATATCGCCGCCGGTCGGCAGTTCGAGCCCGGCGATCATGCGCAAGGTCGTCGTCTTGCCGCAGCCCGAAGGCCCAAGCATGACGAAGAACTCGCCATCCTCGACGACGAAGTTGGAATCCTGCACGGCGACGAAATCGCCGAAGGCCTTTCTCAAATGTTGAACGCGGATTTCGGCCATGATTATTCCGGGAACTTCGAGACGATGATGAACATCACGGTGCCGGCGAGCATGGTGATGAAGGAATAGGTGTAGAGCGACAGCGCGAAGGGCTGGAACAGCATCAGGAAGCCGATGGCGATCAGCGCCGTGGCGATGTTTTCCATCAGCCCGCGCCTGGCCCAACGGGGCCATGATGTTTTCCTGGAGATGGCGAGGCGGGTCATGCGTAGCTCCCTTCCTTCTCGCCGTTCAAGCGGAGAGATGGTTGCGGGGTGGTTCCTCCACTCCGTCGCTGCTTCGCAGCGCCACCTCTCCCCCCTCCGGAGGGAGAGGAAAAGAGCCTGGCTGAATGACGTTCGCGCCCTTCCTCTCCCCCGTCGATCGGGGGAGAGGTGTCGAGCGAAGCTCGACGGAGTGGGGGTCGACCTCGCACATCACTCATTTCCGCACCGCCCCAAAAGTGATGCCGCGCAGCAATTGTTTGCGAAGCAGGATGGTGAAAACCAGGATCGGCACCAAGAAGATCGTCGTGCCGGCCGCCACCGCCGGCCAGTCCTGGCCGCCTTCGCCGATGATGGTCGGGATGAAAGGCGGTGCCGTCTGTGCCGTACCGGAGGTCAGGAGCGCAGCGAACGCATATTCGTTCCAGGCGAAGATCAGGCAGAAGATGGCGGTCGCGGCAATGCCGGTCGTCGCCTGCGGCAGCACGGTGCGCCAGAAGGCCTGCAGCCGCGTATAGCCGTCGATCATCGCCGCTTCCTCGTATTCGCGCGGGATCTCGTCGATGAAGCCTTTCAGGAGCCACACCGCCAGCGAGACATTGACCGCCGTGTAGAGCAGGATCATGCCGAGCGCGGTGTCGGAGAGGCCAAGCTCGCGGTACATCAGGTAGATCGGGATGGCGACGGCGATCGGCGGCATGAAGCGCGTCGACAGGATGAAGAACAGAAGGTCGTCGGCAAGCGGCACCTTGAAGCGCGAGAAGCCATAGGCCGACAGCGTGCCGAGGAAGACGGCGCAAAAGGTCGAGCCGAAGGCGATGATCAGCGAGTTGGCGAAGCGCGGCAGGAAGTTGGACGGGCCGGCGATCACCATGTTGCGCTTGCGCACCGTCTCGTCGCAGAAGCCGGTCGCCGGTCCCAGCGAGTTGATGTACTCCGGCGTCTGCCTTGTGCGCGTCGTGAACAGGTTGCAGTAACCTTCGATGCTTGGCTGGAACAGGACCTTGGGCGGATAGGCGATCGAGTCCGGCGGCGTCTTGAAGCTGGTGGCGAATATCCACAACAGCGGCACGATCGAGATCAACGCGTAGGCGATGATGATCGCGCCGGCGATGCGCTTCGAGTTGGCCGAGGGGGCGACGACCGAATGGGCAGTGGTCAGGCTCATCTCTGCTTCACCTTGTTGAGCGCCTTGACGTAGATGTTGGCGAGGCCAAACACCGCGACGAACAGGATGATGGCGAAGGCCGAGGAATAGCCGGTGCGCCAGCTCTCGAAAGCCTGCCGCTTCAGCGTGATCGAGGCGACCTCCGTGGTCGATCCAGGCCCGCCGCCGGTCAGGAGATTGACCATGTCGAACATCTTGAAGTTCTCGATGCCGCGAAACAGCACCGCCAGCATGATGAAGGGCAGCGCCATAGGCAGCGTGATCGACCAGAATTGCCGCCAGTTGGAGGCGCGGTCGACCTCGGCCGCCTCATAGATGTATTCGGGGATCGAGCGCAGCCCGGCGAGGCAGATCAGCATCACGTAGGGTGTCCACATCCAGGTATCGACGATGATGATCGACCACGGCGCCAGCGACACGTTGGAGAGCATCTGGATGCTTGTCGGTGGAATGCCGGAGACAAACGAGATGACATAAGAGAACAGGCCGATCTGCGGTTCGTAGAGGAAGCGCCAGAAATTGCCGACCACCGCTGGCGACAGCATCATCGGTACCAGGATCAGCGTCGTCCAGAAGGCGTGGCCGCGGAACTTCCTGTCGATCAGCCAGGCCAGCGTGAAGCCGATCAGCGTCTGCAAAAGGATCGTCCAGAACACGAAATGCGCGGTCGTCTGCATGGCGATCCAGATATCGTTGTCGCCGAGGATGCGCTGGTAGTTGGCAAAGCCGAGATTCTTCACCACTTCGTTGGGCCGGTTGGCCCGGTAATTGGTGAAGGAGAGATAGATCGCCCAGAACAGCGGGAAGATGTTGATGGCGAGCAGCAACAGGATCGTCGGCGAAATGAACAGCCAGGCGAGGCCCTTGTCGCTGATGCCCCGGACCTTGCGGGCCAACGGCTCCGGGGTCGCCCGGGCAACGTTCTCCGCGGTCCGATTGAGCATGGTGAGTCCTGCTTCGGTCACTTTAAAAACGTCTCTGTCATGGAATTTATCTGAACCGCGTCCCGTGCCAAGGGTGGCACGGGACGCTCGGCTTAGCTCGGGAGGAGCCGGTTACATCTTGCCGTCGTCCTGGAACACCTGCGTCCAGTCCTTGACCAGGCCGTCAAGCGCATCCTTGGCCGAACCCTGGCCGGCGACGACATAGTCGTGGAAGCGCTTCTGCGAGGCCTGCAGCAGCGGGGCGTAGCTCGGCTCGGCCCAGAAGTCCTTCACGATGGCCATCGAGTCGAGGAAGGTCTGCGCATAGGGCTGGCTGGCCGGGAATTTCGGATCCTTCACCACGGCGTTCAGGCAGGAGTAGCCACCGAGTGACCACCACTTGGCCTGCACATCCTTGTTGGCGAACCACTTGATGTATTTCAGCGCCGATTCCTGCTTGTCGGAATAGGACACCACCGAAATGCCCTGGCCGCCGAGCTGGGCAAACTGTTCGCCGTCGGGGCCCTTGGGATTGACGAAATAGCCGATCTTGTCGCCGCCGACATTCTCGTCCTTCTGCAGGCCTGGCCAGGTGAAGGCGAAGTTCATGTGCATCGCCACCTGGCCGGATTTGAAGGCATCGACGCCTTCGCCCATGTAGCTGTTCGAGGCGCCCGGCGGGGTGCAGCAATCATAGAGGGCCTTGTAGAACTCCAGCCCCTTCACCGACTTGTCGGAATTGACGAAACCTTCCATCTCGTAGGGCTTCTTCGGGTTCTCGTACTGGAAGCCGTAGCTGTAGAGCACGTCCATGGCGCCCATGGTGATGCCTTCGGAGCCGCGCTCGGTATAGATCGAAGCGCCATAGACGGTCTTGCCGTCGATCTGCCGCTTCTGGAAGAATTCGGCGATCTGCTTCAGCTGGTCGAAGGTGGCCGGCGGGCCGAGATCCCAGCCATACTTCTCCTTGAATTCCTTCTGCAGTTCCGGCTTGGAGAACCAGTCCTTGCGATAGGTCCAGCCGACGACGTCGCCCATGGCCGGCAGCGCCCAGTAGTTCGGCGTGTTCTTCGGCCATTCCGAATAGCCGACCACGGTTGCCGGCACGAAGTCGTCCATGCTGATCTTCTCCTTGTCGAAGAAGTCGTTCAGCTTGACGTAGTGGCCGTTCTCGGCGGCGCCGCCGATCCACTGGCTGTCGCCGATGATCAGGTCGCAGAGCTTGCCGTGCGAGTTCAGCTCGTTGAGGAAGCGGTCGGCGTAGTTGGTCCACGGCACGAACTCGAATTTCATGCCGATGCCGGTTTCCTTGGTAAAATCCTTGGACAGTTCGACAAGCGCGTTTGCCGGATCCCAGGCGGCCCAGCACAGCGTCAGGTCTTCAGCGTGCGCAGCGTTCGAGACGGCTGTCGACGCGGATATCGCCGAGGCCAGTCCCAACGCCAGTTTAAAGCTCGATTTCATGCCTTCCTCCCATTTGCGAAACGCGCCCGGATGACGGTTTCAAGAGCCCTCAACCCCTCTCCTCAGGGGCCCAAACATGGCAGCGCCAGAGCGCCGCGGATGTTTAGTAATTTGTTTAGTGATGCAATTTTTACTAAACAAGGCAAGCGAATTCGTCGCTGCGCCGCAACATGACGGCGCCGGCATCTGAAAACGTTGGGAAAAGCGCCGAGCGTGGTGTGGACGGGCGCGGAGTCTGGAGGCCGTGCGGGCTGATTTCGACCAGGCTCGTAGGCCGTCTCCCGGCTCAGTCGACCTTCTTGGTGCTCACCATGACTGTCCGGATCGGTGGTGCCGGCGGCAGCAGCGCGCGAATGTCGCCGAAAGGAAATATCGGCTCGAAGCGGAAGGCTTCGGCCTGCGAGGCTTGCGCACCATTGCACTGGCCGGAGCGAAAAAGGTTCTGCGTCCGGGCGGCGTCGGCGAAGCGGTCCGGGTCCTGCGATTGGTGCATGCGGATGGCCTGCGCCTTGATCTCGGCATGGTTGGAAATATCGACATAGTGCGTCGGCGAAAATCCGGTGCCGCCCATCGTGTCGGCATGCAGCACCGGAACGCCGAACGAGGCCGCGATGCGCACGCCGTCGGACAGCGCGCGGTGGTCGGCGTGATAGTCGTTGGGCGCGTGCGTGATCACAAGGTCCGGCCCGATCTCGCGAATGAGCCCTTTCAGTGCGCCGATCAGCGCGGCGTCGGCCACCAGCTCGCCGTCGGGAAAGTCGAGGAAGCGCGGCGTCGCCCCCAGCAGCGCGGCAGCGGCCGTGGCTTCCTCGCGCCGGACACGGGCGAGAATGACGGGATCGCTCTTGCCGCCCCTGGCCCCATCCGTGGCCACGGCAAAAGTGAGTTCTGCGCCTTGCGCCGCATAGGCGGCCATCGTACCGAACATGAAGATCTCGATGTCGTCCGGATGCGCACCGAGAGCCAGTATTTTCAATGCTTCTCTCCCCGGAAATGGAACAACGTGACGAACGGAATTCTGCTCGCCCTGATCGCCTATGCAAGCTATTCGGGCAGCGATGCCGTTATCAAGAGCCTGGGCGGACAGTTCACCGTCTTCGAGATCGGTTTCTTCTCGACCTTGTTTGCCGGCTGTTTCCTGTTCTTCACCCGCCCGGCGGGCGAACGCTGGCGCGATTTCTGGCGCATGAAGCGGCCATGGGCCGTGCAGGCGCGGGCCTGGGCCGGCATCGCGTCCGGCGTACTCAGCGTCTATGCTTTCACCCACATTCCCCTGGCCGAAGTCTACGCCTTGATCTTCCTGGCACCCTTGCTGGTCACCATCCTGTCGACCGTCATCCTGAAGGAAAAGGTCGGCCCCTGGCGATGGCTGGCCGTGGTCGCCGGCTTTGCCGGGGTGATGCTGGTGGTGCGGCCGGGCTTTCGTGAATTGAACCTCGGCCATCTGGCCGCCTTCGTGGTTGCCTTCCTCGCCGCGACCAGCGTCATCCTGATGCGCTCGCTCGCCCAGCAGGAGAAGCGCACGTCGATGCTCGGCGTGCTTGTCGGCTACGGCTTGGTGTTCAACGGGCTCGGCGCCGCCGCCACCTCGTTCACCTTGCCGAATGCCATGCAGCTGGTCTGGCTGGCGTTGGCCGGCGCCTTCACCGCAGGCGGACAATTGCTGCAATTGCTCGCCGCCAAATACGCCCCAGCCAACCGTATAGCGCCGACGCATTATTCGCAGATCGTCTGGGCGGTCATCCTCGGCACGCTGTTCTTCAAGGAATATCCCGACTGGCTGTCGTTGGTCGGCCTCGCGGTCGTCGGCGGTTCCGGCTTGCTGACCATGGTGCGCGAGGAAGTAAGGCTGGGCACGGTGCGCTGGAACCCGTTTTCGCGGACCCGGCTCTGAGCTGGTGCCAGTTGCACGGCGACCGTGACCGCTGATATGCGGACGCGATGACCGCAAAACCCTTGCCGGAGCTTCCGGTATCAGCCGTGCTGCCGGCGCTGAGCGAGGCGCTTGGCTCCGATAACAGCGCCGTGCTGGTGGCGCCACCCGGCGCCGGCAAGACGACGCTGGTGCCGCTGGCGCTGCTCGACGCGCCGTGGCTGAGTGCGGGCAAGATCGTGCTGCTCGAACCGCGCCGGCTTGCCGCTCGCGCCGCCGCCCGCCGCATGGCTGAACTGCTCGACGAAGAACCCGGCGCCGCCGTCGGCTATGCCATGCGCATGGAAAACCGCACCTCGGCAAAAACCAGGATATTGGTCGTCACCGAAGGCGTGCTGGCGCGCATGATCCTCGACGATCCCGAATTGCCCGGCGTCTCGGCGGTGATCTTCGACGAATTCCACGAGCGTTCGCTCGATGGCGATTTCGGCTTGGCGCTGGCGCTCGATGTGCAAGGCGCCCTGCGGCCGGACCTGCGGCTGCTGGTGATGTCGGCGACACTCGATGGCGCGCGCGTCGCAAAACTCCTGTCGGGCGCGCCGGTGATCGAAAGCGAGGGCCGTGCCTTCCCCGTCGACATCCGCTACGACGAACGACCGGCCGGCATCCCTATCGAGGACGCCATGGCCAAGGCGATCCGCAACGCTCTCGCGGACGAAAGCGGCAGCGTGCTTGCCTTCCTGCCCGGCCAGCGCGAGATCGAGCGCACCGCCGAGCGGCTGTCCGGCAAGGTCGGCGCCGATACCGACATCGTGCCGCTTTACGGCCAGCTTGACGGCAAAGCGCAGGACGCGGCGATCAAGCCGGCGCAACCAGGCCGCCGCAAGGTGGTGCTGGCGACCTCGATCGCGGAAACCTCGATCACCATCGACGGCGTGCGTGTCGTCATCGATTCCGGCCTGTCGCGGCTGCCGCGCTATGAGCCGGCCAGCGGTCTCACCCGGCTGGAGACGGTCCGCGGCAGCAAGGCTTCCGCCGACCAGCGCGCCGGCCGCGCCGGGCGCACGCAGGCTGGCGTCGCCATCCGGCTGTGGCGCGCCGAGCAGACGGCGGCATTGCCAGCCTTCACGCCGCCGGAAATCCTTGAAGCGGACCTTTCGGGCCTGCTGCTCGACTGCGCCGCCTTTGGCGTCGCCGATCCCGCGACGCTCGCCTTCCTCGATCCGCCGCCGGCCCCGGCGCTCAACGAGGCAAGGGTGCTGCTGCGCGCGCTCCATGCCATCGACGAGGCCGGGCGTCTGACCGAAGCGGGCGCATCGATGCGCAAGCTCGCTCTGCCGGTGCGGCTGGCGCATATGGTCGCCGAGGCTGCGAAGAGCGGCCATGCCGGGGAGGCGGCCATGCTGGCCGTGTTGCTCACCGAACGCGGGCTTGGCGGCGACGGCGCTGATCTGGAGCGACGGCTGATGCGCTTTCGTGGGGAGAGATCGCCGCGCGCCACCGCCGCGCGGCAACTGGCTGAGAGGCTGGCAAGGCAGGTGGGCGGTACAAAACAAAGCGAAGCTGCTTCAGCCGGTCCTCTGCTCATCCACGCCTGGCCGGACCGCGTCGCCAAGGCGCGCGGTGAACGCGGGCGTTTCGTGCTGGCCAATGGCTCTGGCGCCATGCTCGATGCCGCCGATCCGCTGGCGGGCGAGCCGTTTCTGGTCGTCGCCGACCTGCACGGCAAGGCGCAGAATGCGCGCATCGCGGCAGCGGCGGCAATCGGCGAGGACGACATCCGCGCCGCGCTGGCCGACCGGATCGAGACACGCAGGCAAACGAGCTTCGATCGCGAGCGCCGCGCCGTGCGGGTGCGCGAAACCGTGCGCCTCGGCGCCATCACGCTCGCCGAGCGCATGCTGCCGGCGCCTTCAGGCGCCGATGCGGACAGGGCGATCCTCGATGCCTTGCGCGAACACGGATTGTCGCTGCTGAGCTGGGGCAAGGAGGCCGAGACGCTGCGCCAGCGGCTCTCCTGGCTGCATCGTGGGCTTGGGTCGCCCTTGCCCGACATGTCGGATGCGGCGCTTCTCGAACATCTCGACGACTGGCTGCTGCCGTTCCTGTCCGGCGCCGCATCCTTTGCCGCCATCGATCCCGGTGCTGTTTCGGCCGGGCTAACTTCGCTTGTGCCGCACGACCTCCAGCGCAAGATCGACACGCTGGCGCCGACCCATTTCGACGCGCCGTCCGGCAGCCACGTACCGATCCGCTACGACGGCGAATGGCCGGTGCTGGCTATCCGCGTGCAGGAACTGTTCGGCCTCGACCGGCATCCTTCGATCGCCAACGGCACCGTACCGCTGACGCTGGAACTGTTGTCTCCGGCGCACCGGCCGATCCAGACCACGCGCGACCTGCCCGGCTTCTGGCGCGGCTCCTGGGCGGATGTGCGCGCCGACATGCGCGGCCGCTATCCCAAGCATGTCTGGCCGGAAAATCCGCTGCTGGCGGCGGCTACCGCAAGAGCGAAGCCGAGAGGCACCTAGCCTCGGGAAGCTTGGGCGGACCGCTTGGATCAGGAGGGATCCCTTGAAAATTTGGCGCAAACATCAACCAGTTCGTCATCCATGGGCGGAGCAAGGAGCGCAGCGACGCGGCGCAGACCCGAGTATCCATGCCGGGACTCTGAAGCGTCACTACGGTCCAGAATTCTGCACCGCTGCACTCCACGTCCAGGGTCGCGGCATGGATCCCAGGGTCTCCGCGACGGAGCTTCGCTCCTGCTTCGCCCAGGGATGACGACGTCGGGGGACTTCGGCCAATCGCGAATGCCGACTGCGCACCGCTACTAGCGCTTGCCCTCCCGCGGCTGTAATCCATGGCCATGATCAACGTTTTACGTTCGCCCGATTTCCAGCAGAGCCAGCGGTTGCGCCTCAACACGCTGATCCGGCTGCGCTGGCTTGCCATTGTCGGCCAGAGCGTGACGGTGCTCGTCGTCGCCTATGGCCTGAAATTCCCGCTGCCGGTCAGCCTGTGCTTCGCGCTGATCGCCTGCTCGGCCTGGATGAACCTGTATCTCGCCTTCCGCTTTCCGGCGGCGCACCGGCTCACTCCGTTCGCGGCCTTCGGCATCCTGATCTTCGACAGCCTGCAGCTTGCCGGCCTGCTTTACATGACCGGTGGCCTGACCAATCCGTTCTCGCTGCTGATGACCGTGCCTGTCGTCATCTCGGCGACGTCGCTGCCTTTGCGGCTGACCGCGCTGCTCGGCGGGTTGGTGATGATCGCGGCGACCTTGCTTGTGTTCATCCACCTGCCGCTGCCCTGGCACGAGGGCGCGCCGCTGGAGATGCCCTTCATCTATGTCGCCGGCATGTGGATGGCGGTGCTGTCCTCGATCGCCTTCACCGCGATGTACGCCTTCCGGGTGGCGGCCGAAGCCCGGCTTCTGGCCAATGCGCTTGCCGCCACGGAACTGGTGCTGCAGCGCGAGCAGCATCTTTCGGCGCTCGACGGCCTCGCGGCGGCGGCGGCGCACGAGCTTGGCACGCCGCTCGCCACCATCACGCTTGTCGCCAAGGAGATGGAGAAGGCGCTTGGCAAGGATCCGAAATACGGTGAGGACGTAAAATTGCTTCGCTCCCAGAGCGAACGCTGCCGTGAAATCCTCAAGCGCCTCACCAGCCTGTCGACCGAGGGCGAAGCGCATCTTTCCCGTCTGCCGCTGACCTCGTTGGTCGAGGAGGTCACCGCGCCGCATCGCGACTTCGGCATCTCGATCAAGCTTCGCCCCGGCGAGCGAACCGGGCCGGAACCGGTCGGGCGCCGCAATCCGGGCGTCATCTACGGCCTCGGCAATTTGGTTGAGAACGCCGTCGATTTCGCCCGCAAGAGCGTCACCGTGCGCTGGAGCTGGGACGAGGCCATCGTCACCTTCTCGATCATCGACGACGGCCCCGGCTTCCCGCCCGAGATCATCGACCGCATCGGCGAGCCCTATATGTCGACGCGCCAGGGCAATGAAGCCGGCGGTGGCCTGGGGCTTGGCCTGTTCATCGCCAAGACGCTGCTCGAACGCTCCGGCGCCACGCTCGACTTCCGCAACTCGAGCGGACTGGGCGAGGGCGCCGTGGTGCAGATTTCGTGGCCCAGAAACGTCTTCCTGAACCCGGAATCGGCGCCCGCGACGATGTTTGACACTGCGTAAATTGGACAATAGCGACGCAAAACTATATCTGCGTAAAATTAAGGCAGCAGGATTTTCAAGACGATGACTGGCGATGAAAATATCGGTGCAATGGTTGAAGGCGAGGACACCTCCCTTCTGATCGTCGATGACGACAAGCCGTTCCTCACACGCCTGGCCCGGGCCATGGAAACCAGGGGTTTCGTGGTCGAGACCGCCGAGAGCGTCGAGGAGGCTGTCGGCAAAGCGCGCGCCAACCCGCCCGCCTACGCCGTGGTCGATATGCGGCTCGGCGACGGCAACGGGCTCGACGTCGTTGCCGCCATCCGCGAGAAGCGCGAGGACTCCCGCACCATCATCCTGACCGGCTACGGCAACATCGCCACCGCGGTGACCGCGGTAAAACTCGGCGCCGTCGATTATCTGTCGAAACCCGCCGATGCCGACGACATCTTCGCCGCACTCACCCGCACCGCCGGCGAGCGCGCCGCGCCCCCGGAAAATCCGATGTCGGCCGACCGCGTCCGCTGGGAGCACATCCAGCGTGTCTACGAAATGTGCGAGCGCAACGTTTCCGAAACCGCGCGCCGGCTCAACATGCATCGCCGCACGCTGCAGCGCATACTGGCCAAGCGCGCGCCGCGTTAGGATCGCAGGACACGCGGGATCGCTTGGATCGTTGCGGAGACCACCCAATTGTTGAAGACGGCGCCGCCCCTCATCGCCCTGCCGGGCACTTCTCCCCGTATAGTGACGGGGAGAAGGGGCTGACGCCGCGCCGGCATCTCTTCTGCAGCGCTGACAATTGGCGAAAGCATCGATGACAAGACCCCTCTCCCCGTCACTATACGGGGAGAGGATGCCGGCAGGCAGGTGAGGGGCAGAGCTGGCGTTCGGAATTGGTTGATGGGGCAAATTCGAATCTGAGGTGACGGAGGCGACATGCAGGACTTGAAGCAGCGGCCGGTTTCCGTCTTCCGCGAATTTCTCGACAGCGAGGCGGCCGGCGGCGTCATTCTCATGGTGGCCGCCGCGCTGGCGCTGATCGTCGCCAATTCGCCGCTCTCGCAAACCTATTTCTCCGTTCTCCACGCCTATCTTGGCCCGCTCAGCGTCTCGCATTGGGTCAATGACGGGCTGATGGCGGTGTTCTTCCTGCTTGTGGGCCTCGAGATCAAGCGCGAGATGCTGGACGGCCAGCTGTCCACCTGGCCCAGGCGCGTGCTGCCCGGCGTCGCGGCCGCCGGCGGCATGGTGGTGCCGGCGCTGGTCTATGTCTTCGTCAACCGCGGCAATTCGGCCGCGCTCGCCGGCTGGGCCATCCCGACCGCCACCGACATCGCTTTCGCGCTCGGCGTGCTGTCGCTGCTCGGCAGCCGCGTGCCGGCATCGCTGAAGGTCTTCCTCACCGCGCTTGCCATCATCGACGACCTCGGCGCCGTCATCATCATCGCCATCTTCTACACCAGCGGCCTGTCGCTGGCGTATCTGGGGGCGGCCTTCGCCGTCATTGCCGCGCTCGTCGTGCTCAACCGCATGCGGGTGATGACGCTGGTGCCTTACCTGGTGCTCGGCGCCCTATTGTGGGTGCTGGTGCTGAAATCGGGCGTCCATGCCACGCTTGCCGGCGTGGCGCTGGCTTTGACCATTCCGCTCGAACGCTCCGCCGGGATCGGCCATGACCTCGACCATTCGCCGCTGCATCGGCTCGAACATGGCCTGCACAAGATCGTGCCCTTCATCGTCATTCCGATCTTCGGCTTTGCCAATGCCGGCGTTTCGTTCGCCGGCCTGAGCCTTGGCGCGCTGATCGAGCCGTTGACGCTGGGTGTCGCCGCCGGCCTCGTGCTCGGCAAGCTGGTCGGCGTCTTCGGCTCCTCCGCGCTCGCCATAGGGCTTGGCCTGGCTGATTTGCCGGCCCATGCCGGCTGGCGGCATATGATCGGCATTTCGCTGCTCTGCGGCATCGGCTTCACCATGAGCCTGTTCATCGGCCTGCTCGCCTTCGCCAGCGATGTCGCGCTGCAGGACGCCGTCAAGGTCGGCATTCTGGCAGGCTCCTTCATCGCCGCCATCCTCGGCGCCGCAGTGCTGTTGATGGCACCGGCGGCTGGCGAGGAGAGCGAGGAGTAGCGCGCGTCCGGAAGCTACTCGCTTTCCCCGTCGAGCGCCGGAACCGACACGCCTGCCAGTTCCGCGGCCAGCAGCCGCGAAGCCCCGGCGCGCGCGATCCGCAGCATCAGCGCCTTGCGCGTTGCCGCCGCCATGCGGTGCTCGGGTGCGTCGCGTAGGATTTCGGCGCCATAGCCGTCGGAGAGGATGAAGCCGCACTCCTCCGGAAAAATCTCCGAGGGCACGCCGGGATGTGTGGCGAAAAAGAACCGGTCGGAATGCAGCCGGTAGTCGGGCCATTTGCGGTCGACGCGAAAATCCTCGATCGAGGATTTGATCTCGATGATCCAGATGTCGCCTTGTCGGGTCAGTGCCACGAGATCGGCGCGGCGGCCAGTCGCCAGCGACAGCTCAGGCAACACATGCGCGCCCATTTCCATGAGCAGCCGCTGCACGCCACGCCGCACCAGCATGGCGCGCTCCGACTGGCGTCCGTCGATCAATGGATTGATTGCGATAGGGGAGATGATTGGCATGGCAGGCACCATGCCAGATTCTGTTCACGGTTTGAACCCGTTTTGTGGGGGCGATTATCCGGTTGACAAACCCAAACCGCTTACGTAGGGTAAGGGCATAGGAGATTTCCATGTCCGTTCTGTCCCGCCCCGAGTTCCATGACGAAGCCAAGGCTTTCGAGCATGTGGAATCCATACTGTGGCCCCAAGGACCGGTTTGCCCTAAGTGCGGCTCCGTGGATCGCCACTACGCGCTGAAGGGCGTTCGCACCAAGCCTTCCAAGAAAAATCCCCACGGCGTCGAGCGTCATGGCCTGTACAAGTGCGGCGCTTGCCGTTCGCAGTTCACCGTCCGCATGGGATCCATTTTCGAGGAAAGCCATTTGCCGCTGACCAAGTGGCTTCAGGCTATCCATCTTATGTCTTCCTCTAAGAAGGGCATTAGCGCCCACCAGATGCACCGCATACTCGAATGCACCTATGAGGCGGCATGGTTCCTGTGCCACCGCATTCGCCTTGCAATGGCGTCTGGTGACTTTTCCCCGCTTGGCGGCAACGGCAAGACCGTCGAAGTTGACGAAACCTATATCGGTCGCCTGAAAGGCACACCGGTCAAGTCTGGCGGCGGCGCTCACAAGAACACCGTCATTACGCTGGTCGAGCGCGGTGGCCGTGCCCGTTCCTTCCACGTTGATACCGCTCGCATGGGCAACGTGATGCCCATCGTTCGCGCCAACATCGCCAAGGAAAGCGCGTTGATGACCGACGAGAGCGGCATCTATCGCCGCGCGGGCCAGGAATTTGCCTCTCACGATGTCGTCACGCATTCCAAGGACGAATACGTTCGCTACGAAGGCGCAAAGACCGTCCACACCAACACCGTGGAAGGCTTCTACAGCGTTTTCAAGCGCGGCATGAAGGGCGTTTACCAGCATTGCGCCGAACAGCACTTGCACCGCTATCTTGCCGAATTCGACTTCCGCTACAGCAACCGTATCGCGCTTGGCGTCGACGACGGCACCCGCGCTTTCATCGCGTTGAAGGGTGCTGCCGGCAAGCGCCTCACCTATCGCGGGCCTAATTGAGGCTAAGGCGCTTCACTTCAGAAAGCCGGTCCAATTGGAGTTGCCGCTATGGCGATCTAGGCGTCGCAGGTGACGTTAAAGAGCATTTAACAACCCAATAGCAAAGCCCAAACCCAATAGACAACCCCCTCCGATTGACTCTGCGCTCCATTTGGCTTCATAAAGGCTCACGAATTGGAGCCCGAATCGATGTCTCTGGCATTGGACATTCTGAAAAAGAAGAAACAGGAGCTGCTGGCACAGGCAGCGGAAATCCGGAAGGATATCCGCGAGCTTGATGCGGCTCTTGAGTTGCTGGAGGACGCGGGCAAGGGGGCATCTGGAGGCGGAACGTTCTTTTCGGCCACAGTGACCGCCGGTCCAAGCCCGATCAATAACGCGATCATCGATGCCATTTCTCAGGGCAACACTACGCCCGCCACCATCTTCGATTTCATCACCGAGCATCGCCAAATCGATACCAGTAAGGCTTCCGTTAGCACTCGCCTATCGAAGATGAAGCATGAAGGCTTAATCGATAACGACGGCCAAGGTTGGGTGGTGGTCGGAAAGGCAGAAGGCCCCGGCGCGGAAACGCCAGAGCCTTCTAACACAGAATTGGGGCCGGTTGGACGGGAGAGGGGCTACCCACCTTCTGCTCCCGAGGGTTCGAATCCCTCCGGCTCCACCGCTTCTCTGAGTCTAGAAGACGCTGCTGAGGCCCTGCGGCCAAAGTCGCGTGATCTAGACGATGAGATTCCCTTTTAACCCGCCGTTGCGAGGCACAGGAGAAAGGAGCATCCCATGTGGCAAACCCGTATAATAGTTGAATGAGGGCCGAAGCTCTGCATTGCATCTAAGGCTCGGGTTGCCCCACTGGTGAGTCACCTCGCCAGTGGGCTACTTATATATATGAACCCATCGAATCCGTCCAGAGTCGTGACCATGACCAAGGAAAAAGAGCAGATCGATAAGTTCCGCGAAGCGGCGCGCGAACTGAAAATCGATCAATCCGATGCCGCTTTCGAGGCTACGGTCAATAAGATCGCAAAAGCTCCGAAGCTGACCAAGGAACAGATAAAAGAATTTCTACGCCGACAGCGCGAAGGAAAATAAATGCCCGAACGGACGATATTGTTTTCTACCGACATCACGCCGCAAGCCGTCGATAATTTTGTCGCCATCCTAGGCAAAATGGCCGGGGACGGAACAACGCGGCTAATCATTGGAATGAACTCCAGCGGAGGGAACGTGGTCCCCGGCGTGTTCCTTCACAACATTCTTTCGATGATGCCGTTCGAAATCGTGATGCACAATGTCGGCAACGTCGACTCTATTGCCAATGTAATTTTCATGGCAGGTCATGTGCGGAAATGCTGCCAGAACGCGACGTTCATGTTCCACGGCGTAGGCTTCTCTTCCAACCCTGCCGAACGCCTAGAGGAGAAAAACCTCAAGGAGAAACTGGACGTAATCGAGGCTGACCATGCGCGACTGGCGCGGGTTATCGCTTCAAAGACAAATCTTTCCGAGGCCGAATGCCGTTCACTATTCGAACAGCAAGGCACTCGCGGTGCCGACTGGGCGCTTGAGAGCGGTCTCGTCGGAGAGATCACTGACTTCGCTTTCCCTGCGAACGGTGAATTCTACACGTTCCTTGGGTAGCACAGCAGCGTTCTGGGCGTATTGGGCGGGCAATCCTGCATAGCCACGATCATGGTACATTAGTCCGCCAGTGAGGTGTTCACGCATAAAGACTTACTCCTATCCAATCATTAACGCACGACCGCGTTAATGTCTCCCTAAGTTTTCGAGGGCCGGCCTGTCAGGCATATATTCCTATTTCACTCTGGGTTTGTCAACCGGATAATCGCCTTTGTGGGGCGATTATGTACTTTACAAACCACGAACACGAACCCGGCGAATGAATTCTTCGGCCAACGAACGCACGCCGGCAGCGCAAGGCCAGGTGATTTGGGATGGCGGTCGCGGCTCTGCGATCTTATCAGGAACGAGAGCCGAAATCGTCAATTGCGCAAACGAAGGCCTTTACGCCGAACGACCATTGCAGGACGATAATCCTAGGTGGGGCGATTCTCGTAGGAGATCGCAATGGCTAGGTCGAAACCGTCAAAGCAGTTATCGCAGGCTGAAATCGAGCGCTTTCTGGCGGCAGCGGAGGCGTTGCACCTAAGCATCATCAAGCCGCTCATATCGCCGCATTGCGACCACTACCGGGCAACGCGGACCCTGCATGAGGTGCTTTTGAAGGCTGTGCGGGACATCACCGGGCAGGAAGTCGAGTTCATCCGTTGGAACACCACAGGACCGGTCAGGCCGCCTACGGGTGGGTAAGCCCTTCGACTTAATTTAGGCATCGCTAATTTAGAGCATAGTGTGTGACGCGGGCCACCCAAAGGGGCACGGTGCCGGCCATTCCCCTACGGTTCGGTAGCGCCTACTTGCCGGTCATCCAATCCACCAAGCAAGCTTCCACCCGCTCACACCCGGTGTATTCGTATACCAGGCTCGCCGCAATATCGCGCCACTGACACTCTGGCAAATTCGTTTCCCTGACCAGTTCGCCGAATGC
The DNA here is from genome assembly GCF_000502935.1 of Mesorhizobium sp. LNHC221B00. Lineage (NCBI taxonomy): Bacteria > Pseudomonadati > Pseudomonadota > Alphaproteobacteria > Hyphomicrobiales > Phyllobacteriaceae > Mesorhizobium > Mesorhizobium sp. LNHC221B00. The sequence goes on along the minus strand of NZ_AYWR01000001.1, from coordinate 127,272 downwards.
AGAGCGGAGAATGTCGGCATCGAACGCTGAGATGACAACCGGAGCCGGGTCGGCGCCTTCCCAATCAAGCGCCCTGTCCCGGCCGCGAAGGCGTTTCAGCAGTTCGCGTGACGCTTTGATAGCCTTGCGGGATTGATCCATGTCCCGGCGGAATGCGGCTGTTCCCGCCAGGCTATGATGCCGCAATCTGTAGCTGGTTTCTAGGACCGTCTGTGCGATCTCTATGTGAGTTGGGACCATCGCAGCCTCCCCTGCCGAGCAATGGTTAACGTCCAATTTGTAAGCCCGCTGAACCGGGTCTTTCAATAACAAATGCTTGTACGGAATCAGACCGAGAGGGAAGGCGGCGGCCCGTTGCGATTTGGGCCGGGTCTGTCAAATATGATCGCCCACAAAGGGCGATTATCGCTTTGAGAAACCCAAAAGCCCCCAAAAGAAGTCAGACCTCAGCTCTTGAACGCCTAATTTGGAGGCAATACCATCGACTCGATGGGGCTGGTGAAGTGACGTTGAACGACGATAAGGGCGAACATCTTTGGGCATTTGACCTTGCCGCTCTGCGCGAGGCCTTTGGCAAGTTCGTTCAGGAGCACAAGACCACGGTTCCTGAATGGGGCGAACACGCCAAGCTGTTTCTCGAAAAACAGAGAGATCACCAGGCACAGCGCCGCCTTCCGTGATCGCACCATATCTTCCTGAGTATAATCTGGTATTGATCCGGCGTGGCCTCATGCCGTGTCGATTAATTTTCAATTTTAACTATAAAGAATCGCAAGACTAAAGTCTTGCATCTCGCCAACGAAGGTCTGACGTAACCGCTTTAGTTCCGGTCTTGTCCATCGGATGTTCTATTACTTTAGCAAATTAGCATATAGCGCAATCCTCCTATTTTCGATGCTCGGTTTCTAGCCGGGCTTTCTTCTAGTCCTGAGGACCGGATTCTCTCGATGGCATCCGCGGTCATGCCGACATGGGCCGAGATATCCTGTGCCTCGACTTCCTTTGCGATGACTTCCCGCAGAATGTTCAACAGCACCATGCAAGCCACCTTAGCTGTCGGTTGCGGCCTCATCGATCTTGGCCATCTCCGCTCCATGGCGAGAATGCGACTTGCCGGGTGGAGACTGGACGGGGCCACCGGCTACAGGCAGCCAACCGGGCTCCGGGGCAACCCGAGCGCCTTCCGCGATCGCACCATAATTTGTCTGAGCGCAGTCTGGTAATGATCCGGCGCGGCCCTATGTCATGCCGATCACCTTCCGCCCTTAACTATAAGACGGCAGGACTAAAGTCTTGCGTCGTGAGCGCAAAGGTCTGACGTAACCGCTTTGGTTCCGTTCTTGTGCATTGGACGTTCCGTACTTTAGCCAATTAGCATATTAGACTTACCTAAATCAGTTTTCGCGCGCGAGTCAGCCGAAGCACGCCTATCCGGTCCGTTCCAGACATTGAACGGATGGGTACACGAGGTCATCGCGCCGGCCGGCCAACCTCTTTTCGCTATCGCCTCGCCGAAACGGCTCCGTCGCGAGCCGCTCCCGCCATATCATCCAGGATCGGGCAGTCCGGCCTGTTGTCGCCATGGCAGGCATGGATCAGCGTCTGCAGGGTCGAACGCATCGACTGCAGCTCGCGCACCTTGTCCTCGATCGCCCTGACATGGGCGGCGGCGATCTCGCGCACGTCGTGGCTGGCGCGGCTGCGGTCCTGGTAGAGCGCCATTAGCTGGCGGCAATCGTCGATGGAAAAGCCGAGATTGCGCGCGCGGCGCAGGAAGGCCAGCCGGTGGATGTCGTCGCCGGAATAGTCGCGGTAGCCGTTGGCGGCGCGCGCCGGCGCGATCAGGCCGATCTCCTCATAGTAACGGATGGTCTTGGCCGGCAGGCCCGAGCGGTTGGCGGCGTCGCCGACATTCATGGCGGTTTCCCTGATTTTGCAGGCCCGCGGTTCAGGCCCATTGAATTTGCTTCACAATCCGGCGGAGGCTGTTGCCGAAATGCCGCAGTGATACGCTTACCAGCAGGTAAGGTCCTGGATATAGGCATCGCGTGCTTGGCAAGCAAAGCAAATGCCAGCATGAATGATGGCGAGAAGGCGGCCGACTCGTGCCGCTCTAAGTTTGGGCGGGGCTCCGGATCACCTCATGCGCATGAAGTCGCTCGCAATAGTTGCCGCAATGGCGCTGTCCACTGCACTCGCCGGTTGCAGCACCATTGGCGGGCAGATATTTTCCAACGACTATGGCGCGGTGACCGATGCCGGTTACCAGCTGCCGCGCATCCCGATCGAGAAGGTGCCGTCGAAGTATCACCGCCAGGAAGTGAATTACGACACCAAGGAAAAGCCCGGCACGATCATCGTCGATACGCAGAACAAGTTCCTCTACTTCGTCGAGAGCGACGGCCTGGCGATCCGCTACGGCATCGGCGTCGGCCGCGAGGGCTTCGAGTGGCATGGCACCGCCCATATCGCGATCAAGCGTGAGTGGCCGACCTGGACGCCGCCGTCGCAGATGATCAAGCGCCAGCCGGAACTCGCCAAGTTCGCCAGCGGCATGGAGCCGGGCCTGAAGAACCCGCTCGGCGCCCGCGCCATGTATCTGTTCAACAAGGGCGGTGACATGGGTTACCGCCTGCACGGCAGCCCGGAATGGAACTCGATCGGCAAGGCGATGTCGTCGGGCTGCATCCGGCTGATGAATCAGGACGTCATCGACCTTTATGATCGCGCCTCGGTCGGCGCCAAGGTCATCGTCCTCTGATCGTGGTCGCAAGGACCAGGGTCAAAGCAGTTCGTACGCGGACCGTCTAGGCAACAATGGACGTCCCAAAACAGAAAACCGGGCAATTCGGCCCGGTTTTTTGTTTTTCACAGTTGGCAATAGAGCGAAACGATCAGGCGACCTGCTCGACCTGCTGCACTTCCGGCACGAAATGGCGAAGCAGGTTCTGGATGCCGTGCTTCAGCGTAGCCGTCGATGACGGGCAACCGGCGCAGGCGCCCTTCATGTGCAGGAACACGGTGCCGTTCTCGAAGCCGCGGAAGGTGATGTCGCCGCCATCCTGGGCCACCGCCGGGCGCACCCGCGTGTCGAGCAACTCCTTGATGGTGATGACGAGCTCCTCGTCCGCCTTGTCGTAGAATTCGCCGGTCTGGCTGGTTTCGGCGGCGGGACCCGCCTTGGCCATGACAGGCGCGCCGGACATGAAATGCTCCATGATGGCGCCAAGGATCGCCGGCTTCAAATGCTGCCAGTCGGGGCCGTCCTTGGTCACAGTGATGAAGTCATAGCCGAAGAACACGCCGGTGACGCCGGGGATTTCGAACAGCCGGCCGGCCAGCGGCGAGGCCACCGCCGCGCTGTCGGCATCGCGGAAATCGGCGGTGCCTTCCAGAACCACTTCCTTGCCGGGCAGGAATTTCAGCGTCGCCGGGTTTGGCGTCGATTCGGTCTGGATGAACATGGACGTCTCCGTGCCCGTATCGGGCAGATAGTTTGGAATAGTTCTAAATAAGCTCTATCGGCTGAACATTCAAGCGAAACGCGTCACCGGAACGGCTGGCTGGCGGAATGTTTTGCTAGCTGGGGAATCGAAATTCCTGGCAGGCTTCAGGCGAGACTGTCGATCTCCTCGTCGGAAAGGTTCTGCGGCACGACGGTCACCGGAATGGGGAACGCCGCACCCTTGCCGGCCACGGCGCCGACCAGCGGCCCCGGGCCTTCCTTGCCGGCGCCGGCCGCCAGCACCAGGATGGCGATATCCTGGTCTTCCTCGATCAGCCTGTGGATCTCTTCCGTCGGCTTGCCTTCGCGCACCACCATTTCCGGCTCGATGCCGAGCTTCTGGCGCACCTTGTTGGCATAGCCATCAAGCGCCGCGCGCGCCGTGGCGTTGGCCTCTTCGCGCATGATCTTCTCGACGCCCAGCCAGTGCTGGAAATCATCAGGGACGATGACATAGAGCAGCACCAGCGTGCCGCTCGTGCTCTGCGCCCGCTTCGAGGCGTAGGCGACGGCACGCTCGCATTCCGGCGTATCGTCGATGATCGTCAGGAATTTCCTGCGATGACCGGCTTCACGGATGAGGCGTTTGGAGACCATGTCTATCTGCTCGATGTGTTTTCGGCCGCAATCTGCCACCGCCACCATCTGGCCGCAAGCGGCCGGCTGGCGGCGGTGTCTTGGTACAGGTCAGCCCTGCAGCAGGCCGACGATGTCGCGCACCGTCTTCATCGTCGTTTCGGCCAGCACGCCGGCGCGTTCGCCGCCATCCCTGAGCACCGCGTCGACATAGGCGCGATCGCCCTGGATGCGGCGCATCTCGCCGGCGATTGGCGCCAGCTTCTCCACTGCCAGATCGGCCAGCGCCGGCTTGAACACCGAAAACTGCTGACCGCCGAATTCCTTCAGCACCTCGGCTTTGGAAAGCTCGGCGAGACCGGCATAGATGCCGACCAGGTTTTCGGCTTCCGGCCGGGTTTCCAGCCCGTCGACTTCGCTCGGCAAGGCTTCCGGATCGGTCTTGGCCTTGCGGATCTTCTTCGAGATGGTATCGGCGTCATCCGTCAGGTTGATGCGCGACAGGTCCGACGGATCCGACTTCGACATCTTCTTCGACCCGTCGCGCAGGCTCATGATGCGCGCCGCCGGGCCGCCGATGACCGGTTCGGTGATCGGGAAGAAGCCGTTCACCGTCTCCTCGCCAACCTGCATCTCGACGCCGACGCCAAGGCTGGCAATCCGGCCGGAGAAATCGTTGTTGAATTTCTGCGCGATGTCGCGGGTCAGCTCCAGGTGCTGCTTCTGGTCTTCGCCGACCGGCACATGGGTGGCGCGGTAAAGCAGGATGTCGGCCGCCATCAGCGAGGGATAGGCGAGCAGGCCCAACGAGGCATTCTCGCGGTCCTTGCCGGCCTTGTCCTTGAACTGCGTCATCTTGTTCATCCAACCGATGCGCGCCACGCAATTGAAGATCCAGGCAAGCTCGGCATGCTGCATGACCCGCGACTGGTTGAAGACGATATGCTTCTTCGGGTCGATGCCGGAGGCGAGGAAGGCCGCGGTAATCGACCGCGTCTGGTCGGCAAGGTCGTCATAGACGAGCTGCGCGGTCAGCGAATGCAAGTCGACGACGCAATAGATGCAGTCGGACGTGTCCTGCAGGGCGACGAATTTCTTGATGGCGCCGAGATAGTTGCCGAGGTGCAGATTGCCGGTCGGCTGGACACCGGAGAAGACGAGTGGCTTGAAGGCGGACATGGGTTTCCTCATGGCTTGTGGAGGGCCGTATAAGCATGATTCCAAAAAGTTGCAGACTTTTTGGAGCCAATCATGCGGCTGGAAACCGCACGCGGCGAAAGTCTTTGGACGGCGCGCTTATGGACGAAGGGGGCGGCAGGATCAAGGGGCTGGTTGGCCCTCCAAAGGCTCCTCTAGATATTGACATTTTGATGTAGGTGGCTACATTATTTCCGCTACATTCGATTGAGTGGGCACGTTATGGCGATCAACATCAACAACAAAGAAGCGGATGACTTAACGCGCACCTTCGCTAGAATTGAGGGCGTTGGCATAACCGAGGCGATCGTGATTGCCATGCGCGAAGCGCTTGAGCGCCGCCGCAATCGCGAGACGCCGTTGGAGACGGCGGCAAGGCTGCGCGCCGAATTTGGAATCGAGCTCAGCGAGCAGGCGCGCAAACCGCTGCCGCGCTCGGTCTACGACGAATTGTCCGGCGAAGACTGATGTTTGTCGACGCAGCCGCTATCGTCGCGATGCTCAGCCACGAGGCCGAAGCGCAGCGCTGCGCACGGGCCGTCTTGGAAGCATCGGCTCCGTTCACGTCGGCAATCGCGGTGTGGGAAGCGGCAATGGCCCTTTCGCGATCCGAAAAGCTAGCGGTGCCGGTCGAAGTGAGCCTCAAGATAGTCAGTCGTTTTCTCGAAGAACGGGCTATTGCCGTGCGGGAGCTTCCGCCTGCCGCGGACGCAACGTCCTTGTCCGTTGAGGCTGCGTCGCGGTTTCGCAACAACGCCATCCGACTGAATTTGGCGGATTGTTTTCACTATGCTTGCGCGCGCTACTATGCCGTCCCGATGCTTTCGACAGCCGACGAATTCCGGCTCACGGATCTGAAGACTGTTCCTTAGGCTGTGGTGTCTCCTTGCGTCCGACATTGCGCCGGATCATGCCGAAGTCGGCGCCACCCGTGGCAAACGCGGTGACGAAGTAGAGCAGCGCTCCACCGGCGACGAGCGTCAGAAGCGTCGTCGCTTTGACCACCAGCGGCGAGCCGGGGCCGAGTCTGACGGCCAGCCAATGCTCCGCAAAATACAGCGCCACCGCCATGACCGCCGCCGACAGCACCAGGCGTGGAATGCGCTTCAGGAGCGGCACGTCGCGGCCCCAATGGCCGCGCCGGATGAGCATGCCAAGCAGCATCAGCGCGTTGACCCAGCCGGCCACGGCGGACGCCACCGCGATGCCGGGTGCGCCCATCCTGGGAAACAGCGTCAGCGCCGTGGCGACATTCACCGCCACCGAGATGGCGGCGAAGATCATCGGCGTGCGCGTGTCCTCGCGGGCGAAATACCCAGGGGTGAAGGCCTTGATCAGCACGAAAGCCGGCAGGCCTAGGCCGAAGATCGCCAGGATCGCCGCCACCGTCGGCGTCGAATGGTTGGCGGCGAATGCGCCGCGCTCATAGACCAGCCGCACGATCGGCTCCGACATCACCCAGAGTGCCGCCGCCGCCGGCAAGGTCATGAACAGGGTGAACTCGACGGAGCGGTTCTGCAGGTTGGCCGCCTCGATCAGATTGCCTGATTTCAGCGCCCGCGACAGTTCCGGCAACAGCACGATCGCCACTGCCACGCCGACGACGCCGAGCGGCAGCTGGTAGACGCGGTCGGCATAGGCGAGCGAGGACACGGCGCTGTCTTGCGCCGACGCGATCGCCGTGCCGATCAGCTGGTTGATCTGGGTGATGCCGCCGGTGATCGCCGCCGGCAGCGCCAGGATCAACAGCCGCTTCACGTTCGGCGTCATCTTCGGCCGGCGGAAGCCGATAGAGATGCCGGCGTTGCGCACCGCCACCCAGACGATTGCGAGTTGCACGATGCCTGCCGCCAAAACGCCCCAGGACAGGCTGAACCCGACAGCACGGGCATCCAGCCCATGATACCAGGCGTAGCCAAGCACGCTGATCAGGATGATGTTGAGGAACGCGGGCGCGATCGCCGCCGCGAAATAGCGGCGCAGCGAATTCAGCATGCCCGCCATCATGGCGGCAAGCGACATGCAGATGAGGTACGGGAACATGATCGTCGCCAGTGCGACGGTCGTCTCGAACTTTCCAGGCGTGTCGGCAAAGCCCGGCGCCACCAGGTAGCGCACGATCAGCGGCATCGCCAGTTCCATGACGATGGTCAGTGCCAGCAGCGCGGTGAACAGCACGCCGAACACTTCCTCGGAGAAGCGCTTGGCGCCATCAGTGCCGTGCGTTTCGATCTCCTTGGCGAACAGCGGCACGAAGGCTGCGTTGAAGGCGCCCTCGGCGAACAGCCGGCGAAAGGTGTTGGGAAACTGGAAGGCGGCGTTGAACGCGTCGGCCACCGGCCCGGTGCCCAGCGCCGCCGCCATCAGCATCTCGCGGCCAAACCCCAGCGCGCGGCTCATCAGCGTGCCGGAAGCGACTGTTGCGAATTTCTTGACGAGGCTCATGCGTTCGGAGACTGCCTGTGAGCAATTCCAGGAAAAGTGTTAAACGGCTTTCCGTTTGGAATTGTGTTAAAACAAAAAGTTAGAGCTATTCGCCGTTTCCGTGAAACGGCGAATAGCTCTGGAGATTGGGACAAAGTGATGATGGCTCTCACTCGGCGGCCGCCTTGGCCCTGCCGCCGCGCTCCGGCGCGGCGCCTTCGAGCGTCGCTATCAGCCGGTTGCGGATGGCGGCAATGCGCGCCGGACTGTCGATCTTCTGGCCGGTAAGGTCGGTGACGTAGAAGGTGTCGATGACCTTTTCGCCGAAGGTGGTGATATGGGCCGACGCAATGTCGAGCGACAGGTCGGACAGGGTTCTGGTGATCTCCGACAGCAGGCCCGGGCGGTCGAGGCCCTCGACCTCGATGACCGAAAAGCGGTTCGACAGCGCATTGCGGATTTCGGCGCGGGGCGGGATCTTGAACACCTTGGAGCCGCGCCGTGGCTTGGTGCGCTTCTCGATCATCTCCGGCAGCCAGCTCTTGCCGGACAACACGTCCTCGATCAGCCGGCCGACACGCTCGGCGCGCCGCCGCTCGTCCTCGTCACGGTCGAATTCCCTCGAGATCAGGATCGTGTCGAGGGCGCGGCCGTCCGACGTGGTGAAGATCTGCGCGTCGACAATGTTGCCGCCGGCGCCGGCGCATGCCCCGGCAATGACGGAGAGAAGACGCGGATGGTCCTGCGCCAGCACGGTGATTTCGGTCACCGCTTCGAACTGGTGCGTCTTGACCATGGTGGCAAGCTTTTTGCCCACCGCATCCGCATCGCGGATGAATTCGGCATGGCGAAGCTGGTCCGGCAGGTCGACGGTCAGGAGATAATTCTCGTAGTGCTGGCCGACATAGCGTTTGCGGGCCTTGTCTGGCCAGTCGGCGAGCGCCTCGGCCAGACGCTCGCGCGACGCCGCCGTCCGCTGCGCACGGGACACTTCCGAGAAGCCGCCGGTCAAAAGCAGTTCGGTCTCATAGTAGAGCGTGCGCAGCAACTGGCCCTTCCAGCCGTTCCAGACACCTGGTCCGACGCCCCTGATGTCGCAAACGGTCAGGATCAAAAGCATCTTCAGCCGCTCGACCGACTGCACGATCGCGGCAAAATCCTCGATGGTCTTGCGGTCGTTGAGATCGCGGGTCTGCGCCGTCATCGACATCACGAGATGGTTCTCGACCAGCCAGGCAACGGTTTCGGTATCGGCCGGCGACAGCCCCATATGCGGGCAGATGCGGCGTGCGATCCGGGCGCCGGCCTCCGAATGATCTTCCGGCCTGCCCTTGGCGATGTCGTGCAGCAGCACCGCGACATAAAGCGCCTCGCGGCTCTTCTTCAGGCCAGGCATCAGCGAATGCGACAGCGGATGCACCTTCTCGCCATCGCCGCGCTCGATCTCGGCCAGCACGCCGATACAGCGGATCAGGTGCTCGTCCACCGTGTAGTGGTGGTACATCGAGAACTGCATCATGGCGACGATCTTGCCGAAATCCGGGATCAGCCTGCCCAGCAGCCCGGCCTCGTTCATCCGGCGCAGGTTGAGTTCGGCATTGCGGTCCGACGTCAGGATGTCGAGGAACAGCCGGTTGGCCTCCTCGTCGCGCCTGAGCGACTTGTTGACCAGGCCGAGCGAACGGGTGAGCAGCTTCAGCGCGTCGGGGTGGAATTCCAGACCGTGCTTGTCGGCGAACCAGAATAGTCTGAGCAGATTGACCGGATCGCGTTCGAACACCTGGTCGTCGGCGATGTTGATGCGGTGGTTGTCGACAATGAAGTCCGACGTGCCGGCAAGCTTGCGCTTGCGGCGCTGGAAGGTGAGGAAGATGCGGTTGAAACCGGGCACATGCTTGGCCTGCTCCTCCTCGAGTGCCGCGCAGAAGATGCGCGTGAGGTCGCCGACATCCTTGGCGACGAGAAAGTAGTGTTTCATGAAGCGCTCGACCGCCGACAGGCCGGGATGCGTCGTGTAGCCCAGCCGTTCGGCGATCTCGCGCTGGATGTCGAAATGCAGCCGCTCCTCGGCTTTGCCGGTGAGGAAATGCATATGGCAGCGCACCGCCCACAGGAAGTCCTCGGCCTTCTGGAACTCGCGGTACTCGGCGTCGGTGAAGACGCCCTTTTCGACCAGTTCTTCTCCGGTGCGCACCCGATAGAAATACTTGCCGATCCAGAACAGCGTCTGCAGGTCGCGCAGGCCGCCCTTGCCGTCCTTGACGTTGGGCTCGACCAGATAGCGGCTTTCGCCGGCCTTGGCGTGGCGCTCGTCGCGTTCGGCAAGCTTGGCCTGGACATATTCCGGGCCGGTCGTGCGCACCACCTCATGGTCGAAGCGCAGCATCAACTCTTCATAGAGCTTGCGTTCCCCCCACAGGAAGCGCGCTTCCAGGATCGAGGTGCGAATGGTGATGTCGGTGCGCGACAGCCGCAGACACTCGTCGATATTGCGGGTGGCATGGCCGACCTTCAGTCCGAGGTCCCACAGCATGTAGAGCATGTATTCGACTGTCTGTTCGCCCCACGGCGTCTGCTTGTAGGGCAACAGAAACAGAAGGTCGATGTCGGATCCCGGCGCCAGCGTGCCGCGCCCATAGCCGCCAACCGCAACCACGGCCATGCGCTCGGCCGACGACGGGTTCTTCACCGGGTAGACATGGGTCGCGGCGAAATCGTAAAGCGCCCGGATCAGCTGATCCATCACATGCGACAGCCGCTCGGCGCAGGCATTGCCGCCGCCATCCTCTCTCAGCATGGCCTCGGTTTTTCTGCGGCCTTCGGCGAGCCGGCCCTTGAGAAGCTGGAGAGCGGCCGTGCGGATGATAGCGCTGGAACCATCGCCGGCGCTCGCCGCGGTCAGAGCGGTCATCTCGCGGCGCAAGGCTTCGCCGTCGATCAGTTCATTGAGCTTCAGGGAGATTTTCGCCATAGGTACCGGTTGGCCTTGCCTTTTGGGCGGCGTCTATAGCGCGTTTTCGCGGCGCTGGGTATGGGGCCGGCCGACAGCCCGGAATCGGCCTAGTCGGTTGCCTCGATGGGGCCGAAGGGCACGACAATCTGCCGCCGCAGCCTGCAGAAGTCGGCGATCCACCTCACGGTTCGCCCGGCTTCCCTGCTGATTCTCACGGCTGTCGGCTTGCTCTGCCTTGCCATAAGCCCGCTCGCGGTCCGTGCGGCATCCCGTTCCTGGTCAAGCAGGCTCGGCAGCCTGTCGCCGACGAACTGGTCTTGCGCGCAGAGCGCGGGAACAAGCTGGTAGATATTCCTGCCGGCCGACATAGCGGGGTTAAAGATGAGATCGTCGACAGCTATATTGACCTGCGCCGTTGCCTCCAGAAACGCGCGCGCCATTTGCCGCGAGAGGAGATAGCCCCCAGCCCCTGGATGGCCCTTGCGGAGCCGGACCGTGGAAAAACCGTGTCCGGCAGGGGCCCTTCTCCTCTGGATCACGGTTCTGGAGAAGAACGTCTCGAGCTTCACGACGTCCGCGCCCGCCGGAACCCAGCTCGTATCGCCCAGCAACGCACCGGCTCTGCCGGAAAACACCATGTCGTCCTCGAAGACGGCGCCGTACGGGGCGTCGTCCTGGGCAATGATCGTCCAGCAGGCACGATGGCTATGCAGGCAGGCGATCTCGCTGCCGGCGAGGGGCCGGATGGCATGTATCGCGTGCTGCGGCTGCAGCACCAGATTGGGATGGTCCTGGGCATCGATCCCCGCGACCCGCTCGAACCCAATGCCGATACGGGCGAACTCCGATGCCATGTGGGCAAGTCGGTCGGGAGATCGATCGAGATTGATGACCAGGCGCTTCATTGTTCGACGAAATCGTTGTCTTTCGGGAGTGGCGGCGTTCTCTAGCACACCGGAGCCGGTGTCTGCTGACTTTTTAAGAGTATTTTGCACCGTGATGAAATGATAGGGCCGAAATGGTCAATTTCTACTTTGCCGGCCACAGCAAGTTCGAAGCAGTGCCTGAACCAAAACTACCAGGCTTTCGGATACGGATCGGTCTTGCCCGTTGGGCGTCTAAAGCGCGTTCTCGTTGCCGCCGGCGGCCAGGCAAGACATCGGCTCTTCCGCAGGGGGATCGAGCGCAACGACCGTATAATGCCGCAGCTTGCAGTGATCGATGACCCACTCGACGACCCGCCTGATTTCTACCCTTATCTTCTCGGCGACGGGCTTTCTGCGCTTGATGGTCAGCCCGCTTGCGACCCATTCGGCTTCGCGCTCTTCGAAAAGCAGGCTTGGCAATCTGTCGCCCACGAACTGGTCCTGCGCACAGAGTGCGGGAACAAGCTGGTAGATCGTCTTGCTTCCCGACGTCGGGAACGCGGGGTTGAAGAGGAGATCGTCGGCAGCTGCGCTGGCCTGCGCGGTAGCTTCCAGGAGGTCGCGCGCCATCTGCCTGGAGACGATGTAGCCGCCGGTCCCCATATGGCTCCTGCGAAGCCTGAACATGGAGAAGCCGTTGCCGACGGCGATCCTTTTCCTCTGGATCATGGTCTTGCTGAAGAATGTTTCGAGTTTGATGGCATCGGCATCGGCCGCAATCCAGCCACTATCGGCCAGAAGGGCACCGGCTTTCGCGGAGAACACAACGTCGTCCTCGAAGACGGCGCCATAAGGGGCATCGTCTTGAGCGATGATCGACCAGCAGGCGCGATGGCTGTGCATGCAGGCGACCTCGCTGGAGGACAGGTGCCGGACGGCGTAGATCGCATCTTGTGGCTGCAGCACCAACTCAGGATGGTCACGGGCATCGGTTGCGACGATTCGCTCGAAGGCGATGCCGATGCGGGCAAACTCCGCCGTGATGTGGGCGAGCCGGTCGGGAGACCGATCAAGATTGATGACCAGACATTTCATTGATTTACCGGGATTCGAATTGTTGTCGAAAGGCCGAGCGTTAGCACACGCAGCGCTGCGGAATGTCGACTTTTTCTGGGCGAACAGCCGGGTCGAGCCTCGAAATACGAATAATCATAACGGCCCTTGACCTTCCAGTTACTGGAAGCACTACCTCCTGCCCGAAGCAGTTTGCTAAGGGCATTTTGGAATGGCGCATTCAGATCACGATCATCACACGCATGGCGGCTGCTGCGCGCCGAAAGCCGCGGCCGTGGACGCGGTCCTGCGCGATCCGGTCTGCGGCATGGCCGTGGATCCGGCCGCCGGCAAGCCGACAGCAGAACATGGCGGCCGGCTCTATCATTTCTGCAGCGAGGGCTGCCGCACGAAATTCCTGGCCGAGCCGGAGAAATACCTGACGGCCACCGACCCGGTCTGCGGCATGAGCGTCGATCGCGCCACGGCCAGGCACTTTGTCCGCCATGAAGGCCAGGGCTTCTATTTCTGCTCCGCCGGCTGCAAGGCCAAGTTCGAGGCGGCCCCACAAGCCTATCTCGGCGACAGGCCGGCGCCCGCGCCGATGCCCAAGGGTACGCAGTACACCTGCCCCATGCATCCCGAGATCGTCCGCGACAAGCCCGGCTCTTGCCCGATCTGTGGCATGGCGCTGGAGCCAATGGGCGTGCCGACTGGCGATGAAGGGCCTAATCCGGAGTTGATCGACTTCACCAGGAGGTTCTGGGTCAGCGCGGGCCTGTCGATCCCGCTTCTGATCGTCGCCATGGCGCCGATGGTCGGCCTGTCGTTCGAGGGACTGGTCGGGGATCGCACAAAGGTCTGGATCGAGCTGGCCCTGGCAAGCCCGGTGGTGCTTTGGGCCGCCTTTCCCTTCTTTCATCGCGGCTGGGAATCGATACTCAACCGCAGCCCCAACATGTGGACGCTGATTTCGCTCGGTGTCGGTGCCGCCTATCTCTACAGCGTCGTCGCCACGCTGTTCCCGGACATTTTCCCGCATCAGTTCCGCGGCCATGGCGGTGCGGTGCCGGTCTATTTCGAGGCCGCCGCCGTCATCGTCGCGCTGGTCTTCCTCGGCCAGGTGCTGGAATTGCGCGCCCGAGAAAAGACCGGCTCGGCAATCCGCGCTTTGCTCGATCTGGCGCCCAAGACAGCGCGGCGGATCGCCGAAGACGGCTCCGAGAGCGACGTCCCGCTGGACGGCGTCAAGGCCGGGGACCGCTTGCGCATCCGGCCGGGTGAAGCCGTGCCGGTCGACGGCACCGTGCTCGAAGGCCGCTCTTCCATCGACGAATCGATGATCACGGGCGAGCCGTTGCCGGTCGAAAAGACCGAAGGCAACGCACTCACCGGCGGCACACTCAACAGGCAAGGCTCGCTGATCATGCGCGCCGAACGGATCGGTTCCGAGACCACGCTCGCGCGCATCGTCGAACTCGTCGCCAAGGCACAGCGCTCGCGTGCGCCGATCCAGGGGTTGGCAGACCGCGTTTCCTTCTACTTTGTTCCGGCCGTCGTCCTGGTTGCCGCCGCGGCCTTCATCGCTTGGGCGGTCCTTGGTCCCGAGCCCAGCCTGGTCTTTGCCGTCGTCTCGGCGGTCTCGGTGCTGATCATCGCCTGTCCCTGTGCGCTTGGGCTTGCCACGCCGATGTCGATCATGACCGCCACCGGTCGCGGCGCTCTTGCCGGCGTGCTGATCAAGGAGGCCGCCGCACTCGAACGCTTCGCCTCCGTCGACACGCTGATCGTCGACAAGACCGGCACGCTGACCGAAGGCCGGCCGAAGCTGACCGATATCGTGGCTGCCAGCGGCTTTGCAGAGGACGAATTGCTGGGGCTTGCGGCAAGTCTCGAGAAGGGGTCTGAACACCCCTTGGCCGAGGCCATCGTCGAAGGTGCCGCGGCGCGCGGCATGACCGTCGCCGACGTCGGCGATTTCGAGGCGACCACCGGCAAGGGCGTTTCAGGCACCGTGTCGGGCAAGACGGTCGCGCTCGGCAACGCCGCGATGATGCGCGACCTCGGCGTCGATGTTTCCGCCGTTGCGGCCAGCGCCGAGGCGTTGCAGGGCGACGGCAAGACGGCGATGTTCGTCGCTGTCGGCGGCAGGCTGGCCGGCATCGTCGCCGTTGCCGATCCGGTCAAGGCGACCACCGCCGAGGCGATCAAGGCCCTGCATGACAGCGGCTTGAGGATCATCATGGCCACCGGCGACAACGAGCGCACGGCCAAGGCGATCGCCGGCCGCCTCGGTATCGACGAGGTGCGCGCCGGGCTCTTGCCCGAACAGAAGGCAGCCCTCGTCGACGAGTTGCGCGGCGAGGGCGCCGGCGTTGCCATGGCCGGTGACGGCGTCAACGACGCACCCGCGCTTGCCGCCGCCGATGTCGGCATCGCCATGGGTACCGGCGCCGATGTCGCGGTCGAAAGTGCCGGCATCACCCTGGTCAAGGGCGATCTCAACGGCATCGTGCGGGCGCGCACGCTGGCCCAGGGCACCATCCGCAACATCCGCCAGAACCTGTTCTTCGCTTTCCTCTACAATGTGCTTGGCGTACCGGTCGCCGCCGGCGTGCTCTATCCGCTCACCGGCACGCTTTTGTCGCCGATGCTGGCGGCGGCGGCGATGAGCCTGTCGTCGGTGTCGGTGATCGCCAACGCATTGCGGCTGAGAACGTTGAAACTCTGATCCAAGCCCCCAAATACCAAATCCATGCAACAGGAGACCATGAATGACCCTGGCTAAGAAACTCGTGCTTTTGCTGATGGCGGCCGGAATGCTGCTTGCCGTCTTCCTCGAAAGCGTCCCGGCGCAAAGCGAAGAGATGAAACACGACATGGCCGGCATGGCGATGGGCGCGGAAAGCCCGTCGACAGAGGGCTACAAGGCGGCGATGGACAAGATGCACGCCGGCATGATGGCCTCGCAATATACCGGCAATGCCGACGTTGATTTCGTTCGCGGCATGATCCCGCACCATCAGGGCGCCATCGACATGGCCAAGGTCGAGCTTGCCAATGGCAAGGATCCGGAAATCCGCAAACTGGCCAAAGGGGTCATCGCCGCGCAGGAGACCGAGATCAAGCAGATGCGGGACTGGCTCGCCGCCCATCCGGTGAAATAGGCGTTCGACAGATCGCCGGCGGCGAGAACGCCTCTGGATTTCTCGCCCGGCCTGTGATGCGATCCGACCCCGAACGGAGCCTGCCATGCCATCGACCGTCAGAACCACCACGCTGCCCTCCGGCGAAGCCATTGCCGTTCTCGGCCAGGGCACATGGAAAATGGGCGAGGATATCAGGCGCCGTGGCGATGAGGTCGCTGCTCTCAAGCTTGGCCTCGATCTCGGCGTCACGCTGATCGACACCGCCGAGATGTATGCCAGCGGCGGTGCCGAGGAAGTGGTGGCCGAAGCCATCGCCGGCCGCCGTGCCGAGGTTTTCCTGGTCACGAAGGTTCTGCCGTCGAACGCTTCGCGCGCCGGCGTGCAGCGCGCCTGCGAGAACAGCCTGAAGCGCCTCGCCACCGACCGCATTGATCTCTATCTCTTGCATTGGCCTGGCAGCGTGCCCTTGGCGGAGACGGTCGAAGCCTTCGAGGCGCTGAAGAAAGCCGGCAAGATCCGCCACTGGGGCGTCAGCAATTTCGACATCGAGGAGATGGAAGACCTCGCCGGCTTACCCAATGGCGGCAATGTCCAGACCAATCAGGTGCTTTACAATCTGGTCCGGCGCGGCCTCGAGTTCGATCTGGCGCCCTGGAGCCGGAAGCGAGGCATTCCGCTGATGGCCTATTCTCCGGTCGAACAAGGTGCATTGGCGCGCAATGCCAGGCTCGACGCGGTCGCCGCCCGCCATGGCGCCACCGCGGCACAGATAGCCCTGGCCTGGGTGATGCAGCAGGAGGGCGTCATCGCCATTCCCAAGGCCAGCAGCCAGGAGCACGTCCGCCAGAACTTTGCCGCGCTCGACATCAAGCTCACCGGTGAGGATCTCGCCGATCTCGACCGCGCCTTCCCGCCGCCGACGCGCAAGCGCGGACTGGAGATGATCTAAGCGCGGCGATGAAGCTGCCAATCTCCCCACCTGAGGGGGAGATTGGCGGTTTCGGCGACGCAGCCATGCCCACAGCCCAATCTACTTTCCCGCCAGCCCCTTCAGCCGGTAAAGCGCCTCCAGCGCTTCCCTTGGTGTCATCTCGTCGGGGTTGATGTCGCCGAGTGCTGCGCCCAGTGCGTCGCTTTTCACCGGCTTCGGTGCTTCGCGCTTCACCGCCACGGAAAACAGCGGCAAATCGTCGACCAGCCGGTTGGTCTTGCCGGAAACCTCGCCTTCCTCCAACTGGTGCAGCACTTGTTTGGCCCGGTCGACCACTGCTTCCGGCAGGCCGGCGAGCCGCGCCACCTGGACGCCGTAGGAGCGGTCGGCCGCACCCTTGCCGACCTCATGCAGGAAGACGACGTCGTTTTCCCATTCCTTGACCCGCATGGTGACGTTGTGGAGCCGCGCCAGCTTGCCGGCGAGCGAAGTCATTTCGTGGAAATGGGTGGCGAAGATTGCCCGGCAGCGGTTCTTCTCATGCAGGTACTCCACCGCCGCCCAGGCGATCGACAGGCCGTCGAAGGTTGCGGTGCCGCGGCCGATCTCGTCGAGGATCACCAACGCCCGCTCGCCGGCCTGGTTGAGGATCGCCGCCGTCTCGACCATCTCGACCATGAAGGTCGAACGACCGCGCGCCAGGTCGTCGGAAGCGCCGACGCGCGAGAACAGCCGGTCGACGACACCGATATGGGCCGATGCCGCCGGCACGAACGAGCCGGTCTGGGCGAGGATGGCGATCAGCGCGTTTTGCCGCAGGAACGTCGATTTACCGCCCATGTTGGGGCCGGTCAGCAGCCAGATCGCGCCGTTCTTGGCGCTGCCCTCCGGCGAGAGGTCGCAATCGTTGGCGACGAACGGACCATCGCCCGAACGGCGCAGAGCCTGCTCGACCACGGGATGCCTGCCGCCCGCTATGTCGAAGGCGAGGCTGGAATCCACCACCGGCCGGCACCAGGCCTCGCTTTCCGACAAAAGCGCCAGTGCCGCCGAGACGTCGAGCACGGCGAGCGCATCGGCGCCGGCGCGGATTTTCTCCGCCTCGCCGACCGCTTCCGCCGTCAGTGCATCGAAGGCCGCCAGTTCGATGCCCAGCGCCCGGTCGGCGGCATTGGCGATCTTGGTCTCGAGTTCGGCAAGTTCAGTCGTGGTGAAGCGCATGGCGTTGGCCATGGTCTGGCGGTGGATGAAGCGCGCCTTGGCGCCATCGCTGCCGGTCATCACCGCATGATGGTTGGCGGTCACCTCGATGTAGTAGCCCAGCACATTGTTGTGGCGGATCTTCAGCGAGCGGATGCCGGTCTCTTCGATCAGCGAGCGCTCCAGCCCGGCGATCACTTTTCGCGACTCGTCGCGCAGCGCCCGCATCTCGTCGAGTTCGCCGTGATAGCCACCGCGCAGGAAGCCGCCGTCGCGCTTGAGCAGCGGCAGTTCCTCGCCAAGCGCCTGCGTCAGATGCCGGGCGAGCGCCTGGGGCAGCGCATGAATCGCGGCGAGCGCGCTCGCCAACTCCTGTGGCAGGGTGGTCTCGGCAAAGATTTCGGCGATGGCGCCGGCCGCCTCGAAACCGGCGCGCAATGCGCCGAGGTCGCGCGGGCCGCCGCGGTTGAGCGCCAGCCTGGAAAGCGCGCGCGGCATGTCGGCGACGCTCTTCAGGCTTGTCCGCACTGCCTGGCACAGCCGCGTCTCGGAGCGGAAGAACGACACCGAATCCAGGCGCGCGCCGATCGCTGCCGGGTCGGTCAGCGGCGCCATCAGCCGATCGGCGAGCAACCTGGCGCCACCACCGGTCACAGTGCGGTCGATCGCCTTGAACAATGAGCCTTCGCGGCTGCCAGACAACGTGCGCAGGAGTTCGAGATTGCCACGCGTCGCCGGATCGATGAACAGCGTCGAGCCCTGTTCCTCGCGCTCGGGCCGTGACAATGGCGGGCGCTCGGCCTTCTGCGTCTTCTCGACATAGGCGATGGCGCCCGAGATCGCAGACAGCTCGGCGCGCGAAAACGTGCCGAAACTGTCCGGTGTCGCCACATCGAAGAAGCGCGCGATGCGCCCGGTGGCCGAGGCCGAATCGAACAGCGATGGCGGCTGCGGGTTGGCGACCCGGCCGAGCACGTCGAACACCGGCTTCAGCTCGGCATCGTAAAACACCGGCTCGGCGACGATCAGCTCGCGCGGATCGACGCGGAAGATGTCCGCCAGCAACCGATCGGCGGTGGTCTCGGCGACGCGGAAGGCGCCGGTCGAGATGTCGATCCAGGCAATTGCAAAGCTGTGATCGCTGCCGCCCTTCACCCGCCCCAGCGCCATCAGGAAGCTCGATTCCGACGGCGCCAGCAATTTGTCCTCGGTGATGGTGCCCGGCGTCACCAGCCTCACCACGTCGCGGCGCACCACCGATTTGGAGCCGCGCTTCTTGGCCTCGGCCGGATCCTCGATCTGCTCGCAGACGGCAACGCGGAATCCCTGGCCGATCAGCTTCTGCAGGTAGTCGTCGGCTGCGTGCACCGGCACGCCGCACATCGGAATGTCGAGGCCCTGGTGCTTGCCGCGCTTGGTCAAGACGATGCCCAGTGCCCGGCTGGCCTTTTCGGCATCGTCGAAGAACAGCTCGTAGAAGTCGCCCATGCGGTAGAACAGCAGCGAATCCGGGTTCGCCGCCTTGATCTCGATGAACTGCTCCATCATCGGCGTGACGGCGGCCGCACCAGGCTGCGGCGGCGTCATCGCCTCGGGGGCGTCTGGCTCGTTCGGGCTGTGCATATTCATGCGCGGCACGCTAGCAGATGTGATTGCCCGGTTTAATGCCGGAGCCTCGAAAAGCAGGGGACGACTGGCTGGTCGCTTGCCGGCATTTGCGCGCCGGCCTGCGATTCCCACGCTCTGGCGGTTTACACGCGGCGGCGCGTGGTCTTAATTCGGACCGAAACAAAGCACCCGCTTCAAGGAGGTGCTGCACCGGTGAGGAAATCAAGACATCATGGCCAGGAAAACCGAGAACAGCGGTCCGTCCGTCAGCGCGCAGGAAGCGCTCGAATTCCACGCGATGGGCCGGCCCGGCAAGCTGGAGATCGTCGCCACCAAGCCGATGACGACGCAGCGCGATCTCAGCCTCGCCTATTCGCCGGGTGTCGCCGTGCCGGTG
Source organism: Mesorhizobium sp. LNHC221B00 (assembly GCF_000502935.1). Taxonomy (NCBI): domain Bacteria; kingdom Pseudomonadati; phylum Pseudomonadota; class Alphaproteobacteria; order Hyphomicrobiales; family Phyllobacteriaceae; genus Mesorhizobium; species Mesorhizobium sp. LNHC221B00. The sequence goes on along the minus strand of NZ_AYWR01000001.1, from coordinate 107,413 downwards.
CGCGCCATCGCCGAGGATCCGAGCCGCGCCTTCGACTACACGACGCGCGGCAACATGGTCGCCGTCATCTCCAACGGCACCGCCATCCTCGGTCTGGGCAATCTCGGCGCGTTGGCCTCCAAGCCGGTCATGGAAGGCAAGGCGGTGCTGTTCAAGCGCTTCGCCGATGTCGATTCCATCGACCTCGAGGTCGACACCGAGGATGCCGAGGAGTTCATCAACTGCGTGCGTTACCTCGGCCCCTCCTTCGGCGGCATCAATCTCGAAGACATCAAGGCGCCGGAATGCTTCATCATCGAGCAGCGTCTGCGCGAGCTGATGGATATCCCGGTCTTCCACGACGACCAGCACGGCACCGCCATCATTTCGTCCGCCGGCCTGATCAACGCACTGGAGGTCACCGGTCGCGACATGAAGACCACCAGGCTGGTCTGCAATGGCGCCGGTGCCGCGGGCATCGCCTGCATCGAACTGATGAAGGCGATGGGTTTTGCCCCGGAAAACATCATCCTGTGCGACACCAAGGGCGTCGTCTACCAGGGCCGCACCGAAGGCATGAACCAGTGGAAGTCGGCGCATGCGGTCAAGACCGACAGGCGCAGCCTTGCCGAAGCGCTCGACGGCGCCGACGTCTTCCTCGGCCTCTCCGCCAAGGGTGCGCTGACGACCGCCATGGTGCAGTCGATGGCCAAGAACCCGATCATCTTCGCCATGGCCAATCCCGATCCCGAGATCACGCCGGAAGAAGTGGCCGAGATCCGCACCGACGCGATCATGGCCACCGGGCGGTCCGATTACCCCAACCAGGTCAACAACGTGCTCGGCTTCCCCTATATCTTCCGCGGTGCGCTGGATGTGCGGGCGACCACCATCAACGACGACATGAAGATCGCCGCCGCGCGCGCTCTCGCCGAACTGGCGCGCCAGGACGTGCCCGACGACGTCGCCGCCGCCTACCAGGGCAACAGGCCGAGATTCGGACCCAACTACATCATTCCGGTGCCGTTCGACCCGCGCCTGATCTCGGCCATTCCGCTCGCGGTGGCCAAGGCGGCGATGGATTCGGGCGTGGCCCGCAAGCCGATCCTCGACCTCGACCGCTACGCGCAGGAACTGTCCGCCCGGCGCGATCCGATCGCCTCCACCTTGCAACGCATCTACGACCGCGTGCGCCGCCAGCCCAAGCGCATCGTCTTCGCAGAGGGCGAGGAGGAGCAGGTGATGCGCGCCGCCGTCTCCTATGTGAACCAGAAGCTCGGCACCGCCATCCTGCTTGGCCGCGACGACGTCATCAAGGAGAACGCCAAGCACGCCGGCATCGACCTCAACAAGCAAGGCATCGAGATCATCAATGCCCGGCTGTCGCGCCGCAACGGCATCTACACCGATTACCTCTACGAGCGCATGCAGCGCAAAGGCTTCCTGTTCCGCGACTGCCAGCGCCTGATCAACAACGACCGCAACCACTTCGCCGCCTGCATGGTGGCGCTGGGTGACGCCGACGGCATCGTCACCGGCGTCACCCGCAACTATTCCACCGCGCTCGACGACATTCGCCGCGTCATCGACGCCAAGCCCGGCCATCGCGTCATCGGCGTCTCGATCGTGCTCGCGCGGGGTAAGACTGTCCTCGTCGCCGACACCGCCGTGCACGACATGCCCAATGCCGAGCAGATCGCCGACATCGCCGAGGAAGCGGCCGGCTTTGCCCGCCGCATGGGCTACGAGCCGAGGCTCGCCATGCTTGCCTATTCCACCTTCGGCCACCCGCAGGGCGAGCGTTCCGAGCGCGTCCAGGAGGCCGTGCGCATCCTCGACAAGCGCCGCGTCGACTTCGAATATGACGGCGAAATGGCCGCCGATGTCGCGCTCAACGCACGCGCCATGGCACAATACCCGTTCATCAGGCTCACCGGCCCGGCCAATGTGCTGATCATGCCGGCGTTCCACTCGGCCTCGATCTCGACCAAGATGCTGCAGGAACTCGGCGGCTCGACGGTCATCGGCCCGCTGCTGGTCGGCCTCAACAAGCCGGTGCAGATCGTGTCGCTCAATGCCAAGGACTCAGACATCGTCAACATGGCGGCGATCGCGGCCTATACGGCGGGGACTTGAGCGGCGATCAGGGCGACAGGCGAGAGCCGATTGGGAGACTGTGAACGCTTTTCGAACGAAGCTCAGCCCGGTGCGAAAACCCGCGCGGCCTCGACCACCTCGTCAACCTGATCCTGCCGCAGCAGATCGATCGGTATGCGGCCGTCGAGTTGCGCCGCCGGGCGTGTCAGCCACAGCCAGGCGAGCCTCGGATTGCCGATCAGCTTGAGCACGTCGCTTATGCCCGCGACCGGCCTGCCGTCGACGAACTGCGCCAGCGGGAAAACGTGCTTGCGGCCGCCCTTGCGCAAGGCGATGACGTCGCCGCGTCTTTGCCAGCGGTGCAGGGTCGAGCGGGCGATGCGCAAATTTTCTTCCAGATAGGTCGAGCCGGCGACACGGCCAGCCCAGTCCTCGATCAGCATCGATTCGAGGTCGTCGGATTGTGGGGGCGGGGGAGGTGGTTCGCCGGCCGACAAATGCACCGGCAGTCCGGCGGTGCCGGCTTCGCTGCGGCGCGCGGCTTCCGCCGCGAGCGCGCGGACGAATTTCTGGGCAAGGCCGGGAAGGTCGGCATGGATGGTGTCGATGGCGCGCTGGTGCCTCGGCGACAGCGAGGTGACTGCGGACGCTATGCTGCCGGCAATCTTGCCGACGGAGACCACGGTGGATTGGTTTATGGCCTCGTCATAATGGGCAAGCGCGCGTTCGACATCCTCCGCGACCATCTCCGCGAAGTCGTCTTGCCCGAGACCGGTTGTCTGAAATCTGTTCATGCATCTGTCTTCCGGGCCGCGCTCCTCCCTTGGCCGCGGCCGGTTGCTGAATTTCTAGTGCTGAAAACGAAGATCGCGGCGGCAACGACCCGCGCCGCCCGACAGCTTGCTGCCTTGCATTTTTGAACATCCATCTGATTGCGGGCGCGCCCCGAAATGTCAGTCGCGGGAGGCTCGCGATGTCGTGTAGGAGCGATATGTGACAGTGACGCGACGGTGAGCAGCGGGGCACTTTTTTCCTTCTCCCCTTGTGGGAGAAGGTGGATCGGCGCGCAGCGCCGAGACGGATGAGGGGTGCGTGACGGATCGCCGTCCTGTCAAGCTGGAGCACCCCTCATCCGTCGCCTTCGGCGACACCTTCTCCCACAGGGGGAGAAGGAAAAAAGTGCCCCCTACAACAACCCCGCCTGCTCGGCCTCGCGGCGCAAATTCTGTCTTGGCCTTGGCCCGATCTGCTGGATCACCAGGCCGGCCGCCAGTGAGCCAAGGTCACCGCAGGTCTTGAGGTCGCGGCCTTGCGTGTAGCCATGCAGGAAGCCGGCGGCGTAGAGGTCGCCAGCGCCGGTCGTGTCGACCAGCTCCTTGATGGCGGTGGCCTTGATGACCACGGTCTCGTCGCCGCGCACGATGACGGAGCCTTTCTCGGACCGCGTCACGGCGGCGATCCGGCAATCCTTGCGGATCTGCGCCAGCGCCTCGTCGAACGACGATGTTTGGTAGAGCGACTTGATCTCGTGGCTGTTGGCAAAGACGATATCGACCGTGCCCGAGCGCATCAACTCGAGGAATTCGTCGCGATAGCGGTCGACGCAGAACGAATCCGAAAGTGTCATCGACACTTCGCGGCCTGCCGCGTGCGCCAGTTTCGCGGTCTGCCGGATCGCTTCCTTGGCGCGCGGCGGATCCCACAGATAGCCCTCGAAATAGGTGACCTTGGCGCCAGACGCCTTGTCGGCCTCGACGTCCTCCGGCCCCAGCTCGACGCAGGCGCCGAGATAGGTGTTCATCGAGCGCTCGCCATCGGGGGTGACGAAGATCATCGAGCGGGCCGTCGGCGGGTCGCCCTTGAGCGGCTTGGTGTCGAAAGCGACGCCCTGGGCATGGATGTCGTGCGCGTAGATTTCGCCCAGCGCATCGTTGGAAACCTTGCCGAAGAAGGCGGCACGGCCGCCGAAGGAGGCGACGCCGGCCGCCGTGTTGCCGGCGCTGCCGCCGGAGGCTTCGATCGCCGGACCCATGCGGCTGTAGAGCAGTTCGGCGCGCTGGGTATCGATGAGGTTCATCGCGCCCTTGATGATGCCGTTGGTTTCGAGGAATTCCTCCTCGCACTGGGCGATGATGTCGACAATGGCATTGCCGATGCAAAGCACGTCATAATCCGGCATCAATATCTCCGCCAAAAACCAGAGCCAGCTTCTTGCCATGCAGGCCGGGCGCGGGTCTAGCGATTCGAAACGGCTTTGCCTAGAGCGCGGCACTCAACTTTGGCGGATCATCCCAGCGCATCCACTTGAGGCGCTACGACAATTCGACCGTGGCCGAAGCATTTTGTCGCGATCTTGCCTACAACTCTGGCCTGTTCGATCACGGCCCGAAGGCGAGCCAGCGGATGCCGACACGAAACGATACAACGACCGACCTGGCGCTGCTCGGCGTGCTGGCTGTATTGTGGGGCGCCTCCTACACCTTCATCAAGATCGGCGTCGAAACGATCCCGCCGATCACCTTCATTGCCGCGCGCACTTTGATTGCCGGCGCTATTCTTCTGGCCATCATCCATTGGCGTGGGCTCGCCATGCCCAGCGATGCGGCGAGCTGGCGCCGCTTCGCCTTCCAGGCATGCCTCAACAGCGTCGTCCCGTTCACGCTGATCGCCGCCGCCGAGCGTTCGGTGGATGCCGGCCTCGCTACCATCCTGAACGCGACCTCGCCGATCTTCACCTTCCTGCTCACCGCGCTGATCACCCGCCATGAACCGGTCACGCTGCGCAAACTGGTCGGTGTCGGCGCCGGCATTGCCGGCATCTGCCTCATCATCGGTACCGAAGCGCTGGGCGGTCTCGGTCATGAACTGTGGGCGCAGCTTGCCATCGTCGTGGCGACGATCTGCTATGCCGGCGCCGCGATTTTCGGCCGTGGCTTCAAGGGCCTCGATCCGATGCTGCCGGCGGCCGGTTCGATGCTCTGCGGTGCGGTGATGCTGGTGCCGCTCAGCCTCGTGGTGGACCAGCCCTGGACGCTCACGCCATCTCTGGCGTCGATCCTGGCGCTGCTCGGCCTGTCGGTGTTCTCGACGGCGCTCGCCTTCGTCATCTATTTCCGCCTCATCCACACGCTGGGCTCGGTCGGCACGACGTCGCAGGCCTATCTGCGCGTGCCGATCGGCGTCGGCATCGGCGCTGTCTTCCTCGGCGAAACCTTGGGGCCGACTGCGTGGCTCGGCATGGCTTGTGTCGTTGCCGGCGTCGCGGCCATGACCATCCCGGTTCGCAAACCGGCGCTTGCAAGATAGCTGCGCGCTTGTGCTCATGGCTTGGGCTGCCTATCTCGGGAGCGTCCGTCCATTCGGCGGTGTCTGCTCATCGAGGGGTTGAAGCACGGTGATTTTCGACGCTGCCCGCACCGCGGCCCTTGAGCTGCTCTCGCCGCCTTTTCGAGCCGTGTTCCTCAAGACGCTGGGCTTGACCCTGCTGGCGCTGGTCGCCCTGTGGTTCGGCCTGACCAGCCTTGTCGAATGGCTGGCCCTGCCATGGCTGCAGACGCTGTTGCCGGGCATACCGTCCTGGGCCGGCTGGCTGGGCGGCATCATTGCGGCAATTGCGCTCGCCTTCGGCATGGCATTGCTCGTCGCGCCGGTGACGGCCGTGATCGCCGGCCTGTTCCTCGACGATGTCGCCGAAGTGGTCGAGCGCACCGATTATCCCGCCGATCCGCCCGGCCGCGCCATGCCGGCGCTGCGCTCGCTGGTGCTGGCGATAAAGTTCTTCGGCGTCGTCATCCTCGGCAACATCGTCGCCCTGTTGCTTCTCCTGGTGCCGGGCATCAACATCGCCGCCTTCTTCGTCGTCAACGGCTACCTGCTCGGGCGGGAATTCTTCGAATTCGCCGCCATGCGCTTCCGTCCGGAGGAGGAAGCCAGGGCCTTGCGCAGGCACCATGCCGGAACGGTGTTCCTCGCCGGGCTGGTCATCGCGGCCTTCCTCGCCGTGCCGCTGCTCAACCTGGTGACGCCGCTTTTCGCCGCCGCCATGATGGTGCACCTGCACAAGGCGATTTCGGCGCGGGCGGCTAACCCCTCGCGGGGCTAAACTCGCGGGAATCCGCCGCCCCGTCTATTCATGAGGACTTCCCTGTTCATGAGGACTCACGAAACAGCGCCTGCAACTTGCCGAACGGCATGGCGGCGCGGGTGAAGCCGAACGTCCCGTCCTGCTGGATCTCGCGTGCCGCCGTTTCCAGCATGCCGTAGGCGAAATTGGTCAGCCACGGCCCGAGCGAAATGCGCTTGACGCCGGCCATGGCGAGATCGGCGATGGTGAAGCCTGGCCGCGCCATGACATTGACCGGCTTGCTCACCGCCGAACAGATGGTGCGCACCATCTCGACGTCGTCGATACCAGGCGCATAGAGCACGTCGGCGCCGGCCTTCTCGAAGGCCTGCAGCCGCTTGATGGTGTCGTCGAGGTCGGACTTGCCCCACAAGAAGTTCTCGGCCCGCGCCGTGAACACGAAATCGCGCTTCAGCGCCCGCGCCGCCTCCACCGCCGCCGCGACGCGCTCGACCGCGTGGGCAAAATCATAGATCGGCTTGTCGGGATCGCCGGTGTGGTCCTCGATCGAGCAGCCGGCAAGGCCCGCCGCTTCCGCCGCGAAGATCGTCTCGGCGGCCTGCTCGGCGCTGTCGCCCTTGCCTTTTTCGAGATCGGCCGAAACCGGCAGGCTGGTTGCTGCCGTCACGTCGCGGCAATGATGGATCATCTGGTCGAAGGTCACGGCGCCATCCGGCAGGCCGCGCGAAAAGGCAAAGCCGGCGCTGGTCGTCGCCAGCGCCTTGAAGCCGAACGAGCCAAGCAGCTTCGTCGTGCCGACATCCCAGGGATTGGGCATGACGAAGCTCGAGGCATGCAGGTCACGAAAGATCTTACCCTTGTCCATGGCAATTCCCCCATATGTGCAGTGCGATGGCGCGGATTTTAGCTTGCCCGCCCTGCCCGGGCAAATGAATGCGCCTGGATCAGAAGCGTTTCTCGTTCTCTGCTGCCAATTTTTCGAACGCGTCGGAATCCTTGACGTAGTGCGTCTTGTCCCAATGGTAGGTTACGGAAATCTCGTGCGACGCAGCCTTGGGCGCGGCCTCGTCACAGCTTTCACCGCTTGGCTCGGTGGCGTCGGTGACTGTCGCCTTGATGGCGGCATAAGGCTGTCCGTCCGCGATGGTCTGGAACCCGATGTCCTGCTTGCGGCTGTAGGCGCACAGCTTCTCATCGAACGTATAGATCATGTCGATCAGTTCGAACCTGTCCTTGGCAACCATGATCAGCGGCGTGGCCACATAGTTCTGGTTCGAATTGAAATGCGCGCTCATGGTTATGAGCGCGTCGTCGCCGTCGCCGATCGAAAGCTTGTTCGGCTCGCGGAAATAGGTGCTGCGGTCGACCGCGACATTGGCCGCGTCGAGCAATTTCGGTTTGGCCGTGATGTCGTACAGCGCCAGCACCGCGTAGCCCTCGGCGCTGTCGGGAGAATCGCCAAGGTCGAACAGCATCGCCAGCCGGTCCTTGCCGCCGGCCTTGATGGCCAGCACCGCGGCATTGGAAAAGCTGGAGGTCTCGGGTGGCGACCCGCCATCATCCGGTCCCTCGATGTGGCGCATGTCGATGGGCGACCCGCCCTTGTAGAAGCCGTCCTTATCAGCGGCGAGGCCCGGAATGACCATTTTTGCCAGATCGAGATAGGTCACATCGGTGCGGCCGGGCAGCGCGCTGCCGAGATCCGGAAAGCCGACCGCTTGCGCGCCGGCTGCGGTCCACAAGAACGGCAGCAGCACCAAGGCGAGGATGAAGCGAAAGAGGTTCGTTGGCATGGACGCCTCGGGCTGTCGGGCGCACGGACCGTAGCACAGCGCCCTACGGCGTCCAGCCCGTCCATCAAGCCCGGCGGATCAGTGGATCGGCACCAGTCCCGCCAGTTCGCGCATGTCGTCGAACAGGATGCCGCCGGCGTGGATCAGGCCATCGCGGTCGGAATAGGGGTCGCCATGATAGGAAAACACCCGCATGCCGGCGGCGATGCCGGCCTGCGTGCCGGCGACGCTGTCCTCGATGACGATGCAGTCGGCGGGCGGAAAGCCCATCGTCTTGGCCGCATGCAGGAACAGGTCCGGGAACGGTTTGCCGCGCGAGACCATGGTGGCGCTGAACATCGCATGTTCGAACAGCGGCAACAGCCCGGTCTGGCCAAGCGTGATGTGCATCTTCGAGATCCGGGCCGACGTGGCGACGCAATAGGCGATGCCGGCCGCGCGAACCGCCTCGATGAACTCGCGCACATAGGGGATCGCCTCAACGCCATGGGCGAACAGGTCCGGCAGGCCGGCGTTCCAGCGATCGACGAAGTCGGCGCCGAGCCGGACTTCGGTCTGCGCCTCGATCTCCTTCTGCACCGACACCATGCTGCGGCCGGAGAAGTTCTTGCGGCAATATTCGAACGTCGTTGGATAGCCCGCCGCGCTCAGCCATTCGGCGAGGCGTCGGTTGGCAAGATTCTCCGTGTCGACCAGGATCCCGTCGCAGTCGAAGATGACCAGCTTTGGAATTTGCATCAGGCGGTGCCGGTCGATCCGAACCCGCCCGAGCCACGCGCGGTGCCGCCGGCCAGCGAGCGTTCTTCGACGCCCACCTGCGTCACGGCGGCGAAAACCAGCTGGGCAATGCGCATGCCGCGCGTCACGGCGAAATCCTCGTCGCCGAGATTGATCAGCAGCACCTTCACCTCGCCGCGATAGTCGCTGTCGACCGTGCCCGGTGAATTGAGGACGGTAAGGCCATGCTTGAAGGCAAGGCCGGAGCGCGGCCGCACCTGGCCTTCCATGCCTTCGGGGATTTCGAGGATCAGCCCGGTCGGCACGAGAGCGCGTTTTCCCGGCAGGATCAGCAGCGGCCGGTCGTCAGGCACCGCCGCGCGCAGATCCATGCCGGCGGCGCCGGCGCTTTCGTAAGCGGGAAGCGGTAGTCCTTCAGCATGCGGCAGCCTGACGACGCCGACAGTCGGACCGATGACGGAGGGGTTTTGGAGGGCTGCGCGCATAAAATCGATCCTATCGGCGCGAATGCCGATTCGGTCAATTCGCCCGCAAGCCTATCAACGGCTTTCTTTCAGGCATCAGTATGGCCTGAGGTGTGTTGAGATTCAGGTCAGGCCGAGTCGAAAACGGCGGATTTCGAGAACCGGAGCGGAGCGGACATTCGGTCCGTGAGCACCGGAAGCGGAGAAACCCGTCGTTTGCAGGCCGGCATCACCTGAATATCAACATACCTTAGCGCACTTCCATCGGAACCACCGTCGTCTCCTTGATCTCTTCCATCACGAAAGAGGCGGAAACATCGGACAGCGCCACCTTGGCGATCAGCCGCTGGTAGAGCCGGTCGTAGGCCTTCACGTCGGCGACGCGGGCGCGCAGGACATAGTCGAGGTCGCCGGACATGCGGTAGACGCCGATGATCTCGGAAAGACCGGTCACCGCCGCGCGGAACTTCTGCAGCCAGTCGGGATCGTGATTGGACGTGCGGACCAGAATGAACACCGAAAGGCCAAGTCCGAGCTTCTCGGCATCGACCAGCGCCACCCGGCCGGTGATGACGCCATCCTCCTCCAGCCGCTTGACGCGCCGCCAGCAGGCATTGCGCGACAAGGCCACCCGCTCCGACAGCTGGTCGACCGACAGCGTGCCGTCGCGTTGCAATTCGGTTAGCAATCTCCGGTCGATTTCATCGATATTCAGCGCCATGTGGGATGTTTGTCCCACAAAATGACAAAATACAAGGACATTTTGAGACCAATGAACCTGCGAAGCGTGTCAGGATACTCATATCGGAACCTGAAGCGCTGAAGGGGAACCAGCATGTCGGTCGCAAGGATTTTCACCTCTCATCCGGCCAAGGTCGGCGAAACCTATTTCAGCCATATGGCCTTTGCGGCGTGGTTCTCCTCGCGGCTGCTGACGGCGGCCGGTGCCGCGCTCGTTCACGCTTTCTTGCCATTTCTGTTTGAGACTACCGCCAGCCGAATCGTTCGCGAGCTTTACGAGCGGACGCACAACAGAGGCACGCACGCGACCAAGGAGCCGGCGGCTCTTCCGGATCGCGCCTAGGAGAGAAGCGATGTGCCGGTGGGCGGCCTATCTCGGTGAAGCGGTCTTTCTCGAAGACATCCTCACCGCGCCCTGCCATTCGCTGATTGCCCAGAGCCATTGCGCCCAGGAAGCGAAGTCGCCGACCAATGGCGATGGTTTCGGCCTTGCCTGGTATGACGACCGGCCGGAGCCCGGCCTCTACCGCGACATCCTGCCGGCCTGGTCCGATCCCAATCTGAAGAGCCTGTGCCGGCAGATCAAATCCGGCCTGTTCCTTGCCCATGTGCGGGCCTCGACCGGCGGCGCGACCAGCCGCATGAACTGCCATCCGTTCATCTCGGGCCGTTGGTCGTTCATGCACAATGGCCAGATAGGCGGCTTCGAAAAGATCCGCCGCGCGCTGGAGAACACGCTCTGCGACGCCGTCTTCGACCAGCGCGAAGGCACCACCGATTCCGAACTGTTTTTCCTGCTGATGATCGACGAGGGATTGGCCGGTGACCCGCAAGGCGCAGTGTCGCGCGCCACCAGCCGCGTGCTCGACGCTTCGCGCCGCGCCGGCCTCGAACCGGCGCTGAAGCTTACCGCCGCCTTCTCGGACGGGCAGGCGCTGCATGCGGTGCGCTATGCCACCGACGCTCACGCGCCGACGCTCTACACCTCCGCCCTGCGAAAAGGCGGCGGCCGCTGCATCGTCTCCGAACCGTTCGATCGCGAGGGCGGCGATTGGCAGGCGATCCCGCCGTCGAGCTTCGTCACCATGACCCGGGACGGCATCGCCATTCGACCGTTTGCGCCCGCATCTGCAAGGCTTGCCCTGGCCCTTTAGGTTACAAATCAGTCAGCGCCGCGACATCCGGCGTTTGGCACTTCAGGGGCTTTGCCGCGCGCTCGAGTGCTTCAGCCAGTGGCGGTCGAAGACATCGAGGATGGCGCGGAACTCGGCAGGCGGGATCTGGTGGACGCCGCCATCGCTCCCTCCAACGAGGAACCGCGTGAGCTGCCGGTCGACCTGCTCGGGATGCTCGATGGACATGCCGACCGATGCCAGATCTGCCGAAATCGACTCATCGGGCAGCAGGTATCCGCCCCACGGGGTGGCGCCCCGCGCCTGATCGCGCAGACGCACCATGAGGATCCTTGTAAGCGACGGCTGCGCCTCCGGGCCGATAATCGCCGTTCCACACATATATCCGCCAAGAACGCTCCCCGGCTGCGACCGCGGGAACAGGCTGACGAAGAACTGCGCATCCCCGCCGACTTCCCTCAGATGCATGTAAAGGGCACGCTTGGCCGGCGTGACCGGGCCGCCAAGCACCAACTGGCCTGTCGGCAAGATTTCGCGATAGCTGGCGGTCAGGCCATGTGAGCCAGGCCCCGGCTCCATCGACAGGATGCCCCTGATGAATTGGCCGCGATAGTAAGGAGACCAGGCACGCGAATAGCATGCATAGGTACCGGCAAGCGCCAAGGCGAGGCTGCGCTCTTCATGGTTGGACGAGGTCTCGAACTGAGACCCGGCGCGGCGTTCGAGATCTGCGCTGTCGATGTTGTGGCGGGTCGCGATCGCGGCCGTGAAGTTTGGCAGGTCGCAGTCGGCGATCCATGCGCCTGACTGTTCCAAGCCCAGCAGCTTCACCCAGTCTTCATACACACTATGCTCGCGCGGCTGGGCGCGGCCCTGCAGCCATTTGTCGGCACGGCCGAGATCGAATGAGGTCTTCGGATTGACGGACCGGAAAGCCGCCGCCAGATCCTTGCGGGTTACCGTCCCCAACAACGCCGAAGTCAGCCGTAATTTCTGAGCAATGTGCTGTGCCACGTGGCTGCCTTTGCGGTTTGGTTTCCGCCATAACACGCCGTGGCAAAACCTCACACCTTACTTTTCGATCTGCTAATATAAAAGGAATTCCAGAGAATTCCACGGCATTCCGCGCGTGCAGCCTTCCCGGCTTGTGGGCCGGCGCTAAGCTCGCGAAGGGCAAGGGGCATACTGTCAGCGAACGTTCTGAACGTGCGCCGGGGAGGTCATTCCCCTTTCTTTCGAAAAGCTGTGACACGCTCCCATCGAGCAACGGCGAAACCAGGCTGAGAAGCCCGGTAGCAACCGAACCGTAATGCCACCTCGAATTGAAGGAATGACCGGATGACCGCAAACGCCTCTTCCAGACTGACATTCATCGTATTTACCGCAGGCTGCATCGCACTGGTGCTGCTGTTTCGATACGCGCCGGCCGGCGACTCTCACTCGAGATATCTCAAGGGCGCAACGGCTGTGGTGGCCGCCAAGCCGACCCGCATCGACGTCGATAACGAGGCGCACGCGATTCGCTTCTATATCGACGGCAAGCAGGTCGCCCTGCTCGACGAGTCCGGATTCAGGCAGTGAGGCGGCCAAGCCGCGCACAGCGGCGAGGTGGAGTTGATGACTCATGAAGAGGAACTTGGGCGCGCCGTATGAGCCTATCCAGGAAATGCGCGCGCTTTGTAGCCAGAGAGGAAAACTGTCATGAAACTCGTTCTGTCCGCACTGCTCGTGCTGCTTGTCTTGTCGCAAGCGGCGGAGGCCAAGAAGAAAGTTGCGGTGACGCAAGACAATGCCGCCACGGCGCAGGTGACCCGGCCGCCCCTGGACGACACGTCGACAGGCGGAATCAGGTCGGCCGCGGGGGCAACCGCGACGGCCACCGAAGGGCAGCAATACCCGCCGGCGCTGTATTTCAATTTCCAGTAAGCCAATTGCTTGTCGACGCGGGTGCTTGTCGACGCGGGGATCCATGATCCGCAACGGGATATCGCTTCGAGCTATTTAGGGAGAGCCCGAGGATCGCGGCTCCCCCCGAGTGCTGCCGGCCGGGATGCCCAATCGTGATTGGCTGGCGATACATTTTGGGCCGCCTGAGGTGGAACCATAGCGAAGATCACGGCCCCGTCGATGACCGGCAGGAACATTTCGCAGCCGAAGCGAGACCGTCGACTAAATCCGATTGGCCTTGACCGGCGCAATTCCAATCAAGCACAGCCGATCCTCGAATGCTCAACTCCGCTTGAAGCCGTGCCTCGATCCGCCATCTTCAAGGCGAGTGCCGCCAAGCCGGAGCATTCCTCATGCACATTGCCTTCTCCTCAACCGTCGATCTCGCCACGGCAATCGCCGCGCGCAAAATCTCCGCCGTCGAGGCACTCGACGCCCATCTGGCGCAGATCGACAGTCACAACGAGACAGTCAACGCGGTCGTCTCGCTCGACAGGGAGGGCGCGCGCGAACGCGCCAAGAAAGCGGACGCAGCGCTGGTGCGGGGCGAAGCGCTCGGTCCGCTGCATGGCGTTCCCTTCACCCTGAAGGACATGCACGAGACAGCAGGCATGAAAACAACCGTCGGCTTTCCGCTCTTCGCCGACTATGTCGCGCAGCAGGACAGCCCGGTCGTCGCCAGGCTGAAGGCGGCCGGCGGCGTGCTGATGGCCAAGACGAACGTTGCCAGCATGCTGTCCGATTGGCAGTCGAACAATCCGCTGTTCGGCCGCACAAGCAATCCTTGGAACCTTGAGCGCACCTCTGGCGGCTCCAGCGGCGGCGCGGCAGCGGCGATCGCGGCTAGCATGACGCCGTTCGATGTCGGTACCGACATGCAGGGTTCGATCCGTCTCCCAGCCGCCTTTTGCGGCGTCTACGGCTTGAAACCAACGGAGCATCGCGTCTCGTTGGCCGGTGCCTTTCCCAATCCGGGCGATGCCGCGCGCAGCGTCCGGCTGATGTCCTGCGTCGGGCCGCTGGCGCGCAGCGTGGACGATTTGTGCTTGATCTATCGCATCATTGCCGGATCGGACGGGCGTGACACCGATCTCGCGCCGGTGCCGGTCGAGGACATGCCGAAGCTCGACCTCAAGACATTGCGCATCGCCTTTGCACCGACCTTTCCAGGCTTCCCGGTGACCGACGACATCGGTGCTGCTGTTGAAAATATCGCAAAGCAGTTGCAATCGGCCGGCGCGACCGTCGAGAAAGCGAAACTTCCAAAACTGGATTTGCATGACGATCTCGCGCAAGGAGGCGCGCTGATCGGCATGATGATGGAGGCCGCGCAGCCCGAGCCGCCGGACGAGCCGACACCCGTCTCGCGCTGGTTCGAGGCGCTCGCCCGCCGTGACAGATCGATTCTCGCCTGGGATCAGTTCCTTGAAAAACATGATGCGCTGCTCTGCCCGGTCGCCATGACCACGGCCTTTTCACATTGCGAGTCTGGCACGCCGATCAAAGTCGACGGCAAGGACCAGAGCTACTGGATGCTCCCGGCCTATGGTGCTGTCTTCAACTACAGCGGCCACCCGGCGCTCTCGATGCCCTGCGGACAGGACAGCGACGGCCTGCCGATCGGCCTGCAACTGGTCGGCAGGCGCTGGTCGGAATCACGGCTGCTCGGCATCGCCAGGGCAATGATGCCGTTGACCGGTGGCTTCAGCCGCCCGCCAGGCTATTGAGCGAAGCGACCCAATCCATAGGGCGCCAGCAGCGGATCGCGCTCGCCGTCAAGGATTTCGCGAGCGGCAAACAGGCCGACGGCCGGCGCCAGCGTGATGCCGGAATGCATGACGCTGACATAGACGCCGTCCATGCCCTCCGCGCGGCCGATGATCGGAAAACCGTCGATCGGCGTCGGCCGGTAGCCGACCGTGTGGAAGTCGAGCGCCAGCCCGTCTCCGCCGCGCAGGCTGGCTTTCAGGACCGCGAACAGTTCGCTGGCGGTGGCTTGCGCATCCACGCCGGGATCGGCGCCAGCGAAATCGGAACCGGCGATGATGCGGCCCTCGGCCGTCTGGCGCATATGCAGCCGCTCGGCCAGCACCAGTCCGTTCAGCAGTTTCTGGTGGGGCCGCGAGTGGACGATCAGGCCGGGTGGCGTCTCGAGCGGCAGATTTATGCCGGCGGTGGCGGCAATATCTGCTGAGCCGACGCCGGCCGCGATCACCACCTCGTCGGTGGCAAGCAGCCCATGCGATGTGTCGACGCCCGAAATCCTGCCGCCTGTCTGGACAAGCGCCGTCACCGTGCTGGAGATGATCCCCGCGCCGCGTCGTTCGGCATCGGCCAGCAGCGCCTTCGTTGCCGCGACCGGCTCGGCAACACCCTCTTCGGCGACATGCAAGGCGACATCCGGGAGTTCGATGAGATTGGGCTCTATACGTGCCGCGCCAGCGCGGTCGACGCGCTCGATGCCATAGCCCCAGGCCGAATGCTGCGCGGTATAGGTTTCCATGTCAGTCGCCGACAAATCCCAGCACAGGCCGCCGCACCAGCTGAGCGGCAGGCCGGGCAGGTCCCGTGCCAGCCGCGACCATTCGGCCATGGCGCGGGTGCGCAGCCGGAAATAGGGCTCCGGATTGCCCCATGTGGCGTTGATCCAGGCAAAGGAGTTCGGCGTGGCGACCCCACCTGCGGCGCTGTCGGCGGCGATGACCGTCACCCGCGCCCCGGCCCTGGTCAGGTGCCAGGTCATGGAAGCACCGATAATACCGGCGCCGATGACGATCACTTGCTTGGCTGCGCCCATGCGGAACCTCCGTCGAACAGGGTCTTCTGATGCCATCGCGTCGAACCTATCTCAAGTGCCGGCAGGCCAATCCGGCCAAATCTGTTCGACAGGCCCGAAATGCGCTGCTAGAAGCCCGCGCCACAGACAGGATTCCAAAAATTGGCTGAAGACATCGAACAGGCGGTATCGCGCCGCCGCACCTTCGCGATCATCGCGCATCCGGACGCCGGCAAGACGACGCTCACCGAAAAGCTGCTGCTGTTCGGCGGCGCCATCCAGCTTGCCGGCGAGGTCAAGGCCAAGAAGGACCGCATCCAGACCCGGTCCGACTGGATGAAGATCGAGCGCGAGCGCGGCATTTCGGTCGTCACCTCGGTGATGACCTTCGAGTATGAGGATAATGTCTTCAACCTGCTCGACACGCCCGGCCACGAGGATTTCGCCGACGACACCTATCGCACGCTGTCGGCGGTCGACTCGGCCGTCATGGTCATCGACGCCGCCAAGGGCATCGAGCCGCGCACGCTGAAGCTGTTCGAGGTCTGCCGGCTGCGCGACATCCCGATCATCACCTTCGTCAACAAGATGGACCGTGAAAGCCGCGACCCGTTCGAAATCCTCGACGAGATCGAGCAGAAGCTGGCGCTGGATACAGCGCCCATCACCTGGCCGATCGGTCGCGGCAAGACGTTTTCCGGCACTTACCATTTGGCGCTGAACGCGGTGCGCAGGGGCGACGACGAGAAGGAACGCACGCCCGTCAATGGTCCCGATTCCAACCGCGTCGCCGGCCTGCTGCCGGAGAACGAGCGCGAAGCGTTCATCGAGGAACTGGAACTGGCGCGCGAAGCGTGCCGACCCCTTGATGTCGAAGCGTTTCGCGAGGGCCATCTGACGCCGGTCTATTTCGGCTCGGCGCTGCGCAATTATGGCGTTCGCGACCTGATCGAGGCGCTTGGCGCTTTTGGCCCGCCGCCGCGCGCGCAGGAGGCGGACACCCGCACGATCGAGGCGACCGAGGAGAAGATGACCTCCTTCGTCTTCAAGATCCAGGCCAACATGGACCCCAACCACCGTGACCGCATCGCTTTCGTGCGCGTCTGCTCGGGCAAGCTCGAGCGCGGCATGAAGGCCAAGCTGGTGCGCACCGGCAAACCGATGTCGCTCTCGGCGCCGCAGTTCTTCTTTGCCCGCACCCGCGTCACAGCGGACGAAGCGTTCGCCGGCGATGTCGTCGGCATTCCCAACCACGGCACGCTGCGCATCGGCGACACGCTGACCGAGGGTGAGGAAATCCTGTTTCGCGGCGTGCCGAACTTCGCGCCCGAAATCCTGCGTCGTGTGCGTCTCGGCGATGCGATGAAGGCCAAGAAGCTCAAGGAAGCGCTGCACCAGATGGCCGAGGAGGGCGTCGTGCAACTGTTTTCGCCCGAGGACGGCTCGCCGGCCATCGTCGGCGTCGTCGGCGCGCTGCAACTCGACGTGCTGAAGGAGCGGCTGAACTTCGAATACACGCTGCCGGTCGAATTCGAGATGTCGCGCTTCTCAGTGTGTCGCTGGATCTCGGCCGACGACAAGGCCGAGACACTCCGCTTCATCGAGGCGCATCGCGGCGACATCGCCCGCGACCTCGACAACGACCCTGTATTCCTCGCCCAGCACGCCTTCTCGCTGAACTACGAAGCCGAACGCTGGAAAGCGATCCGCTTCGCCACCATCAAGGACTACCAGGTCCGCGACAAGGCGGCGTAAGCGCCAGCTTGCCTTCTCCCCGTTCACGGGGAGAAGGTGCCCGAAGGGCGGATGAGGGGCAGCGCGGCGTTGAGGGCTTCACTCAGCCTCTTGCAGCCGCTTCGATCGTGGCAATATCGATCTTGCCCATCTTCATCATCGCCGACATCACCCGGCCGGCCTTGGCCCGGTCCGGATCCAGAAGCAGCTTCGGCAGCTGCTCCGGCACGACCTGCCAGGAAACGCCGAACTTGTCTTTCAGCCAGCTGCAGGGGCCGGGCTCGCCGCCCTCGGTGAGCTTCTCCCAGAAATAATCCACCTCTTCCTGCGTCTTGCAGTCGATCGACTGTGACATCGCCTCGTTGAACTTGAATTGCGGCCCGCCATTGAGCGCCTGAAACGGCACGCCGTCGAGTTCGAACGTAGTCACCAGCACCTTGCCTTCATCGGCGTGGCCTTCGGGCCAACGCATCACGCTCAGCACCTTCGAATTCTTGAAAATGGAGACATAGAAATTCATCGCCTCCTCGGCCTGGCCGTCGAACCACAGGCAGGTGGTGATCTTTTGCATGTCGTGCTCCTCGGTTTGCTCTTTTGCTGTTATAGGGAAACGGCTGACTCCGAGAATGGTGCCATTCCTGCCGTTTGCCCAAGGACGGCCACGCGCCGAGCGATCCGACAGCGGCCTGAAATTTTTTGCGACATCCGGTCTTTCGCGGAATCTGGCGCATAGCAAAATTGTGGCCAGACCGGACTTGCGCGTCTATAACGCCTGCGATCCGAATTCAGCGCCGCCGCGCCCTTCCTCGGCTGCGGCCAGCCACCAAGGAAAAAACATGCCTGCCTATCGCTCCCGCACCACCACCCATGGCCGCAACATGGCCGGCGCCCGGGGCCTCTGGCGCGCCACTGGCATGAAGGACAGTGATTTCGGCAAGCCGATCATCGCCGTGGTCAACTCCTTCACCCAGTTCGTGCCGGGCCATGTCCATTTGAAGGACCTTGGCCAGCTGGTCGCGCGTGAAATCGAGAAGGCCGGCGGCGTCGCCAAGGAATTCAATACCATCGCCGTCGATGACGGTATCGCCATGGGCCATGACGGCATGCTCTATTCGCTGCCGTCGCGCGAGCTGATCGCCGATTCCGTCGAATACATGGTCAATGCGCACTGCGCCGACGCCATGGTCTGTATCTCCAATTGCGACAAGATCACCCCCGGCATGTTGATGGCCTCGTTGCGCCTCAACATCCCGACCGTCTTCGTGTCCGGCGGGCCGATGGAGGCGGGCAAGGTGGTACTCGCCGGCAAAACGCAGGCGCTTGACCTGGTCGATGCCATGGTCGCGGCCGCAGACGACAAGATCTCCGATGAGGACGTCAAGGTCATCGAGCGCTCGGCCTGCCCGACCTGCGGCTCCTGCTCGGGCATGTTCACCGCCAATTCGATGAACTGCCTGACCGAGGCGCTCGGCCTGTCGCTGCCCGGCAACGGTTCGACGCTGGCGACGCATGCCGACCGCAAGCGGTTGTTCGTCGAGGCCGGCCATCTCATCGTCGATCTGGCCCAGCGCTATTACGAACAGGACGACGAGACCGCACTGCCGCGCAGCATTGCCTCCAAGGGCGCCTTCGAGAACGCCATGACGCTCGACATCGCCATGGGCGGCTCGACCAACACGGTGCTGCATATATTGGCTGCCGCGCATGAGGGCGAGGTCGACTTTACGATGGAGGACATCGACCGGCTGTCGCGGCGGGTTCCGGTGCTCTGCAAGGTGGCGCCGGCCAAGTCCGACGTCCACATGGAAGACGTCCACCGCGCCGGCGGCATCATGGCGATCCTCGGCCAACTCGACAAAGCCGGACTGATTAACCGCGACCTGCCGACGGTGCACACATCAAGCCTTGGCGAGGCGCTCGACCATTGGGATATCTCGCGCACGACCAGCCAGAACGTCCGCGATTTCTTCCTCGCCGCACCCGGCGGCGTGCCGACGCAGGTCGCCTTCAGCCAGGATCGCCGCTGGGACGATCTTGATCTCGACCGCGAGAAAGGCGTCATCCGATCGGCCGAGACGCCGTTCTCGAAGGACGGCGGCCTTGCCGTGCTCAAGGGCAATCTGGCGCTCGACGGCTGCATCGTGAAGACCGCCGGCGTCGACGAGTCGATCCTGAAGTTCACCGGGCCAGCTCGCGTGTTCGAAAGCCAGGATGCCTCGGTCAAGGCGATCCTGTCCAACGAGATCAGGGCCGGCGATGTCGTCGTCATCCGCTATGAAGGCCCGCGCGGCGGCCCCGGCATGCAGGAAATGCTCTACCCGACCAGCTATCTGAAGTCGAAAGGGCTCGGCAAGGCCTGCGCGCTGGTCACCGATGGCCGCTTCTCGGGCGGCACATCGGGCCTGTCGATCGGCCATGCTTCGCCGGAAGCGGCGGAGGGCGGCATGATCGGTCTGGTGCAGGAGGGCGACACGATCGAGATCGACATCCCTAACCGCACCATCCGCCTGGCGGTCAGCGACGAAGAGCTCGATGCCCGGCGTGCTGCAATGGAGGCAAAAGGCGCCCTGGCCTGGAAGCCCGAGGAAAAGCGCAAGCGCAAGGTGACGACGGCGCTCCGCGCCTACGCTGCCTTTGCCACCAGCGCCGACAAGGGCGCGGTGAGGCACGTGCCGGAGTAGCGTGGTTCTTCCTTCTCCCCTTGTGGGAGAAGGTGGATCGGTGCGCAGCGCCGAGACGGTTGAGGGGTGGGTGACGGAGTGCCAGCGGCGCCAAGCTGGAGCACCCCTCATCCGACCTCGCTACGCGAGGCCACCTTCTCCCGCAAGGGGAGAAGGAAGAAGCGCCTCACGGCATCAACTGGTACTCATAGAGCTTCTGATACAGCCCACCCTGCTTGAGCAAGGTCCGGTGTGGGCCGCTCTCTACCACCTTGCCGCCTTCCAGCACCACGATCGTATCGGCCTGGTGAACCGTCGACAGGCGGTGCGCGATGACGATCGTCGTGCGGCCTTCGGTCAGTTGCTGCAGCGCGTCGCGGAACAGCGCTTCCGATTCGGCGTCGAGCGCGCTGGTCGCCTCGTCCAGGAGCAGGATTTCGGCGTTGCGCAGCATGGCGCGTGCGATCGAGATGCGCTGGCGCTGGCCGCCGGACAAGAGGCCGCCATTCTCGCCGACGTCGGTCTCGTAGCCTTTCGCCTGCGCCATGATGAAGTCATGCGCGTTGGCCGCCCTGGCGGCGGCGATCACCTCTTCGTCGGTCGCATCCTGCCGCCCGAGCCGGATGTTGTGCATGATCGTGCCGGCAAACAGGAACGTATCCTGGCTGACATAGGCGATCTTTTCCCGCAGCGACGCGAGTGTGGCGTGGGAGATGTCCTGGCCGTCGAGCAGCACCTTGCCGCCCTGCGGGTCGTACATGCGCATGATCAGGTTCAGGATCGTCGACTTGCCGCTGCCGGAAGGCCCGACCAGCGCCGTCATCTTGCCGGGCGCCAGGGTCAGGTCGAACCGATCCAGCACCGGCGGGCCATTCTGATAGGCGAAGCTGACGGCGTCGAAGCGGATCTCGCCCGGTCCGGCCAGAAGCGGTCTCGCATCCGGCTTTTCGGCCAACGTCAGCGGTTCGTCGGCGAGTTGGAACATCATGCGCACGCCGACAATGCCGCTTTCCAGCGATATCCGCACGCGGGCCAGCCGCTTTGCCGGTTCATAAGCCAGCAGCAGCGCCGCGATGAAGGCCATGATGTTGCCGGGCATCTGGCCGCCCTGCAGAACCAGCATGCCGCTCACCGTGACCGCACCGGCGATCGCCAGCCCGGCCAGCGTCTCCATCACCGGGCTGGTCACCGCTTCCAGCGCGGCGATGTTGTTGGCCCTGTCCTCGACGTCCGATACCGCCTTGTACATGCGCTTGCGCATCAACCCTTCGAGGTTGAAGGACTTGACCACGCGCACGCCGATCGCGGTTTCCTGCATCACCTGTACGATCTGGCCGACCGAGCGGAACTCCATGGCAGCGAACTTACGCACACGCTTCAGGATGCGGTTGACGCCATAGATGGCCACCGGGCCGACGACGAAGCAGATCAGCGACAGCGCCGGCTGCTGCCATACCATGACCCCAATCAGGGCAGCCAAGGTCACCAGATCGCGCACATAGGAGGTGACGATCAGGTCGAGCACGTTGCGCGCCGCCTGGGCATTGTTGGTCATGCGGGTGATCAGGTCGGACGACGAGGTCGAATGGTAGAATTCGATGCCTTGCGCCAGGATGCGGTCGTAGATCTTGCGCTGCCGCTCGGCGATGATGGCGTTGCCGACCCGGCTCATGAAATAGGCCTGCACGAAATTGGCGAGGCCCTTGATGACGAAGATTCCGGCGACCGCCAGGGCAATCATGTTGACGCGGTCGACACGTTTGTCGATCACGAATTCATTGGTGATTTCGCGCAGGATCCAGGCGCTGGCAGCCGTCATGCCGGCCACCACCAGCATCGACAGGATGGCGGCGCCGTAGCCGACCCTGTGCTGCCGGAAAGATTCCTTGAGCAGCCTTGCGACGAGGCGCTGGTTTTCCGTCGAACGGAAGAAACGAAACAACGGCTGATCCTTGATGCCGGGAGGACGAAGGCGGCTTATAGAGGGAGTTGCCGCTGGAGGGAACTGTCCGCAACGGTCGGCAAGAAACGGCTGCGGCATGGTGCCTTTTGCGACACGATGTCAAAGTGATTCTTCAGGGGACGACGAACGATGGATTTCGACCTTATCGTGCGCGGCGGAACGCTGCCTGACGGCACCATCGCCGATATCGGCATTATCGGTGAGACAATCGCGGCAATCGAGCCCGAACTGAATGTCACCGCCGGTGTGGCAATCGATGCATATGGCAATCTGGTGTCGCCGCCCTTCGTCGACCCGCATTTCCACATGGACGCCACGCTCTCCTACGGCATCCCGCGCATCAACGCGTCGGGTACGCTGCTCGAAGGCATTTCGCTCTGGGGCGAACTGAAGCCGCTGCTGACACATGAGGCGGTGCGCGACCGGGCGCTCGCCTATTGCGACTGGGCGGTGTCGATGGGCCTGCTCGCCATTCGCACCCATGTCGATGTCTGCGACGACCGGCTGCTGGCGGTCGAGGCCCTGCTCGACGTCAAGAAGACCATCGCCCCTTACATAGACCTGCAATTGGTGGCTTTTCCGCAGGACGGCTTCTATCGCTCGCCGACGGCACGCCAAAACACCATCCGCGCGCTGGACATGGGCGTCGACGTGGTCGGCGGCATCCCGCATTTCGAACGCACCATGGCCGATGGTACGCGCTCGGTGACCGAACTCTGCGAGATCGCGGCAAGACGCGGCCTGATGGTCGACCTGCATTGCGACGAGACCGACGACCCGCTGTCGCGCCATATCGAGCAACTGGCCTATGAGACGCAGCGGCTGGGCCTGCAGGGCAAGGTGGCCGGCTCGCACCTCACCTCGATGCATTCGATGGACAATTACTATGTCTCGAAGCTTCTGCCGCTGATTGCCGAGGCCGGTGTGTCGGCCATTCCCAACCCGCTGATCAACATCATGCTGCAGGGCCGCCACGACACCTTCCCGAAGCGCCGCGGCCTGACCCGGGTCAAGGAGATGCAGGCGCTGGGCATCCGCGTCGGCTGGGGCCAGGATTGCGTGCTCGATCCCTGGTATTCGCTGGGCACCGCCGACATGCTCGACGTCGCCTTCATGGGGCTGCATGTGGCCCAGATGTCCAGCCCGGCCGACATGGCGCGCTGCTTCGACATGGTCACCAGCGTCAATGCCGCGATCATGGGGCTCGATCATCTCGGCCTGGCGGTCGGCAAGCGCGCCAGCCTTGTCATCCTCGATGCCGGCAACCCGATCGAGGCCCTGCGCCTGCGCGCCGAGCGCATTTGCGTCGTCGCCAGGGGCAAGGTGGTGGCGGAAAGGACAAGGCAGGACACCAGGCTGTCCATCCCCGGCCGGCCGGCAACGGTCAACCGCAGGCATCAGGCAGGGTAGGCCCAGTCGATTCCCGGTTCTGGTCTCGCCCTTTCCCGGATTCTCCTCGTCAAAGTGGCCGCTTCCGTCTAGGACGCAGTTACGAAAAGGGAGGAATCGGGATCGGCATGACGCAACCCGTGGCGCAAAATTCCACGATCAGGAACGTGCTTCTGGCCGGCATTCTGCTGATGCTGGCCGGCGATTTCCTGTTTGCGCTGAACGATGCGATGGGCAAGTGGCTGGTCGCCAGCTTCTCCGTTGGCCAGGTGGTGCTGATCCGGTCGATCGGCGCCTTCTTCGTGCTTGGTCCGATGATCGCCAACCAGGGCGCCGGCAGACTGTTCCAGATGGAGCGGCCGGGGCTGCAAATCCTGCGCGTGGTGGCGACGACGCTGGACACAGCCTTGTTCTACGCCGCCGTCGTCTATCTGCCGCTCGCCGATGTCATGAGCTTCTACATGGCAGGGCCGATCTATGTCGCCGCGCTGTCGCACTTCCTGCTGGGCGAAAAGGTCGGCTGGCGCCGCTGGGCGGCGATCCTGCTCGGCTTCTTCGGCGTGCTGANCGTGCTGATCATGCTGAAGCCGTCTTCGGCGGCGTTTTCGCTGTCGTCGGGCTTCGCGCTCGTCGGCAGCATCGCCTTTGCCTTTGCCATCATCCTCAACCGCCGGCTGCGCGGCACCAGCGACACCAATCTGGTGACGTGGCAGACCATCGGCACGCTGGTGGTCGGCGGCGTCATGACCATCGGCGCCTGGCGGACACCGTCGGCGCTCGATTTCGGCGCCATGCTGCTGCTCGGCATCGTCTCCTGCGGCGCGCATCTGATGATCACCAGGGCGCTCAAGCTGGCGCCGGCCTCGACGCTGGCGCCGCTGCACTACACGCTGCTGTTATGGGCGGTGGTCTTCGGGCTGGCGTTCTTCGGCGACGTTCCCGGCCCGCGCATCCTGATCGGCTCCGGCATTGTGGTGCTCGCCGGCCTGTTCATCTTCCACCGCCAGAAAGTGGTCGAGACCACGGTGCCGCCGGAAAACGTGCCGAAGGGCGTGAACTAACCCCTACGCACGGCCGCCAGGTGCCGTGAAAACTCCGGCGTCTCCATCAACGCCTTGCAGCGGGCAAACCGCCCGTCGGCATAGGCGCGGAAATCGTCGACCGGGTTGTCGTTGGCGAGCTGGATCAGGCCCCACAGCGTCCACAAGAGGTCGCACATCGCCTTGTAGATGACGACGCGGCCGCGCTCCGCCGGCGTCGCTTCGCCGCCGAAATAGGCGCGCATCATCTCCTCGTCCTGCGCGGTGTCGAATCTGCCCTCCACACTGAGGTCGCCGAGATCCCAGAGCGGGTCGTTCATCCCGGAATATTCCCAGTCGACGATCCACATCCGCTCTCCCGTATCGAGAAAGTTCTCGCACAGCGGATCGCAGTGGCAGGCGACGATGGGGAGCGGATGCGCGGCAAGCGCCGATCGCACGGTCTCGGCCTCGCGCACCACATCGTGATAGCCGGCGGGCAGCGCGACATTCTTGGTCGACAGCACCTTGAGATAATCGTCGATCATTGCAAACAGTTCGAAGCGGAACGGGAATACGGCGCCCGAAGCATGCAACTTGCGGAAGGCCTCGCCGGCACGCGCCGGACTGCCCGGCCGGGCCTTGAATTTCTCCGGCGACATCGTCTCGGCGCCGGCGATGAATCGCGTCACCATCATCCCGGTGCCGGGGTCGACATGCAGCACCTCGGGGGCTACGCCTGCCTTGGCTGCCTCGCACGCCGCCACCGCCTCATTGGCGCGGTTGATATACTCTTCCGTACCCTTGCCGGGAATGCGCAGGCAGAATTCGCCGGCCTTGAAGACCAGGTTGGTGAGGCCGCCGAGCCGATCCAGCGGCCCGGTATAGCCGGCCAGCATCGGAATTGCGGCAAGTTTCGCCCGCACCTCGTCCGTCACCATGCCTTCGCCCCACGCGGTTATTTCTCGCCGCAACGGTTCCACAATTTTCGCCGTTTGGCTATCATCCGATCGAAGGCAACTCGATCGGGCGAGAAAGCATGACGGACGATAAACACCTGGGCGCGCTCAGCGCAGCCTATGCCGCGACACGGCCCGAGGAAGTGGCGGCGCTGTATGATCGCTGGTCGCAAACCTATGATGCCGACATGTCGGCCGCCGGCTACCGCCATCCGACGATCTGCCTTGCCTTGCTGGCCCGCCATCTGCCGCGCGGCTCAGTCCCGCTGCTCGACGCCGGCGCGGGCACCGGGCTCATCGGCGAATGGTTGAACATTGCAGGCTATCCTGAGGTCGAGGCGCTCGACATCTCGCAAGGCATGCTGGATCAGGCCGCTCGCAAGGGCGTCTATTCGGCGCTGCATTGCCTGGCGCTCGGCGGCGAGCTGCCCTTTGCCGATGATGCCTACGCCGGCATCGTATCGGCCGGCGTCTTCACCTCGGGCCATGTCGGCGTCGAAGGGCTGGACGAACTGATCCGCATCTGCCGCCCGGGCGGCATCATCGTGCTGACGGTCAAGAACACGCTCTGGGATCAAGGCTTTGCCGCGCGCATCGCCGAACTCGAGGCGCAAGGCCTCGTCACCCGCGTCGAGGAAACGCGGCCTTACGTCTCCATGCCTGGCGAGGCCGACACCGTGCCCAGCCGCGGTCTTGCGCTGCGCGTCAACTAGGCCTTCACTCGCCCCGCTGCCGGATCGTACATCGGCTCGAGATGGATTTTGGCAGGCGCCCGCTCCATGGCCACGACCAGTTCATAGTCGCCCGAGGCGAGAAAATCGTCGCTCACCCCATCGGCGTTGCGCACATAGCCGTAGCCGATGTTCTTGCCCAGCGTGTAGCCATAGCCGCCGCTGGTCAGATAGCCGACCGGCTCGCCATTGCGCAGGATGGTCTCGCGTCCGAGCAGCACGATGTCGGGATCATCGACCGTGAAGCCGGCAAAGCGCTTCTTCAATGCCGTGCCGTTGGCCTTCTCCAGCGCGCGCCGGCCGACAAAATCGGTGTTCTTGCGCAGCTTGACCGCCCAGCCGAGCCCGGCTTCCTGCGGCGTGTCGTTGGGCGTGATGTCGGAGCCCCAGGCGCGATAGCCCTTTTCCAGCCGCAGCGATTCCAGCGCGCGATAGCCGACAGGGCGGATGCCGTGCCTCTTGCCGGCCGCCATCAGCGCGTCGAAGACTTCGCCGGTGGCGGCGATCGGTACGTGCAACTCCCAGCCGAGTTCGCCGACATAGGTGACGCGCAACGCCCGTACCGTGTGGCCGGCAATGGCAATTTCACGGACATGGCCGAACGGGAATGCTGTGTTCGACACGTCCGCATCGGTCACGCCAGCCAGCACGTCGCGCGCCCGGGGTCCCATCAGCGAGAGCGTGCCGAAATCCTCGGTGACATCGGCAAGTGTGGCATCGAGGCCCTCGCCAATATGGTCGCTGATCCACGAGGCATCGTGGGTGCGGAACCCGGTGCCGGTGACGATGTAGAATGTCTCCTCGGCCAGCCGCGCAACGGTCAGGTCGGCCTCAATGCCGCCGCGCGTGTTGAGAAGCTGGGTGTAGGTCAGCCGGCCGGCCGGCTTGCTGACGTCGTTGGCGCAGATCCAGTCCAGCGCCTTCGCCGCGTCAGGTCCGCTCAACTCGTATTTGGCGAAGGACGATTGGTCGAAAATACCGACCTTTTCACGCACATGCCGGTGTTCGTCGCCGACCGCCGCGAACCAGTTCTGCCGGCCCATGGAATAGATGTCCCGCGGTTCGACCCCCTCTGGCGCGAACCAGTTCGGCCGTTCCCAGCCGAGCTTCGAGCCGAACACGGCCTGCCGCTGTTTCAGCCGCTCATAAAGCGGCGAGACGATGCGCGGCCGACCGCTGGCATACTCCTCATGCGGGAAGCCGATCGTGTAGTGCTTGCCATAGGCTTCCAGCGTGCGGTCGCACACCCATTGCCGGTCGCGATGCAAGTTGGAAAAGCGCCTGATGTCGACCACCCACAGGTCGAGCGGCGCCTCGCCATCGACCACCCACTGCGCCAGCACCCAGCCGGCACCGCCGCCGGACGCGATGCCGAACGCGTTGAAGCCGGCGCCGACGAACATGTTGGCGCATTCCGGTGCCGTGCCGAGGATGAAATTGCCGTCCGGCGTAAAGCTCTCCGGCCCGTTGATCATCTGCTTGACGCCGACGGTTTCCAGCGCCGGCACGCGCGCGATCGCCTGCGTCATGTGCTGCTCGAAATGATCGTAGTCGTCGTCGAACAGCCGGAATTCCCAATCGTCGGGCACGTCGCCGCCGGGCAGATCGGTCCTCCAGGCCTGCGGATTGGGCTCGTAGCCGCCCATCACCAGCCCGCCGACCTCCTCCTTGAAATAGGTGCGGCGGTCGGGGTCGCGGATTGTCGGCGCGTCGGTCGCCAGGCCAGCGATCTTCTCGGTGATGATGTACTGGTGCTTCACCGGCTGCAGCGGCACGTTGATGCCGGCCATCGCGCCGACCTGCCGCGCCCACTGCCCGGCACAGTTCACCACCTTGTCGCAGGCAATGTCGCCCTTGTTGGTCTTCACCGTTGTGATGCGGCCGTCCTTCATCTCGAAACCGGTGACGCGCACATCCTCGTAAAGCTTCGCGCCATGCATGCGCGCGCCCTTGGCCAGCGACTGCGTGATGTCCGAGGGGCTCGCCTGGCCATCGGTCGGCAGCCAGGAGGCGCCGACGAGATCGCCGGTTTCCATCAGCGGCCACATCGCCTTGACCTCCGCCGGCGACAAAAGCTGCATGTCCATGCCGAAGCTTTTCGCCGTCGTCGCCAGCCTTTTGTATTCGGTCCAGCGGTCGGCATTGGTCGCGAGCCGCAGGCAGCCGGTCATCTTCCAGCCGGTGGCAAGGCCGGTTTCGGCCTCCAGCCCCTTGTAGAGCTCGACCGAGTATTTGAGCACGCGCGTGATCGAGGCCGACGAGCGCAATTGCCCGACCAGGCCGGCGGCGTGCCAGGTCGAGCCCGAGGTCAGCTTGCCTTGCTCGAGCAGCACCACGTCGGCCTTGTGATCGCGCGCTAGATGATAGGCCGTCGAACAGCCGATGATGCCGCCGCCGATGACGACGATCGCGGCATGGCCAGGCAATGTCATGATTTCAGGATCCCGTATTTTGTCCGGTAGTTTTCCAGCGCCGCGTCGAGCCGCACCAGGTTTTCCTCGGTATAGGCGACGTAGTCGATGCCCGGCGCGTCGAGATAGAGTTCCGACACCATGCTCCACATCGCCTCGCGCAGCAGCGAGGCGCATTGCATGGCCGCGTGCGAGCGGCGGATCGCCTCGTCCGGCTCCTTCATGAAATAGGCGGTCAGGAAGGCGAAGGATTCCTCGTCGCTCATGCCGGCATTCGAGGCAACGCCGGAAAGGTCGAACATGGCCGTGTTGAAACCGGCATATTCGAAATCGATCAGCCACAGCCTGTTGCCGTCGTCGAGAATGTTGGCCGGCAACAGATCGTTGTGGCCAAAGACGATCGGCAGCAGTTTCTGAGCGCGCTCCAGTTCGTCCGCCAGTGTCAGCAGGTGCGGCAGTTCGCTGCGCTTGCGGCTGCCGCCTTCCTCCAGCGTACGTGCATAATCGCGGATGACGTGGAACACCCAGAACATGAAGCCGGCGCCGGAGATATGGTTGGGCATCTCCCGGTGGAAACCGCGCATCAGGGCCGCGACCCGGCCAAGATTGGCGCGCACATCGTCGGCCAGATAGGTCCTGGCTCCAAGATACGCCGTCACCATGATCCCCGGTTCTGCATAGTGCACCGCCGGCGCGAAACCGGCGGCGTGCGCGGCCCGCGCGGTCATCACCTCGCGCTCGCGGAAGACATGGTGGAAGGGATAGTCCTGGCCGAAGCGCACGACATGCCGTCCCGCGGCGTCGCTGACCACATAATTGGCGTTGCTCAGGCCGCCGGGCAGCGGGGCGATCTCGATGGCCCCGGTCCAGCAGGGCAGGGCACGGATGCGGTCTTCTGCAATCACGGAGCTATCCCTGGTTTGTGGCCTGGTTTGCTGGTTTCGACGAGGCGCTACGGGCAGCGCGACGACAGCGGGGAAAAACGCGGATAATCTCGTCGGTGCGGGACGCCAGGATCGGTATCCCGCACCGCACCGACGAGCCCCGTGGCCGGGTTTTTGAGCCCGGCATCCGCCCCCGCGGATCTGAAAATTCCTTGCGCCAGCCACATGCCAAGCTGTCTGGCTCTGCGAGTTCCGGCTCTGCCATCGCCCTCCCGTTGCAGCTCCGAACCCTCTGACATTGAATTTCACGCCAAGGTTGCTCGGCTGTCAACAAAAAGATGTGACCTTTTTTGGGTATTTTGCCCGAAATGAAGGGACAGTTCCTTTAAAACCGCTTCAATTACCTTAGAATCGGTCAAAGTTCTGAACCCGGGAAACCAGATGGTCCATTCGAAACGCCACGGCGAAATCCTGCGGCTGCTGCAGGAGGAGGGCACCGTCACCATCGCCAGCCTCGCCGACCGGCTGGGCGTTTCACTCGAAACCGTGCGCCGCGACGTCAAGCCGCTCACCGGCGACGGCTCGGTCCTGAAGATGCATGGTGCCATCGGCCTGCCTTCGATGGTCGGCGAAGCGCCTTTCGAACGGCGCATGCGCGAGAATGCCGATGCCAAGCGCGTCATTGCCCGCATGGTCGCCGCCACCATCCGCGACGGTGAATCGATCATGCTCGACACCGGCACCACGACCTCGTTCCTGGCGCGGGAATTGCTCGGCCACCGGCGGCTGACGGTCGTCACCAATTCGTCCGACATCGCCCGCACGCTGGCCACCATCAACGGCAACAAAGTCTATATGGCCGGTGGCGAGTTGCGCAGCGATTCCGGTGCCGCCTTCGGTGCCTCGGCCATCGAGTTCGTCAGCCGTTTTTCAGTCAGCCACGCCGTCATCTCCACCGGCGCCGTCGACGCGGTGACGGGCGTCATGGATTACGATCTGGACGAGGCCGAATTCGCCCGCATGGTGCTGTCGCGCGGCCAGCGCTCGCTTGTTGTCACCGACCACACGAAATTCGGCCGTCAGGGCCTGGTCCAGGTCTGCGGCTTCGATGGCTTTTCCGAACTCGCCACCGACCGCTCGCCGCCACGTGACATTGCCGCCGCCCTCGCGCAGGCCGGCGCGCGGCTCAGCGTCGCCGGCGACGCCGCCGGGTTCTGATCCGGCCAATGCCTTTTGACGACTAGGCCTGGACGACCAGGCCTGTTGACGACTGGGCCTGTTGACGATCGGCCGACCAGCACTTCCCACAGCCGCTTGCGCCGTGTTTAGTCCGGCCATGGCTTTCACCATCCGCCAGTTGCAGTTCTTCATTGCCGTCGCCGAGCAGGGCACTGTCTCGGGCGCGGCACAGAACCTCTCCATTTCGCAATCGTCGGTCACCGAGGCGATCAAGGAGCTCGAAAGCGATCTCGGCGTCGAACTGTTCGAACGCCATCCGCGCGGCCTCAACATCACCCACAAGGGCCATCAGTTCCTGCGCCACGCGACGAAGATCCTCGCCGACGTTTCCGATGCCCGCCGCTCCTTCTCCGGCGAGCAGGCCGCGACCGGCGGGCGGCTGCAGCTCGGCGTCACCTCGCTGGTCGCCGGCTATGTGCTGTCGGATCTGCTTTCCCGCTACCGCCGCGCCTATCCGGGCGTCGAGGTCTCGGCCATCGAGGACAATGGCGACTACCTCGAGCATCTCCTGATCGGCGGCAAGCTCGACATTGCCGTCATGGTCACGTCCAATTTGCGCGACCGCACCGCCCTGCAATCGGAAATCCTCGAGGTCTCGGCCTATCGCTTGTGGCTGCCGCTCGGCCATCCGCTCGCCGGCGCCGACATCATCGGCATCGGCGACATCGCCTCCGAGCCGCTGATCATGCTCACCGTCGATGAGATCGAGGAGAACACCGGCAAGCTGCTGACGGCGATCGGCGCCAGGCCGCATGTCGCCTTCCGCACTCGTTCCGTGGAAGCCGTGCGCAGCCTGGTCGCCACCGGCGCCGGCGTGGCGCTGCTGCCCGACCTTGTCTACCGCCCATGGTCGCTGGAAGGCGACCGCATCGAATCGCGTGATATCTCCGGCTCCTTGCCGGTGGTGCAGGTCGGCATGGTCTGGCGGCGTGGCTCAGGCCTGCCGCAGGCGGCGCGCGATTTCATCGGGCTTGCCCAGTCGCAGCGGATGGTCCGCCAGCGCCTCTGATCCAGCAGTGCCAGCTATCGGAAAAACCGATACCGCCCTTCTGATAAATGAATTTGCGAAACCGGAGTTTTCCGAGCACTTTCCGTACAGGGAACAAAGCCGTCACAGCAGCGCGGCCCCTCAAAATGGGAGATCGACGATGAATTCATTCCTGAAGTCATGCACGGCGCTGACGGTCGCGCTGGCCTTCTCCGGTCAGGCCATCGCCCAGGTCAAGGAACTCGGCAAGGGCGAAGGCGAAGTCAACATCGTTGCCTGGCCGGGCTATATCGAGCGCGGTGAGACCGACAAGGGCTATGACTGGGTCGCCGCCTTCGAGAAGGAAAGCGGCTGCAAGGTCAACGTCAAGACCGCCAACACCTCGGACGAGATGGTCTCGCTGATGAACGAGGGCGGTTTCGACCTCGTCACGGCTTCGGGCGATGCGTCGCTGCGCCTCGTCGCCGGCAAGCGCGTGCAGCCGATCAACACCGATCTCATCCCGAGCTGGAAGGCGGTCGACGACCGGCTCAAGGACGCGCCCTGGTTCACCGTCGACAAGGTCCACTATGGCGTCCCCTATCAGTGGGGACCGAACATCCTGATGTACAACACCGAGGTCTTCAAGGAAGCGCCGAAGAGCTGGAACGTCGTCTTCGAGGAGATGAAGCTGCCCGACGGCAAATCCAACAAGGGCCGCGTCCAGGCCTATGACGGACCGATCCACATCGCCGACGCCGCCAACTATTTGATGTTCCACAAGCCGGAACTCGGCATCAAGGATCCCTACGAGCTCAACGAAGACCAGTACAAGGCAGCCCTCGACCTGCTGCGCGTGCAGCGCACGCTGGTCGGCCGCTACTGGCACGATGCCGCCATCCAGGTCGACGACTTCCAGAACGAAGGCGTCGTCGCCTCGGGTTCATGGCCGTACCAGGTCAACACGCTGGTCGCCGCCAAGAAGCCGGTCGCCTCGACCGTGCCGGAGGAAGGCGTCACCGGCTGGGCCGACACCACCATGATGGAAGCCGACGCGGCCCACCCGAACTGTGCCTATATGTGGCTCGAACATTCGCTGTCGCCCAAGGTGCAAGGCGACGTCTCGGCCTGGTTCGGATCGCTCCCCGTGGTGCCCGCCGCCTGCAAGGGCAACGAGCTGCTCGGCGAGGAAGGCTGCAAGACCAACGGCTACGACAATTTCGACAAGATCAAGTTCTGGAAGACGCCGGTCTCGAAATGCGCCACCCAGAACAACCAGTGCGTACCCTACTATCGTTGGGTGTCCGACTATATCGGCGTCATCGGCGGGCGGTGAGTTCTCTTACCCTCCCCCTCGTGGGGAGGGTCGACGCGCAGCGTCGGGGTGGGGGCCTGTCCGATAGGTCCGCGCCATCACCCCCACCCGCGGCTTCGCCGCGACCTCCCCCATCGAGGGGGAGGTGAAGCGGCGCGTGAATTCGTCCTTGTTTGACCCGGCAAAACAGACTGGCAGCCATGACATCAGCCGTTTCCTTCCAGAAGGTTTCCCGCCATTTCGGCAGCGTTCGCGCCGTCGACGCGGTCGATCTCGACATCGTGCCGGGCGAGTTCTTCGCCATGCTCGGGCCGTCGGGTTCGGGCAAGACCACGTGCCTGCGGCTGATCGCCGGCTTCGAGCAGCCGACTGCGGGTTCGATCTCGATCTTCGGTGAGCGCGCCGAGGGCATTCCGCCCTACCGTCGCAACGTCAACACCGTGTTTCAGGATTATGCGCTGTTCCCGCATCTCAACGTGCTCGACAATGTCGCCTACGGGCTGATGGTCAAGGGTGTCGGCAAGGCTGGGCGGCACAAGGCGGCTGAGGAAGCGCTGACGCTGGTGCGGCTGCCCGGCTATGGCGCCCGCCGCCCCGGCCAGCTTTCCGGCGGCCAGCGCCAGCGCGTCGCGCTTGCCCGCGCGCTGGTCAACCAGCCCAAGGTGCTGCTGCTCGACGAGCCGCTCGGTGCGCTGGACCTGAAATTGCGCGAGAACATGCAGGAAGAGCTGAAGTCGCTGCAGAAGGCGCTCGGCATCACCTTCGTCTTCGTCACCCACGACCAGGGCGAGGCGCTGTCGATGGCCGATCGCGTCGCCGTCTTCAATGACGGCAAGATCATGCAGATCGGCACGCCGGAGGACATCTACCAGCGGCCGAAGACGCGCTTCGTCGCCGATTTCGTCGGCTCGTCCAACGTGCTGCCGCCGGATTTCGTCCAGCGCTATTCCGGCCAGCACCGCTGGGGCAGCCTGCGCCCCGAATCCATTCGTGTCGGCCGCGCCGCAAGCGGCGAAGGCGTCGCCGCACGACTGGTCTCGACCAACTATCTCGGCGCCACCACCAGGCTGGCGCTCGATGCCGACGGCTTGAAGCTGCATGCCATCGTGCCGGCCGGCGCGGCCCTCCCAGCGGAAGGCGACGCCGTGGTGCTGACCTTCAACCGCGAGCACCTGCATCTGATGGATGAGCCGGCATGAGGAAGGTTTGCGCTAGGCGCCCCCCTCTGTCCTGCCGGACATCTCCCCCTCAAGGGGGGAGATTGGCTGCCATTTCGGGTTTCGCCAGCTTCCAACGTCGCAGGACTGGCGCGGCCGAGAAATTGCCAATCTCCCTCCTTGAGGGGGAGATGTCCGGCAGGACAGAGGGGGGCGACGTAGAGCGCGGCTTCTCGCATAATCCCCTTCAACACAGAGTGGCGTCATGACCATCGTCGCCCTCAATGCCAATCCCGCCCCCGCCATCCTGCCCGGCAGCGGCGGCTTGCGTGGCGCGCTGTCGGACCTGTTCTGGCGCCGGCCGCAACTCCTGCTGCTCCTCATGCTGCTGCCGCCAGTGCTGTGGCTCGGCATCGTCTATATCGGCTCGCTGTTCGCCCTTCTGGCGCAAAGCTTTTTCTCCATCGACGAGTTCTCCGGCCTCATCAATCGTGAGTTCACGCTGAAGACCTATGGCGACCTGCTTCAGGCCGCCAATCTCGACATCATACTGCGTACGGTGACCATGGCGGCACTGGTTACGCTCGCCTCGGCCGTCGTCGCCTTTCCGATCGCCTACTATGCCGCGCGTTATGCGCGCGGCCGCTGGAAGGCGCTGTTCTATCTCGGCGTCATGCTGCCGCTGTGGTCGAGCTACCTGGTGAAGATCTATGCCTGGAAGCTGATCCTGGCCAAGGAAGGCATCCTCACCTGGCTGCTCGCCAAGCTGCATTTGCTGTGGCTGCTCGATGCCTGGCTGTCGTTGCCGGTCGTCGGCGGCAACTCGCTGTCGGTGTCGTTCACCGGCACTTTCATCGTCTTCGTCTATGTCTGGCTGCCCTTCATGATCCTGCCGGTTCAGGCGGCGCTCGAACGCGTGCCCGGCAATCTGGTCGAGGCCTCGTCCGATCTCGGCGCCTCACCCGGCCAGACCTTCCGCAACGTGCTGTTCCCGCTGGCGTTGCCCGGCATTGTCGCCGGCTCGATCTTCACCTTCTCGCTGACATTGGGCGACTACATCATCCCGCAGATCATCGGCACCTCGCGGCTGTTCATCGGCCAGGCCGTCTATTCGCAGCAGGGCACCGCCGGCAACATCCCGCTCGCCGCCGCCTTCACCGTGGTGCCCATCGTCATCATGGGCTTCTATCTCTGGAGTGCCAAGCGCATGGGGGCTTTCGATGCGCTCTGACCGTGGTCAATCGGCTCCGCTCGGCCTGAAGATCGCCGCCGCCTGCGGTCTGCTTTTCCTGCATCTGCCGATCCTGCTGATCTTCGTCTACGCCTTCACCACCGAAGAGAAGAGCTTCGTCTGGCCGCCGCCCGGGCTCACCATGCAGTGGTTCGCCGTCACCTGGAACCGGCCCGATGTCTGGGAAGCACTGTCGCTTTCGGTGCGTGTCGCCGCCATCTCGACCGCGATTGCTTTGATCCTCGGCACGCTCTGCGCCGCCGCGGTGTCGCGGACCAAATTCTTCGGCCGCGAGACCATCTCGCTGCTGGTCATCTTGCCGATCGCCTTGCCCGGTATCATCACCGGCATCGCACTGCGCTCGGCCTTCGCGCTCGCCGAGATTCCCTTCTCGTTCTGGACGATCGTGCTCGGCCACGCCACCTTTTGCGTGGTCGTCGTCTACAACAACGCGGTCGCCCGTTTCCGGCGCACCTCCGGTTCGATGATCGAAGCGTCGATGGATCTCGGCGCCGACGGTTTCCAGACCTTTCGGCATGTCGTGCTGCCCAACATCGCCACCGCGCTGCTTGCCGGCGGCATGCTGGCCTTCGCGCTTTCGTTCGACGAGGTCATCGTCACCACCTTCACCGCCGGCCAGCAGCAGACGGTGCCGATCTGGATGCTGGAGGAGCTGATCCGTCCGCGCCAGCGCCCGGTCACCAATGTCGTGGCCATGGTCGTTGTGTTGGTGACGCTGCTGCCCATCCTGTTTGCCTATT
The DNA here is from genome assembly GCF_000502935.1 of Mesorhizobium sp. LNHC221B00. Lineage (NCBI taxonomy): Bacteria > Pseudomonadati > Pseudomonadota > Alphaproteobacteria > Hyphomicrobiales > Phyllobacteriaceae > Mesorhizobium > Mesorhizobium sp. LNHC221B00. The sequence goes on along the minus strand of NZ_AYWR01000001.1, from coordinate 71,241 downwards.
ACCTGACCCGCGACGGCGACCAGATCGCCGGAAGCGGGAAATGAAACAGCGAATAGGGAGTAGCCAAGTGAGTAGTAAGTAGTAAGTAGTGAGTATACTCACTACTCACTACTCACTACTCACTACTCACTTCCGTCCAAGGAGGAACCCAATGGACACCCAGATGCTGATCGGCTCGAAATTCGAGAAGGGCACGGACGCCGAGGAGCCGATCCTCAATCCGAAGACCGGGGCGACCATCCTCAACCTGCCCGAGGCCAGCCAGGCGCAGATCGAGGCAGCGGTATTGGCGGCCGAACAGGCGTTCGTCTTGTGGTCGCGCACCACGCCGGCGCAGCGCTCGGGTTATCTGCTCAAGATCGCCGACCGTATCGAAGCCGAAGCCAGGGAATTCGCAACTCTCGAAGCCCTGAACTGCGGCAAGCCGGTCAATTCCGTGCTCAATGACGAGATTCCGGCGATCGTCGACTGCTACCGCTTCTTTGCCGGCGCTGTCCGCTCGATGCCCGGTGTCGTCGCCGGCGAATATCTGCCTGGCCACACCTCCATGGTGCGGCGCGATCCGATCGGCATCGTCGCCTCGATCGCGCCCTGGAACTATCCGCTGATGATGATGGCCTGGAAGGTCGCGCCGGCCATCGCCGGCGGCAACACCGTCGTCTTCAAGCCGTCTGAGCAGACGCCGCTGACGGCACTCAAGCTGGCGAAAATCCTGGCCGAGATCCTGCCTGAAGGCGTCGTCAATGTCGTGCTCGGCCGTGGCGACAGCGTCGGCAACACGCTGATCAACCACCCCAAGATCAACATGATCTCGATTACCGGCGACGTCGCCACCGGCAAGAAGGTGCTGCAAGCCGCCGCCAAGTCGGTCAAGCGCACGCATCTGGAGCTCGGCGGCAAGGCGCCGGTCATCGTCTTCGACGACGCGGACCTTGGCTCCGTCGTCGCAGGCCTGCGCGCCTTCGGCTATTACAATGCCGGCCAGGACTGCACCGCCGCCTGCCGCATCTATGCCGGCAAGAAGATCTACGACAAGCTCGTCGCCGATCTCTCGTCGGCCGTGTCGACCATCAAGTACAATCTATCAGACGATACCGAGAACGAGATCGGGCCGCTGATCTCACGCCGCCAGCGCGACCGCGTCTCGAGCTTCGTCGAGCGCGCCTCGGAACTGAAGCATATCGAGATCACCACGGGCGGAAAGCCGGGCGAGGGCACCGGCTTTTACTATCAGCCGACCGTTGTTGCCGGCGCGCTGCAGGAGGACGAGATCGTGCGCCGAGAAGTCTTCGGCCCGGTCGTCTCGGTCACTCGGTTCACGGAAGTCGACGAGGCGGTGGGCTGGGCCAATGACAGCGACTACGGCTTGGCGTCGTCCGTGTGGACCAAGGACGTCTCGCGCGCCATGGCGACGGCCGCCCGCCTGCAATATGGCTGCACCTGGATCAACACCCACTTCATGCTGACCAACGAGATGCCGCATGGCGGGCTGAAGCAGTCCGGCTACGGCAAGGACATGTCGCTCTATGCCTTGGAGGACTATACCGCGGTGCGCCACGTGATGGTGGCGCATGGGTAGTAGCGCTTCTACCTCTCCCCCTGTGGGAGAGGTCGGATTGCCCCGATTTGCCCTTCGCAAATCGGTTGGCAATCCGGGTGAGGGGTAGCTTGGCGCCAAGCTGGAACACCCCTCATCCGTCTCGACGCTGACGCGTCGATCCACCTTCTCCCGCAAGGGGAGAAGGAAGGTCGAGCGTAATCACTACTCCACGATGCGATAGATGTTCCACAGGCTGGTGCCCGACACGACATAGGGCTCCATCTCCTTGCCCCATTTGGCATGCGCGTCGATCTTGCCGATCTTGGCGAAGAACGCTTCCAGCTGGGCCAGGCTCTCGACCTGGTGGTGTGACTCGACCGTCGCTTCCCGGGCGCCGATCGATCCGGTCATGATCTGGAATTGCAGGTCGGCGAGGCCGACCTGCGAGCCGATCTCGCGTTCCCATTTCTTGAGCAGTTCGAGCACGGTCTGCTTGTGTCCGAACTTGGCGTCGATCTGCCATCTGGCGCTGAACATCTTCTTCTCCTCCTGGTTGCGGCCAAGGCATGGTCCCGAAAAGTGGTGTTCGGTTTTCGGGAAAAGATCATGCTCCAGCACTGAAACAGAGCTCCATCCCGATTTGAATCGGGATGGCCAGCTCCGCGGTTGATCTACTCGTCCCAGGCCTGCACGACGGTCTGCCGTGCGATCTGCCCGTTTTTCAGCTCCAGCATCGCGGCGGCGAACACCTTGGTGCCGTCCGGATAGGAGCAGGCCTGGGTGAAGGCCAGGCTGTCGCCGTTGGCGATGGTGGTGTCGACCTTGTGGGTCATGGCCCGGCTGCAGATGTCGTCCCAGAACGTCGTGATCGCTGCGCGCCCGCGGATTTCGCGTGGCTTGCTCGGCGGGTTGTTGCGGTCGATCACCCGCACCAGCGCATCGTCGGCGTAGAAGCTCGACAGCATCTTTCCATCGCGGCCTTCGATCGCCTTCTTGATCGCCGCGCCGTCCACTGTGTGAGTCTTGGTCAGCATTTTACCCTCCATGTGCCCGTCTACCCGATCGGGCGGTTGATGCTTGGAAGCACGGCCCGTCGATCATCGACGGGCCGTGTTTTTCACTGCGACTTCGCCTTCACGGCTGCGAACACGTCGTCGGTCTGCTTCTTGAAAGTCGCCAGATCGACCTGGCTGCCGTTGAGGATCGTCGACCAGTGGCGCACGATCGCCGCCATTGCGATCGTCTCCTTGATCTCCTCGTCGCTCGCGCCGTTGAGCCTGGCAGCCTCTGTGTGGAAATAGATGCAGTACTGGCAGGGGATCTGCGCGGCGACCGCAAGGCCCATCAGTTCCTTGGTCTTGCCGTCCAGCGCGGTGTTGGGGTTGAGCTGCACCCCCTTGATCTCGGCCCAGGCGCCGGCGATGGCGACGTCGGGCAGCGTCTTGAACATGTCAGGCACCGAACCGAGCGTTGCCTCGATGTCCTTGTAGGCGGCCGCCGCCGATGCATCCTCGGCTCTCGCGGGAGAGATCGTGAACAGCGCGCCAATGCCTGCCGCTATCACGAGTGATCTGACATTCAGCTTTGACTTGAGCATTTCATCCTCCGTTCGCAGCGCCTTCCTGGCAATACCCGTCTGGCCTGCATGGGGACATTGATAGCCCTTACTTCGGCCCCGGCGCTTCGCCCGAAAGCGCCATGGCTCTCATGGCCCGTCCGGGCCAGCGTGCCTGACGGAAAATGCCGCTGCCGCGGCTCGCGAGGGTAGGTCGAGCTTGAGCAATATATTGGCGACGTGGCGCTTGACCGTGTGCTCGCTCAGCCTGAGTTCGGCGGCGATCGCGGCATTGCTCTTGCCGTCGGCGATCAGATTCACGACTTCGCTCTCGCGCACCGTCAGCGAGGCCGGCTCGGCCGCTTTGACCTTGGGACGGCAGGCCGGCTCCAGATGCTGTTCGGACGTCGCGAGCACAAGCGCCAGCGGCTCGTCCAGCTCATCGATGCTGACACGCCCCGCTTCGACGAAGTGAAGTCCCGAGCCGACCGCCAGGTCGGCGACCAGCCGCGACGCGAGTATGTCGCCGCGCCCGGCGTGAGCGGCGAGCTGAATGGTCACGCGGCCCGTCAATCCTATGGGAGGGCCGCGCGTCTCGATCTCGCCGACATGCGCGCCCTGTGCGCTTGCCACGCCGATCTGCTGCGCCGCGTCGCGCAACGCCGCCGCGCAGCGCAAGGCACGCCCGGGTCCATCGAAGCGTGAAATCATCATCTCGCCGTGTATATCCACGCAGCGCCCGCCATGGCGTCCGACAAGCGTCCGCCACGTTTCGTGGAAATGCTGGCTGCGTTCGCTCCACATCCGGTCGCCAAGCCGCGCCGTATCGTAGATACGTGTCACCAGAAGCGCCGCCAGAACGCGCTCCGCCTCCGCCACCGCGCGCTCGCCGGTCAGGAACTCCTCGATCAGGTCGGCCACCCGGTCGACATCGCCGGTCCAGATCGGATGGTCGCGCCCCGGGATTTCGACCAGCCGCGCATTGGAGATCTTCCTGGCCAGGAAGCGGCTGGCGTCGGGATCGACCCGGACGTCGTTGCGGCGATGGATCAGCAGCGTCGGCGCGCCGATCGCCGCCAGCACGCCGCGTATGTCGATCTCGGCGTTCATCCGCGCCAGTGCCGCCGCCGCGGTCGGGCTCGCCGACAGGCGCTCGAAGCGCGCCCACCAGGTTGAAAAACGGGCGTCGTCAACCCGGCCCGGCGCGAAATGGGGCAAGGTGGCGCCGGTGCCCCAGGCCGTCTCGGCCATCTCGATGAAGGCGTCGAGGCGCTCCGGCGGCATCACCCATTTGTGGAAATGCGCATAGCCGCCATAGAGCGCCAAAGCCCGTGTCCGCTCCGGATAGGTGGCGGCGAACAGCATGGCCATCGGCGCGCCTTCGGAAGCGCCGAGCAGCGCGGCACGCCCACTGCCGGCCGCATCCATCACCGCGCGCACATCGTCCATGCGGGTTTCCAGGCTGGGCAGGTTATGGACATCGACACGGTCGGAAAGGCCCGTGCCGCGCTTGTCGAACATGATCAACCGCGAGAACGCCGAAAGCCGCTTGAGCAACCGGCTGTAGCCCTCGTCATCCCAGTGCAGGTCGAGGTTGGAAATGAAGCCTGGCACGAAGACGAGATCGAACGATCCTTGGCCGACCACCTGATAGGCGATCCGCACCTCGCCACTGAGGGCATATCGGGTCGCGATCGGCCTCACGAGTTTTCCGCCCGGCCTGACGATTTCTGATCGTCAACCATAGCAGAGCCGCGCCGCTTGCGGCAGCTTAAACTTTAGCAAGCAGAAATATAAGCCTGCGCGGCTCCTGCGGCTATTTTTGTGAGGCGGCGATGTCGGCCGGGGAGGCCTTCAATCCCAGCTTGAGATCGGCCTCGGCCGGCGAGATCGGCCGCTTGATCCTGGCGGAAGCGACCACGACGAGTTCGTCGAAGCCTTCGCCGCCACTGTCCAGCATCTCGAAGAACTGCCGCCGCATCCTGGGTTCCCAGAATTTGTTGATGTGCTCGGCGACGCCCGCGACACCCTCTTCGCGCGGCCTGGAATGAAAAAAGGCCGCGATCTGGTTGGCCATGCGCACCAGCTTCTCGCTGGTGCTCGTGATGTGGTCTTCGTCATGCGACATGCTGGGCAACTCCCAAGACCACCCGGTCAGGGTGGGTGAAAACATCGAAATCATCGCCGCGCACCAGCGCCACCAGCGTCATGCCGGCCTCTTGCGCCGTGCGGATGGCAAGTGCGGTCGGCGCCGAGACGGCGATGATGAAGGCGGAACCGATCGCCGCCGTCTTCTGCACCATCTCGACCGAGACACGGCTGGTCACCACGACGGCGCCCGTCGAACCGTCGATGCCGGCCTTGGCCAGAGCGCCGGCCAGCTTGTCCAGCGCATTGTGGCGGCCGACATCCTCGCGCGCCATGACGACGTCCTTGCCCGGAACGTAGAAACCGGCGGCATGCACGGCTCCGGTCTCGGCATGCAGCGGCTGCACTTTCGACAAGAGCTTCACGGAGCGCACGACGTCGTTCGCATCAAGCGTAAGTTTTGACGCACCAACCGCGTCGACGGAGCGCATGGCTTCCTCGATGGATTCGATGCCGCAAAGCCCGCAGCCGACCGGCCCGGCAAGCCGGCGCCGCCGCGCCTCGAAGCGCGTGTTGGCCTGGTCCTTCAGCCGGATCTGGATATCGATGCCGGCGCCATGATCCTCGACCTCGATCGCCTCGATTTCCTCAGGCGCGGCGATAATGCCTTCGGTGAGCGAGAAGCCGAGCGCGAAATCCTCGAAATCGGCCGGGCTCGCCATCATCACCGCATGGGTGGTGCCGGCGAACGAGAATGCCACCGGCGTCTCCTCCGGAACCATGCGGTTGGCCGCGACAGTGCCACTGGCGCGGTGCGCCAGGCGAGAGATTTGCGTAATGGCTTGACGTTTGCGGGTCACGCGCCCCCCTCTGGCCTGCCGGCCATCTCCCCCTCAAGGGGGGAGATTGGCAGCTTGGCCGATATCACCCACTTTTCGACGTTGGCGATTGGCGAAAGGCGGTGCGCCATCCAATCTCCCCCCTTGAGGGGGAGATGGCCGGCAGGCCAGAGGGGGGCGCCTCGCCGAGACACCAAACCCTACTCCGCCGCTTCCAACTTCGCGATACGGCGGCTGTTGCGCGCTTGCTCGTCGTAATCGCGCTGCCAGTCCGACGGCCCATTGGAGGCGCCGACCTGAACCGCCGTCACCTTGTACTCCGGACAGTTCGTCGCCCAGTCGGAGAAGTCGGTGGTGATGACATTGGCCTGCGTGTCCGGATGGTGGAAGGTCGTATAGACCACGCCCGGCGACACCCGATCGGTGATCAGCGCCCGCAGCGTCGTCTCGCCAGAGCGGCTGGTCAGCCGCACCCAGTCGCCATCGCGCAGGCCACGGTTCTCGGCATCGTGCGGATGGATCTCCAGCCGGTCTTCCGAGTGCCACATGACGTTTTCGGTGCGCCTTGTCTGCGCCCCGACATTGTACTGGCTGAGGATGCGGCCGGTGGTGAGCAGCAGCGGGAAGCGCGGCCCGGTCCGCTCGTCCGTCGCCACATATTCGGTGCGGATGAACTTGCCCTTGCCGCGCACGAAGCCGTCGACATGCATGATCGGTGTGCCGAGCGGTGCCTTCTCGTTGCAGGGCCATTGCACGGATCCGACACGGTCGAGCAGCCCGAACGAGACACCGGCGAAGCTCGGCGTCGTCTGGGCGATTTCGTCCATGATCTCAGAGGGATGCTGGTAGTTCCAGTCGAGCCCGATCGCGCGGGCAAGCTCCTGCGTCGCTTCCCAGTCGGCGTAGCGTGCCTTCGGCTCCAGAACCTTGCGCACCATGTTGATGCGGCGCTCGGCATTGGTGAAGGTGCCGTCCTTCTCAAGGAAGGTCGAGCCCGGCAGGAAGACATGCGCGTAATTCGCCGTCTCGTTGAGGAACAGGTCGTGCACGACTACGCATTCCATGGCCGCCAGGCCGGCGGCGACATGCTTGGTGTCGGGGTCGGACTGCAGGATGTCCTCGCCCTGGATGTAGATGCCTTTGAAGGAGCCGTCGACGGCGGCATCCAGCATGTTGGGAATGCGCAGGCCAGGCTCGTCGTCGAGCTTCACGCCCCACAGGCTCTCGTAGATGTCGCGCACGGCGTCGCCCGAGATATGGCGATAGCCCGGCAGTTCGTGCGGGAAAGAGCCCATGTCGCACGAGCCCTGCACGTTGTTCTGGCCGCGCAGCGGGTTAACGCCGACGCCCGGCCGTCCGATATTGCCGGTCGCCATGGCGAGGTTGGCGATCGCCATAACCGTGGTCGAACCCTGGCTGTGCTCCGTCACGCCGAGTCCGTAATAGATCGCGCCGTTGCCACCGGTGGCATAGAGACGCGCGGCACCCCGGATCAGCTCGGGATCGACGCCGGACAATTTGCCGACGGTTTCAGGGCTGTTTTCCGGCAAGGCGACGAAGGACGCCCAGTCCTGGAATTCCGTCCAGTCGCAGCGTTCGCGGATGAAGGCCTCGTTGAACAGGCCTTCCGTGACGATGACATGCGCCAGCGCCGTCAGCACCGCCACATTGGTGCCGGGCTTCAGCGGCAGGTGATAGTCCGCTTCGATATGCGCCGACTTGACCATCTCGGTGCGGCGCGGATCGAGCACGATCAGTTTGGCGCCCTGGCGCAGCCGCTTCTTCAGCCGCGAGGCGAACACCGGGTGCGCCGAAGCCGGATTGGCGCCGATGATGACGGCGACGTCGGTGTAATCGACGGAATCGAAATCCTGCGTGCCGGCCGAGGTGCCATAGGTCTGGCCGAGCCCATAGCCGGTCGGCGAATGGCAGACGCGCGCGCAGGTGTCGACATTGTTGTTGCGGAAGCCCTGGCGTACCAGCTTCTGCACGAGATAGGTCTCTTCGTTGGTGCAGCGCGACGAGGTGATGCCGCCGATGGATGTGCGTCCGTATTGATACTGGATGCGGCGGAATTCCTTGGCCGTATGGGCGATCGCCTCTTCCCAGCTCACCTCGCGCCAGGGATCGCTGACCTTCTCGCGGATCATCGGCGACAGGATGCGGTCCTTGTGGGTGGCGTAGCCATAGGCGAAACGGCCCTTCACGCAGGAGTGGCCATGGTTTGCCTTGCCCTCCTTGTAGGGCATCATGCGAATGACTTCGTCGTCCTTGACTTCGGCCTTGAACGAGCAGCCGACGCCGCAATAGGCGCAGGTGGTGATGGCCGAGCGCTCCGGCAGGCCCTTGGCAAGCACGGTCTTCTCGCGCAGCGCATCGGTCGGGCAAGCCTGCACGCAGGCGCCGCAGGACACGCATTCGGAAGCGATGAAGTCCTCATGCATGCCGGCGACCATGCGCGATTCGAAACCGCGGCCCTCGATCGTCAGCGCGAAGGTGCCTTGCACTTCCTCGCAGGCGCGCACGCAGCGCGAGCAGACGATGCATTGCGCCGGATCATAGGTGAAATAGGGATTGGATTCATCGCGGGCGATGTAGTCGACCGCAAGCGAGCCATGGCCGGGCGCAACGCCGTCTTCCTGCTTGACGTGATTGCGGCCCTCGACGCCGTAGCGGTTCTCGGCCAGGCCGACCGACTTCGCCACCGCGTCGAACTCGCTGGCGCCGGTTCCGGCCTTCTCGTTCCAGCCGGTCGGATGGTCGGAGACATAGAGTTCCATGACGCCGCGGCGAATGGCGTCGAGCCGCTCGGATTGCGTCTTGACCACCATGCCTTCGCCGACCGGCGTCGTGCAGGATGCCGGCGTGCCGCCGCGCCCTTCGATCTCGACCAGGCAGACGCGGCAGGAGCCGAACGAGTCCAGCATGTCGGTGGCGCAGAGTTTCGGGATCTCGACCCCGCCTTCCATCGCCGCGCGCATGATCGACGTGCCTTCCGGCACGCTGATGCTGCGGCCGTCGACGGTCAGCGTGACCTGCTTTTGCGCCTTCGATTCCGGGGTTCCGTAATCGAGTTCTTCGATGAGTGTCGGGAAGTCGGCCTTGATGTTCATCTGCCAGCTCCTATTCAGCAGCCACGCGCGCGGGCGCCGGCTTGAAATCCTCGGGGAAATGGGTGATCGAACTCATCACCGGGTAGGGCGTGAAGCCGCCCAGCGCGCAGAGCGATCCGAACTTCATCGTGTTGCAGAGGTCGGTGACCAGAGCGAGGTTCTTTTCCGGTTCGATGCCGGCGGCGAGCCTGTCGATGGTCTCCACCCCGCGCGTCGAACCGATGCGGCAAGGGGTGCACTTGCCGCAGCTTTCGATGGCGCAGAACTCCATGGCGAAGCGCGCCTGCTTCAGCATGTCGGCGGTGTCGTCGAAGACGGTGATGCCGGCATGGCCGATCAGCCCGTCACGCTTGGCGAATTCTTCGTAGTCGAACGGGGTGTCGAACAGCGCGCGCGGGAAATAGGCGCCGAGCGGGCCGCCGACCTGAACGGCCTTCACCGGCCGGCCGGTGGCCGTGCCGCCGCCGATATCGTCGACGATCTCGCCCAGCGTCAGGCCGAAGGCGGTTTCGAACAGGCCGCCATTCCTGACGTTGCCGGCAATCTGGATCGGGATCGTGCCGCGCGAGCGGCCCATGCCGAAATCCTTGTAGAAGGCGGCGCCCTTGTCCATGATGACCGGGACGGAGGCCAGCGAGATGACGTTGTTGATCACCGTCGGCTTGCCGAACAGGCCCTGGATGGCCGGCAGCGGCGGCTTGGCGCGCACCACGCCACGCTTGCCTTCGAGGCTATTCAAGAGCGAGGTTTCCTCGCCACAGACATAGGCGCCGGCTCCGACGCGGATCTCCATGTCGAAGGCGTTGGGCGAGCCCAGCACGTTGACGCCGAGCACGCCGGCCTTGCGGGCGACCTCGACGGCCTTGTTCACGACAGCCACCGCATGCGGATATTCCGAGCGGATATAGACGAAACCCTTGGTCGCGCCGGTGGCGATGCCGGCGATCGTCATGCCTTCGATCAGCACGAAGGGGTCGCCTTCCATGATCATGCGGTCGGCGAAAGTGGCGCTGTCGCCCTCGTCGGCGTTGCAGACGATGTATTTGCGGTCACCCGTCGTATCCAGCACTGTCTTCCACTTGATGCCGGTCGGGAAGCCTGCGCCGCCGCGGCCGCGCAGGCCGGACTCCGTCACCTGTTTGACGATTTCGGCGGGCGCCATGGCCACCGCGTTCTGCAGGCCCTTCAGTCCGCCGAGCGCTTTATAGGCATCGAGCGACAGCGGGTCGTTGATGCCGCAGCGCGCGAAGGTCAGCCTGGTCTGCTTGCCCAGGAAGGGGATCTTGTCCGGCGAGCCCAGCCAGCGCTTGTGATGGCCGCCGGTGAGGAAGCCGCCGTCGAACAGGCTCTTGACGTCGGAAGCCTTTACGGGACCGTAGGCGACGCGGCCGTTGGCGGTCGCGACCTCGACCATCGGTTCGAGGAAATAGGCGCCCCGTGAGCCGTTGCGCACGATCTTGGCTTCGATCCCGCGCTCGGCGAGCTCCGCGCGGACCGCCTTGGCGACCTTTTCGGCGCCCAGCGCCAGCGCGCCGGAATCGCCGGGGATGTAGATGCGGGGGATCATGAGCGCACCTCGGCGACGATCTCGTCGATCTTGTCGTCGTCAAGCCGTCCTATCACCTCGCCGTCGAGCATTGCCGAAGGCGAACAGGCGCAAAGCCCGAGGCAATAGACGGGCTCGAGTGTAACCGATCCGTCGCGTGTGGTCTCATGGAAATCGATGCCGAGCAGCTGCTTGACCTTGGCGGCGACAGCATCCGAGCCCATCGACTGGCAGGCTTCCGCCTGGCAAAGCTTGAGCACATGCCGGCCGGCCGGCCGGGCACGAAAATCATGATAGAAGGTCACGACGCCATGCACCTCCGCCCTGGAGAGGTTCAGCCCGTCGGCGATGACGGGCAGCACATCATGCGGCACATGGCCGAATTCCTCCTGGATGCCGTGCAGGATCGGCAGCAGCGGGCCTTCGAGGCCTTTCAACTCCTGGACGATCGCGGCCGTGCGCGATGCAATTTCGGTATTTGCAGGCTGCATCGTCATGCAGCGCCCTCCCTGGTCGTGGCTTTCCTATGCATGTCGCCCAAAAATGCGAAGCGGTGTTGGGGCAACGACATGCATAAGGCGCAAAATCGCTAAGTGCTTAAGAAATCAGAGGAAACCTCCGAAATCAATAAAGCGGTTTCGTCGTTCGATAGAAATTTTCTATCAAGCGTCTTCTCACGGCATTCCTAGCCTAGCGATGGGCGCGGAAATCGTCTGCCAGCGCCATTGCCTCGTCCAGCAGCGCCTGCACCAGCGGCGTGTGCGGCTCGCGCGGCGCCGCCACCAGTCCGACGGTATGGCTGGCATCCGGTTCGACGATCGGAATGGCCCGGATCGGCTCCGAAAAGCCGAATGTTTCCGCGAGGTTGAGCGGCATGATCGATGACCATTTGCCGGTCCGGATATGCGAGAACAGCACGATCATAGAGTTGGATTCCAGCGTCGGCCGCACCTGTACGCCGGCTTCCGCCAGATGCTGGTCGATGATGCGCCGGTTCTGCATGTCCGGCGTAAGCAGGCAAAGCGGCAGATGGCTGATCTCGGCCCACGTCACTTTGTCGCGGTCGGAATAGGGATTTCCGACCGCCGTGATCAGCTGGTAGCGCTCGTCATAGAGCGGCACGCTGGTCACCCGCCCAAGGGGCTCGTTGTCGAGATAGGTGATGCCGGCATCGACATCGAAATTGCCGAGCAGCGTCAGCACCTCGATCGACGTCCGCGACAGGACGGAAAAAGTGACGCCGGGATGCTTTTCGCGGAACGGCGTCGTCAGCCGCGCCACCATGGCCAGCGCCGTCGGGACGGCGGCGATGCGGATGCGGCCGGCAAGGCCGTGGCGCGCCGCGCGCATTTCCTCGCGCATGATCCTTGAGTCGCCAACGATGCGTCGCGCCCAAACCAGCACCTGCTTGCCTTCCGGCGTCAGGCCCTGGAAGCGCGAGCCGCGCAGCACCAGCATGACGCCGAGCTGGCCTTCCAGCTGCTTGATTCCGGCCGAAAGCGTCGGCTGGGTGACACCGCACACTTCCGCCGCCCGGCCGAAATGCTCTTCTTTGGCCAGCGCGATGAAGAATTCGAGTTTGTCGATCATGCCATCCTTCCGGTCGTCACACAGGCTCGGGCAATTTGTCCTTTGCCGCAAGCGATATGCATAACGCTCCGCATCCACATCTTTTCAGCCGGCTTACGGTTTCCCGCGGCGCCATGCGGCGCTATGTCAGTAAAACGGTCGTGAACCGGCCGGGATGGGAGACTGACATGCTGGGCTGGTTCCGCAAGCTGCTGCCGCGCGAAGATCGCTTCTTTGATCTGTTCGAGCGGCATTCCCGCACGGTGGTCGGCGGCGCGGAGGCGCTGCAGCTCCTCCTCCAGGGCAAGGATATCGATCGCTGGTGCCAGAAGATCGTCGATCTCGAGGACGAGGCCGACCACATCACCGCCGAAGTCCTGCTTGCCGTGCGGCGCTCCTTCATCACGCCTTTCGATCGCGGCGACATCAAGGACCTGATCCAGTCGATGGATGATGCCATCGATATGATGCACAAGACGGTCAAGACGGTAAGACTGTTCGAAAAGAAGGAATTCGACCCGCTGATGCAGGAAATGGGTGGCGTCATTGTCGCTGCCGCCAAGCTGGTGGCCGAGGCGATCCCGCTGCTCGCCAAGGTCGGCACCCACACGGTGCGCCTCAACGCCATCGCCGAAGAAGTCATGCGCGTCGAAAGCCGGGCCGATGATCTGCATGAGCAGGGGCTGAAAGACCTGTTCAGGAAACACGGCAGCAGCGACCCTATGGCCTATCTGATCGGCAGCGAGATCTATGGCCAGCTCGAGAAGGTGGTCGACCGTTTCGAGGACGTCGCCAACGAGATCAGCGGCATCGTCATCGAGAACGTCTAGGCGATGGAAGCCACCATAGCCTTTCCCCTGCTGGCCGGCCTTGTCGCCGTCGCACTGTTCTTCGATTTTCTCAACGGCCTGCACGACGCGGCCAACTCCATCGCCACGATCGTCTCCACGCGCGTGCTGCGGCCGCATTATGCGGTGTTCTGGGCGGCTTTCTTCAATTTCATCGCCTTCATGTTCTTCGGCCTCCATGTCGCCGAAACCGTGGGCAAGGGCATCGTCGACGTCAGCATCGTCACGCCGGCGGTGATCTTCTCGGCTCTCGTCGGCGCCATCGTCTGGAACATCGTCACCTGGATCGCCGGCATCCCGTCGAGCAGCTCGCACGCGCTGATCGGCGGGCTGGTCGGCGCCGGCGTTGCAAAGGCGGGCGTCGGCGCCATCGTCTGGTCGGGGCTCGGCAAGACGGTCGCCGCGATCGTCCTGTCGCCGGCAACGGGTTTTGTCCTGGCGCTCGTCCTCATCCTCGTGGTTTCGTGGCTGTTCGTGCGCCAGACGCCGTTTGCCGTCGACAGCACCTTCCGCGTGCTGCAGTTCTTTTCCGCCTCGCTCTATTCGCTCGGACATGGCGGCAACGATGCCCAGAAAACCATGGGCATCATCGCCGTGCTGCTCTATTCGCAAGGCATGCTCGGCGAGAAATTCTACGTGCCGCTGTGGGTCGTCCTTACCTGCCAGTCGGCGCTGGCGCTAGGCACGCTGTTCGGCGGCTGGCGTATCGTCCATACGATGGGCTCGAAGATCACCCGGTTGAATCCGATGCAGGGTTTCTGCGCCGAGACCGGCGGTGCCATTACGCTGTTCGCCGCCACCTGGCTCGGCATTCCCGTATCGACCACGCATACGATCACCGGTGCCATCATCGGCGTCGGCGCCGCCCGCCGCGTCTCGGCCGTGCGCTGGGGCCTTGCCGGCAACATCGTCATCGCCTGGATTGTCACCTTGCCGGCGACGGCGGCGATTTCGGCTCTTACTTATTTTGCCGTCAACCTGGCGGGTTGAGGCAACATCGCGGCGCGCGGAGCCCCCGCCAATCGTGATGCGGTCTACTGGCTCACAAGATTGAGGATGTTGCCGTCCGGATCCTTGAACCAGGCGACCTTCATGCCCTGGCCGACATGGACGTCGCCCTCGATCGTCAGCCCGGGCATTTCGTAGTGTTCGAAGGCAACGCCTTTCGATTTCAACGATTTGACGACAGTCTCGATCTGATCGCCGACCGTCCAGGTCACCGCCGTCGCCTTGTTGGTCCCGGCAAATTGTGAATGATAGACGTTGATGAACGTGCCGCCGCTTTTGTAGACGATCAGTTCGCCACCCATGTCGTCGACCTGCTTGAGGCCCAGCGTTCCCTCATAAAAGGTCTTTGCTCTCGCCAGGTCCTTCACCGCGATGTTGGCCGTGGCGTTGCTGTTTTCGAGCATGATCTCTATCCTTCCCTGATTGTCTTCCCTCATGCTCATTGAAATAGGTCGCGCGCCATGCTTGGCGACTTGTGCCCGCCGCGGCTCTCGTTCGCATCAGCCAAGGAGGCGTCAAGGGGTGCGTCGAGGCGGCTGCTTGGTTCTGCCCGAAAACTACACTATCTGAGGGGCCGAACGCCGAGGAAAAGATCATGTCCGTTACCAAGGAAATCGTCACCGAGCGCCTGAAGACGGTCAATGGGCCTGACTTCACCAGCAATATCGTCGATCTCGGCATGGTCTCCGAGATCTTCATCGCCGACGCAAAAGTGTTCTTCTCGATCACGGTTCCTGCTGCCAGGGCGCAGGAGATGGAGCCGTTGCGCGCCGCCGCGGAGCGTGTCGTCAAGGCAATCCCCGGTGTCGCCGGCGCCGTCGTCGCGCTGACGGCCGAAAAGAAGGGCGGCGGCATGGAGGCGCCGGTTCCGGCGCGTCCCGCTGCCAGGCCGGCACCATCGGCTCCGCCCGCCGCTGCCTCACCACGCGCTGCCCCACAGGCTCCCGCCTCGCACAGCCATGGCAAGCGCGGCGTGCCCGGCATTGAGGCGATCATCGCCGTTGCTTCCGGCAAGGGCGGCGTCGGCAAGTCGACCACCGCCGTCAACATCGCGCTTGGCCTTGCCGCCAACGGCCTGCGCGTCGGCGTGCTCGATGCCGACATCTACGGTCCGTCAATGCCCAGGCTGCTCAACATTCACGGCCGGCCGCAGACGGTCGACGGCAAGATCCTGAAGCCGATGGAGAATTATGGGCTGAAGGTGATGTCGATGGGTTTCCTCGTCGACGAGGAGACACCGATGATCTGGCGCGGCCCGATGGTTATGTCGGCGCTGACGCAGATGCTGCGCGAGGTCGAATGGGGGCGGCTCGACGTGCTTGTCGTCGACATGCCCCCCGGCACCGGCGACGCCCAGCTGACCATGGCTCAGCAGGTGCCTCTGGCCGGCGCCGTCATCGTCTCGACGCCGCAGGACCTGGCGCTGATCGATGCCCGCAAGGGGCTGAACATGTTCAGGAAGGTTGACGTGCCGCTGCTCGGCATCGTCGAGAACATGAGCTACTTCCTGGCGCCCGACACCGGCAAGCGCTACGACATCTTTGGCCATGGCGGCGCACGCCGCGAGGCCGAGCGCCTCGGCGTCACCTTCCTCGGCGAAGTGCCGCTGGAGATGGGCATTCGCGAAAGCTCCGACGAAGGTTCGCCGGTGGTGGCGTCGAAGCCCGACAGCGCCGAGGCGAAAATTTATCGCGATATTGCTTCGAAGGTCTGGGATCGGGTCAACGAGGAGCGTGGCGCCGCCGAAGCAGCGGTGCCGAACATCGTCTTCGAGTGATTCTCAAGGGGGAGGGCCTAGCCGCCCACCTTCTCGCCGAATGTCGAAAAGAATTGTCCGGCCAGCTTCTTCGAGGTCGACTCGATCAGCCGGCTGCCAAGCTGGGCGATCTTGCCGCCGACATCGGCCTTGGCCGCGTATTTCAGGACGGTGGCGTCCGGCCCATCCGGTGTCAGCGTCACGTCGGCGCCGCCCTTGGCAAAGCCGGCAATGCCGCCCTTGCCTTCGCCCTGGATGGTGTAGGAATGCGGCGGCTTGAGGTTTTTCAGCGTCACCTCGCCATTGAAGGTCGCCTTGATCGGTCCGATCTTCAGGACGACCGTCGCCGCCATCTCGGTCGGCGACTTCATCTCCAGGCTCTGGCAGCCGGGAATGCTCTCCTTGAGCACCGCCGGATCGTTCAAAGCTTCCCATACTTTCTGTATGGGTGCGGCGATACGTTCCTCGCCCTCGATCACCAAAGCCATCAAAACCTCCCGGATCACCGATGTCGGATTGGTCGTAGCGTGCGGGTCGATACAAGTCTATCGCACCAAAGTGCGGGTTCAGATCACGCGTGCCCCTTGCCTGCATCCGCGCGTTGTCATATCGATTTGTCATACAAATACGGAGATCATGATGGCTGGCGCCCCCACGAAGAAGAAAAAGTTTCGCTCGCAAGAGTGGTTCGACAACCCTGACAATCCGGGAATGACCGCGCTCTATCTCGAGCGCTACCTGAATTACGGGCTGACGCGCGCCGAACTAATGTCGGGAAAGCCGCTGATCGGCATCGCCCAGACCGGCTCGGACCTTTCGCCTTGCAACCGGCACCACATCGAACTCGCCAAGCGTGTGCGCGAAGGCATTGTCTCGATGGGCGGTATTCCGTTCGAATTTCCCTGCCATCCGATCCAGGAAACAGGCAAGCGCCCGACCGCGGCCCTCGACCGCAATCTTGCCTATCTCAGCCTCGTCGAGGTGCTCTACGGCTATCCGCTCGACGGCGTGGTGCTGACCATCGGCTGCGACAAGACGACGCCGGCGCTGTTGATGGCGGCGGCCACTGTCAACATTCCGGCCATCGCGCTGTCGGTCGGCCCGATGCTCAATGGCTGGCACAAGGGCAAACGCACCGGCTCCGGCACCATCGTCTGGGAATCGCGTGAGCGCCTGTCGGCCGGCGAGATCGACTATGACGAGTTCATGGACATCGTCGCCTCCTCGGCGCCGTCCACCGGCTATTGCAACACCATGGGCACCGCCACGACGATGAATTCGTTGGCCGAGGCACTCGGCATGCAGCTCCCGGGCTCGGCCGCCATCCCGGCGCCCTATCGCGAGCGCGGCCAGATTTCCTACGAGACCGGCAAGCGCATCGTCGAGATGGTGCATGAAGACCTGAAACCGTCCGACATCATGACGCGCAAGGCCTTCGAGAACGCCATCGTCGTCAACTCGGCGATCGGCGGCTCCACCAACGCGCCGATCCACCTCAATGCCATTGCCCGCCATCTCGGCGTGCCGCTCGACAATGACGACTGGCAGAAGATCGGCCTCAAAGTGCCGCTCATCGTCAATCTGCAGCCGACGGGCGAGTATCTCGGCGAGGATTACCATCATGCCGGCGGCGTGCCGGCCGTGGTGGCCGAACTGATGAAGGGCGGGCTGTTGCCGCATCCCGATGCGCTGACCGTCAACGGCAAGTCGATCGGTGACAATTGCAAGGGGGTCGCCAACGAGAATGCCGAAGTCATCCGCAGCGTCGACAAGCCGCTGAAGGCCAATGCCGGCTTCATCAACCTCCGGGGCAATCTGTTCGATTCGGCGATCATGAAGACCAGCGGCATCTCGCCGGAATTCCGCGAGCGCTATCTGTCCAACCCGAAGGATCCCGAAGCCTTCGAAGGCAACGCCATGGTCTTCGACGGCCCAGAGGATTACCACGCCCGCATCGACGATCCGGCGCAAGGCATCGACGAGCACACCATCCTGTTCATGCGCGGCGCCGGCCCGGTCGGCTATCCCGGTGGCGCCGAGGTGGTCAACATGCAGCCGCCGGCCTACCTGATCAAGAAGGGCATCCACGCACTGGCCTGTATCGGTGACGGCCGCCAGTCGGGCACGTCGGGCTCGCCGTCGATCCTGAATGCCTCGCCCGAAGCCGCGATCGGCGGCGGCCTGGCGCTGCTCAAGACAGGCGACCGCGTCCGCATCGATCTCAGGAAGGGCACCGCCGATATCCTGGTCACCGATGACGAGATCACGCGGCGCCGCGCCGAACTGCAGAGCAATGGTGGCTATCACTATCCCAAGCACCAGACGCCGTGGCAGGAGATCCAGCGCGGCATGGTCGACCAGTTCTCCGAGGGAATGGTGCTGAAGCCGGCGGTGAAATACCAGGATGTCGCGCACACCAGCGGCGTCCCCAGAGACAATCACTGATCGCTCCGGGGACAATCCCTGATCGCTCCGGGGACAATCGTTGACTGCTCCGGGGACAATCATCGATTATTCCCAGGGATAGTCATAGATTATTCCTGGCGACAATCACCGATGTTGGATCGACGGCTGGCGGCCTGGTCACCCAGGTCGCCAGCCGTGTTTCGTTTGGCGTGGCGCGTCGATGGCGGGCCGAGACCGTGCGCGATGCTTGACAAGGGCGCCCGACAAATCCACTGTCATGGCAAGGGGTGCATCGCGACGACCCCGTGAGGCGTCAGCCCAACGTTCGCGTCCAGGCTTCTCTATCAGGAGGTGGACGCCATGCCGTCAACAACCGCTATCACCGTATCGCAACTGTCCCGTCTGGTCGGTCTGCCGGGTGCACCCGCAATCATCGATGTCCGCATCGATGAGGATTTCGACGCCGATCAGCGCCTGCTGCCGGCCTCAGGCCGACGCAATTTCAAAACCGTTTCGACCTGGGCTTCCGAATTTGCCGGCAGCCAGGTCTCGGTCGTCTGTCAGAAAGGTCAAAAACTCTCGCAAGGCGTAGCCGCATGGCTGCGGCATGAGGGTATTTCCGCTGAATCCCTCGAAGGCGNAGGTCAAAAACTCTCGCAAGGCGTAGCCGCATGGCTGCGGCATGAGGGTATTTCCGCTGAATCCCTCGAAGGCGGCTTCGAAGCCTGGCGCGACGCGAATGGGCTTTTGGTCCGCACCGAAAAATTGCCGCCGCGCGATGAAAAAGGCCGTACAATTTGGGTGACGCGATCGCGCCCGAAGGTCGACCGCATCGCTTGCCCCTGGCTGATCCGGCGTTTCGTCGATCCTCATGCGATCTTCCTGTTCGTCGAGGCGGCCGAAGTGCCTGCTGTCGCCGACCGCTTTCAGGCCGTGCCTTTCGACATCGACAATGTGTTCTGGAGCCATCGCGGCGATCGCTGCACCTTCGACACGATGATCGAGGAGTTCGGGCTGGAATCCGAGGCGCTCGATCGCCTTGCCCTGATCGTGCGCGCCGCCGACACGGCAAGCCTCGATCTGGTGCCCCAGGCCGCCGGCTTTCTGGCGGCATCGCTCGGCCTGTCGCGCATGTTTCGCGACGATTTGGAGCAGTTGGAAGCAGGCATGCTGCTCTACGACGCGTTCTTCCGCTGGTGCCGCGACGCCACCGAAGAAACCCACAATTGGCCAGGAGCAGCTGGGGGTAAACCAGCATGAGCGCTCTTGTGCCGCAGGATGCCGGGGTAAACGTCGAAGTGCCGGCCGCACCGACTTTTGCCGAAGCCCTGAGGCTCTGGGCAAAAATCGGATTGCTCAGCTTCGGCGGGCCGGCCGGGCAGATCGCCTTGATGCACAAGGAACTGGTCGAGGAGCGGCGCTGGATCGGTGAACAGCGTTTCCTGCATGCGCTGAACTACTGCATGCTGCTGCCTGGCCCGGAAGCACAGCAGCTCGCCATCTATATTGGCTGGCTGCTGCACCGGACGATCGGCGGCCTCGTCGCCGGCATGCTGTTCGTCGTGCCGGGCGCGCTCGTCATGCTGGCCCTGAGCGTTCTCTACGCACTCTATGGCGACGTGCCGCTCGTCGAGGCGCTGTTTTTCGGGGTGAAGGCGGCGGTGCTGGCCATCGTCGTCCAGGCGGTGATCCGGATCGGACGGCGCGCCCTGAAAAACCCGGTCATGGTGTCGATCGCGGTCGCGGCTTTCATCGCCATCTATGCGTTGAATGTGCCGTTCCCGCTCATCGTCCTGCTGGCGGGCCTGACAGGATGGCTGGGAGACCGCCTTGTTGCAGGCCTGTTTTCCGGCTCCGCCCATGGCAAGGGCGACACTGCCGATATCAAGGGCGCGGTCGACCTGATGTTCGAGCGCGGCGAACTGGCCCATGTCACGCCGACCAAATGGCATGCGCCGCGCACTGTCGCCATCTGGCTGCCGATCTGGCTCGGACCTGTCCTTGCGATCTGGTGGTTCACCGGCTCCGCGAGCGTCTGGACCGAGATAGGCCGATTTTTCAGCCTTATGGCGGTCGTCACCTTCGGTGGCGCCTATGCGGTGCTTGCCTATGTCGCGCAGGCGGCCGTCCAGTCCTTCGGCTGGCTTGCCCCCGGTGAAATGGTCGATGGTCTCGGGCTTGCCGAGACCACGCCAGGCCCGCTCATCCTGGTGCTGCAGTTTGTCGGCTTCATCGCCGCGTTCCGTCACCCCGGGGGGCTGGACCCATTGCTTGCCGGGTCGCTCGGGGCGCTGCTCACACTGTGGGTGACGTTCACGCCCTGCTTCTTCTGGATATTCCTCGGTGCGCCCTACATCGAAGCCCTGCGCGGCAACAAGGCCTTGTCGGCCGCATTGGGCGCGATCACCGCCGCCGTCGTCGGCGTCATCATGAATCTCGCTTTGTGGTTTGCCTTGCATATCGTTTTTCGTGAGGTTCACACGATAGGCCCAGGCATGAATGTGCCGGTACTCTCGTCGATCGACTGGCGCGCGGCGCTGCTTTCCCTGGCCGCCATGATCGCCATCCTGAAGCTGAAGATCGGCATGCTGCCGACGCTCGCCGGATCGGCTCTGGCCGGTGTCCTGTTGTTGGCGGTAAGCGGCTAATGCATGTCGCCCAAAAGTGACTCGGTTTTGGGAGAACGACATGCATCAAAACAAAGACCAAAGCGCGCGGCGCGCTTTAGGTTCCGCTGCCTTTGTAATCCGCTTGCGAACCACCTAACTGGTTGGAAACGGATTGGACCATCATGGCGGGACGGCGCTCTTCCCTCGGCTTCCTCGGGATGTTCGGCCGCTCGGGCGATCTGAGGCAGCTCGACACGGCCTTGCGCGGCGCCGACCTGCATCCCGCCCTTGTTCCCGAGGGCGTAAAACTCACCATCGTCAATCTGATGAAGGACCACTGGCCCGGCGAGCCGCCGCCGCAGGCCTATCCGCAAGTCGCGCGCCTGTTCAGCTATTGCATTGCCGGGCCGGAGGCGTTCGAGCGGTCCCAAGGCCTGCAGCAGCGCCAGGACGCCGAGCACCGGATCGAGGCCGCGGTCGAGGCCGGCGACAGTTTCGACGCGAAGATCGTGCTGATGGCCCTGCACGCCAAGCTGATCGATGCCGAAGTCGTCGAACGTTATGGGCTCGGGACAGACTGAAGCCTTGACGAAAAGCGGCGCTACCCGCCCATATTGGCGCGCGGCAGCTTGATCATCTCGCCAAAGCGAGCGCGCAATTTGTCGTCGAGCGGCTTCGGCACGTGGCGCGGGAAACGTTCGGCAAGGACGCGCTTCTTCTCGATGATCGCGCGCTGCAGGATGTCGGGCCGGCCCTTCTCGTTCCATTCCTTCGGCGAAAACCGGTCGCCGACGGCGGGATAGAAATATTCCGTCTGCATCAGCCGCAGCGTCTGCTCGTTGCCGAGATAGTGGCCAGGCCCCCTCAGGCAGACATCGGCGATAGTGTCGATCGACAGCGCCTCGTCCGTCACCTCGATGCCGCGCACGCAGCGCAGGCAGTGGCCGAGCATGTCGTTGTCGATGATCAGGCTTTCCAGGCAGAAGCCGAGCAGCGAGGCATGCATGCCCGCCGATTCATAGACCAGGTTGAGCCCGGCAAGGCCGGCCATCACATCGGTGATGCCCTTCTCGTAGCCGGACTGGATGTCGGGCAGTTTCGAGTCCGTCATGCCGGCGGCCGAACCACCCGGCAGATCGTAGAACTGTGCCATCTGCGCGCAGGCTGCCGTCAGCACCGCCTGTTCGGCCGAGCCGCCGGACATGGCGCCGGTGCGCAGATCGGACACGAACGGCCAGGTGCCGAAGATCGCCGGATGTCCCGGCTTCAGGGCGTTGACATAGACCAGACCGGCCAGCACTTCGGCCACGGCTTGCACGACGGCGCCGGCAATCGCCGCCGGCGCGGTCGCGCCGGCCTGTCCGGCCGACAGCAACAGGATCGGGATGCCGCCATCGACGCAGGCTTCGAGCACGCCGCAGGCGTCCTCGGCGAACTTCATCGGCGGCACGACGAAGCAGTTCGAGTTGGACACGAACGGCCTGGCGCGGAAATTCTCCTCGCCGCCGGCGATGGCATAAAGCATTTCGAGTGCCGGCTGCACGTTCTCGCGCACCGTGAACGAGGTGCCGACATGCTTGGACGTGCCCATCACGCAGGCGTAGAGCGTGTTGAAGTCCATTTCGAGCGGATCGGGAATGTCGCGCGGCACCATCGGCCGCTGGAAGAAATGGATGTTGTCGAGCCCCTCGACGATGCGGGCGGCGTCATAGATGTCCTGCAGCAGCGATTCGCGGTATTCGCGCTTTTCGACATCGACCAGGTGGACCGCGGCTCCGGCCGTGCCGTAATGCACGCGCTTGCCCTGGATCACCATATCGTGTTTGGGATCCTGGCCGTGCAAGGTGAAATTCCGGGCAGCTTTCTTGATCGTGTCGAGCACCAGCGCGCGTGGAAAACGAATGCGGCCATCGTCGCCATAGGTGGCGCCGACCTTGGTAAGCGCCTCGATGCAGGAAGGGATGGCGTTGGCAAAGCCGACCGTCTCCAGCAGCGTCAGCACCGCCTCATGGATGCGCTCCTGGTCATTCTCCGCCAGCGGTCCGTAGCTGCCCCCCTCGAGGCCGGCGCGCACCGGCTTGATGTCGTCGGCCAACGGCGCTGCCCGCATCGCGCGGCGCGCTTCGCGCCCGCCGGAGCGGCGCGAACGCTGGTCCGCCGCTTCCTGCTTTTCAACAACCACTGACATGGAGGCACTCCACCTTTTCTTGGAAACAGGGCGGCGGTTGGTCCACCATCGGCTGCTTCTTCCCCTTTGTGCCACGACTATGCCGCCGGCATTGGCACAGACTATGAGCCAGCCGGTCTGGTTGCATGTGCCAGAGCTACAGGAGCCGGAGCCGCTGTTATGCGGCTCCGGTCAAGAGGATCGGAGAGTGGATCAGGCCGCTGCCGGCCTGCGTCCGGCCGCGGTGGCGAGCTCGCGAATGCCGGGCTCGATGTGCTGCAGCGCGATCGAGGAAATGCCCAAGCGCATGAAACGCGAAGGCTTTTCCGTGCGATCGAAGAACCGGTCGCCAGGCTCTATGATGACACTGCGCGAGGCCGCGGCCTCGGCCAGTCCACGCGAATCGGTGCCGCGTGGCCCTTCGAGCCACAGCGAGGTGCCGCCGGCCGAGTCGGTCGAACGCCATTCCGGCAGGAAGGCGGAAATCGCATGGACCAGGCGCTTGCGCCGTTCATCGAAGGCGCTCGACAGCCGCCGCACCAGCGCTTCGTGATGCCCGAGCGACAGGAAGAGTGCCACGGCGCGCTGGTTGTTTGCCGGCGGGTGACGCAGCATGAAGCGGCGCAGGGCCCTGAGCTCCGCGATCAGTCCAGCCGACGCCACGATGTAGCCAAGCCGCAAGCCCGGAGCCAACGTCTTCGACATCGATCCGACATAGACGACGCGGCCGGAGCGATCGAGGCTCTTCAGCGCCTGCTGCGGCGCCTCGTCGAGAAGCTGGCTGTCATAGCCGTCCTCGATGATGATCTGGTTGTGCCGGTTGGCACGCGCCAGGAGATCCTGCCGCCGCTCGGCCGACAAGGGCACCATGGTCGGGCAATGATGGCTGGGCGTGACGAAGACAAAGCCGGAATCATTGGGGATAGAAGAGGTTACGATGCCGGACTGGTCGACCGGCACTGGCTGGATGTCGGCGCCCGCAAGCCGGAAGATCGAGCGGGCGTCGGGGTAGCCGGGATCTTCCATCGCCACCTTGGAACCCTTGGTCATCAAAAGTGTCGCCAGCATGTACAGCGCGTTCTGGGCGCCCAGCGTCACGATGATCTCGTCGGGATTGGCGAAGATTCCGCGCCGGGGCAGGAGCCGCGCCTGGATCTGCTCGATCAACAGCGGATCGTCGCGATCGACCATGTCGGACGCCCAGTTGCGGATTTCCAGCACCGCCAGCGCCATGCGGTTGCACTCGCGCCACTCGGCGGTCGGGAACAGCGCCGGGTCGAACTGGCCGTAGACGAACGGGTAGGACGACTTGATCCAGTTCTCGTGCTTGGCCGGCGGCGGCATGTCGCTTGCCGCGATCTGCCGGCGTGCCTTCCAGTCGATCTCGTTGGCCTGGTCGGGCGCCTTCTGGTGCGGCTTGGCGGGTGTCGCCAGCACGTCGGGATTGACGAAATGGCCGCGACGCTCGCGCGCCACCAGGAACCCCTGGTCGACGAGCTGCTGGAAGGCCAGAACCACGGTTCCGCGCGCCACGCCGAGTTTCTCGGCCAGGATCCGGCACGAGGGCAGCGGCATCGAAGCGGCGATCTGCCGGTCTAGTATGGCGGCCACGATCGCCTGGCGGATCTGTGCCTGGAGGGTCTGGCCGGATTCGGCCGAAATCCGGAACAGGCCGGACCATATGGCCGTGTCGTTGCGCTGTGGCATGGGGAATGTTCCTCGATGGCCAGCCTTTTTCGTTTGGCTGGACCAGTCGAATGTAACGGTGGCACAAGGGGTTGCGCCAATCAATTTTTCTGATCTTTGGGATTTATGCCAGTGATCCTTCCGCCGAGATCGGCGGCTGCAGACTGCGCCGATGTCACATTCTGTCATCGCATCGTGATGCGATGCGGCATAACCGCGTATTGACCGGACCGAGTTCGGCTCAATAGTTGTGGCGCGACGACACGCGCCGGAAACATCCGGTCTGATATTGTGCGTCGAAGACGCCAGGAGTTTCCCGCCAGTGGATCAGTCAGCCTTTCAGAAACAGCTCGCCGCCTTACGCGACCATCGTGCAAGCGCGCCGGGCGACATGCGCCAGGCCTTCGCCGCCGATCCGCAGCGGTTTGCGACGTTCTCCGCCACCGACGATGATATGTTGCTGGACTGGTCGAAATGCGCCGTCGACGCGACCACCATGGATTTGCTGGAAGAGGCCGCCAAGGCTGCCGATCTCGAAGGTCGCCGTGCAGCCATGTTCGCCGGCAAGAAGATCAACATCACCGAGGACCGCGCCGTGCTGCACACGGCGCTGCGCAACCTGAGCGGCAAGGGTGTCACGGTCGACGGCCAGGACGTCAAGGCCGACGTCATCGCCGTGCTCGACGCGATGGGCGCCTTCGCCGACGCTATCCGCTCCGGCAAGGCGGCCGGTGCCACCGGCAAGAAGATCACCGACATCGTCAACATTGGCATCGGCGGTTCGGATCTCGGTCCGGCCATGGTGACCCTGGCGCTCGCCCCCTATCATGACGGCCCGCGCGCGCACTATGTTTCCAATATAGACGGCGCCCATATCCATGACACGCTGAAGAGCCTGTCCGCCGAAACCACGCTGTTCATCATCGCCTCCAAGACCTTCACCACCGTCGAGACGATGACCAATGCGCAGACGGCGCGCGACTGGGTGCAGAAGGCGCTCGGCAAGGAGGCGGTCGGCAAGCATTTCGCCGCCGTCTCGACCGCGCTCGACCTGGTCGCCAAGTTCGGCATCGCGCCCGATCGCGTCTTCGGTTTCTGGGACTGGGTCGGCGGCCGCTATTCGGTCTGGGGCGCGATCGGCCTGCCTGTCATGATCGCGGTCGGTCCGCGGAATTTCCGCGCCTTCCTCGATGGCGCGCACGAGATGGACGAGCACTTCCGCACCGCGCCGTTGCGCGAGAACCTGCCGGCGCTGCTGGGGCTGGTCGGCTGGTGGCACCGGGTGATCTGCAAATACCCGGCCCGCGCCGTCATCCCCTACGACCAGCGCCTGTCCAGGCTTCCGGCCTATCTGCAGCAGCTCGACATGGAATCGAACGGCAAGAGCGTCACCCTCGAAGGCACCGCGGTGACCACGCCGACCGGACCGCTGGTCTGGGGCGAGCCCGGCACCAACGGCCAGCACGCGTTCTTCCAGCTGCTGCAC
Organism: Mesorhizobium sp. LNHC221B00; assembly: GCF_000502935.1. Taxonomy (NCBI): domain Bacteria; kingdom Pseudomonadati; phylum Pseudomonadota; class Alphaproteobacteria; order Hyphomicrobiales; family Phyllobacteriaceae; genus Mesorhizobium; species Mesorhizobium sp. LNHC221B00. Next base: position 45,025 of record NZ_AYWR01000001.1, on the reverse strand, counting down.
CAGGGCACCGATTTCATCCCGGTCGAATTCCTCGCCGCCGCCGTCGGCCATGAGCCTGATCTCAAGCATCAGCATGACCTGCTGCTCGCCAATTGCCTGGCGCAGTCGGAAGCCTTCATGAAGGGCCGCACGCTGGAGGAGGCGCGCGCGCAGATGCTGGCCAAGGGCATGAAGCCCGCCGACGTCGACCGCGTCGCGCCGCACCGCGTCTTCTCGGGCAACCGCCCCTCGCTGACCATCCTCTACCGCAAGCTCGATCCGCGCACCTTGGGCCGGCTGATCGCGCTTTACGAGCACCGCGTCTTCGTCGAGGGAACGCTCTTCAACATCAACTCCTTCGATCAATGGGGCGTCGAGCTCGGCAAGGAACTGGCCACCGGCCTCCTGCCTGTCGTGGAAGGCAAGGAAAGTGCCGCAAAGCGGGATGCCTCGACCGCCGGCCTTGTCGGACATATCCACCAATTGCGTGGTTCGGAGTGAAGCGTTTGGCCGACATCAAGGGAATATTGTTCGACAAGGACGGAACGCTTGTCGACTTCAACGCGACCTGGCTTGGCGTCGCCGACTTCATGGCCATGGACGCGGCCGAAGGCGATCGCTGGAAGGCCGACAGGCTGCTTGCCGCGGCCGGCTTCGATTTCGCCAACCGCCGCTTCAAGCCTGATTCAATCTTTGCCTCGGGTACCAACATGGACGTCGTCGAATTGTGGTTCCCGCGGCTGTCCGACGAGGACCAGATGCTGGCCGTCGCCCGCTTCAACGAAATCACCTCGATGCAGGGCTCGGCGATGGCGGTGGCGCTGCCTGGTATCGTCGACACGCTGGCGGCGTTGCACAAAAGGGCCTACCGGCTCGGTGTCGCCACCAACGATTCGACCAGCGGTGCTGAAAAGACGCTGGTCACGCTGGGCGTCGCCCAACTCTTCGATGCCGCCTATGGCTACGACGCGGTGGCCAATCCCAAGCCTGCACCCGACACGATCCAGGCCTTCTGCGATCTCACCGGCCTGAAGCCGGCGGCGATCGCCATGGTCGGCGACAACCGCCACGATCTCGAAATGGCGCGGGCCGGTGGCTGCGGCCTCGCGGTGGGCGTGCTCTCCGGCACCGGCACGCGCGAATCGTTGGCCGAGATCGCCGACGTCATCCTGGATTCGGTTGCCGACCTGCCGGATTTCCTGTCAGCGCGGGTCAAGGAGACCGTCTAACCGCCCGATCCGGCCTCGAAACGAAAGACGCTGCTCGGTTTGGTCGCCGCACCCTTCGCGTCGCCAAAATCCGGCACCTGGTATTCGGCGACCAGGCGCAGCCGCGAGCGGGGCAAATAGGCCCGGCCCGGATCGCCGACCAGCACCTCGATGCCGGCGGCGCGGCAGCGGTCGAGGAAAGGCATGACGCGGCGGGCGACGTCCTGCCCGTAGAAGACATCGCCGGCGAGCACCATGTCGACCGCCGGTGGCGCACCCTTGGTGACATCGTCTGCGACCACGCCGATGGCGACGCCGTTGGCAGCCGCGTTGAGCCCGATTGCGGCGACGCCGTTGCGATCGATCTCGGCGGCGATCACAGCGCGCGCCCCAGCCTTCGCGGCGGCGATGCCGACGATGCCCGATCCCGCCCCGAGGTCGAGCACGCGGCGGCCCGCCACGGTCGACGGATTGTCCAGGATGTAGCGCGCCAGCACGGCGCCGCCGGCCCACGCGTAAGCCCAGTAGGGCGGTTGCGATTCGGGCCCGTCGTCGTCCCCATCACCTTCGTTTTCAGGGTCGACGAGCCGTCTCAAGCCGCTGCCCGGATGGGCCGTGTAAAACCGGATTTCGGGAAGCGCGGGCACCGGGACGAGGCGCATGTTCGCTTTGATGAATTCAGCCGGGTCGAGGCGCAATCCAAGATCCGGCCCACTATCGCCGGCACGATCGTTATCCAAGATCGTTCCTATTCGCGCAATGCCCGCCGCAGGATCTTGCCGACCGGCGTCTTCGGCAATTCCGTCCTGAACTCGATGTATCTCGGCCGCTTGTAGCCGGTCAGGTTCTCGCGGCAAAAGGCGGTGATCGTCTCCACGGTCAGGGCCGGATCCTTCTTGACGATGAACAGCTTCGGCACTTCGCCCGAGTGCTCGTCCGGCACGCCGATGGCGGCCACCTCGAGCACGCCCGGATGCATCGCCACCACCTCCTCCAGTTCCGTCGGATAGACGTTGAAACCCGAGACGAGGATCATGTCCTTCTTGCGGTCGACGATCTTGGTGTAGCCGCGCTCGTCCATGAAGCCCATGTCGCCCGACTTGAAGAAGCCGTCCTTGGTCATCACCTTGGCGGTCTCGTCCGGCCGGTTCCAGTAGCCGACCATCACCTGCGGTCCCCGGATGCAGATTTCGCCGACTTCTCCCAGCGGGACGTTGTTGCCGTCATCGTCGCGGATGGCGATTTCGGTCGAGGGCAGCGGCAGGCCGATGGTGCCGGTGAAGTCGCCGGAACTGAATTTGTTGGCCGTCGCGACAGGCGAGGTCTCCGACAGGCCATAGCCTTCCGAGACCGGGCTGCCGGTCAGCGCCTTCCAGCGCTCGGCGACACCCTTCTGCACCGCCATGCCGCCGCCCAACGTCAGGACCAGCGGCTTGAAGTCGAGCTTGCGAAAATCCTCGTTGTTGAGCAGCGCGTTGAACAGCGTGTTGAGACCGGGAAAGATATGGATCGGATACTTTCCCAGTTCCTTAACGAAACCTGGAATGTCGCGCGGATTGGGGATCAGTATATTCTGGCCGCCCATTTGCATGCCCATCAGCGCATTCACGGTCAGCGCGAAGATATGGTAGAGCGGCAGTGCGCAGATGAGGTTGAGATGCGCGGGTTTGGGCTTGATCGTGTAGGCGTCCTCGACCCAGAGCGAATTCTGCGCGACGTTGGCCAGCACGTTGCTGTGCAGCAGGGTAGCGCCCTTCGAGATTCCCGTGGTGCCGCCGGTATATTGCAGGAAGGCGACGTCATTGGCGGCCACCGTGGCCGGCTTGAAATTCATGCCGCCGCCGGCCTTCAGGGCGGCGTTGAACTTGACATGGCCGGGCAACGACCATGTCGGTACCATTTTCTTGACGCGGCGCACGACCAGATTGACGATCGTGCCCTTCAGGCCGCCGAGCATGTCGCCCATGGCAGCGACGACGACATGCTTGACCGAGGTCCTGGCGACGACCGCCTGCAAGGTGTTGGCGAAGTTTTCCAGGATGACGATGGCCTGAGCGCCGGAGTCCTTGAGCTGATGTTCCAGTTCGCGTGGCGTGTAGAGCGGATTGATGTTCACCACCGTGTAGCCGGCGCGGACCACCGCCATCATCGCCACGGGATACTGCAGCACATTCGGCATCATCAGCGCGACGCGTGCCCCCTTCTGCAAACCCGTCGACTGCAGATAGGCGCCGAAAGCCGCCGAGAGCCGCTCGAGCTCCGTATAGGTGATGGATTTTCCCATGCAGGTGAAGGCCGGCTGGCCGGCAAACTGCTTGCAGGCGCCAACGAGAAAGTCGCCGATGGAGTTGTAGGGAAGGGCACCGATTTCGGCCGGCATGTTCTTCGGATAGCTCTTCAGCCACAGTTTTTCCGGCAGGCCGGCGGTAAGTTCGGTGAGCGCTTTCGGCAGCCGCTTGGCCGGCGCCGGCTTCGATGCCGGGACTGCCTTGGCCGGCGATGCGGCCTTCGCCGTCCCGGTCTTGTTCGCCCCAGTTTTTGCCGAGGAAGCCTTTGCTGGAGTAGCCTTTGCTGGAGAAGTCTTTGCGGCGGAGGCCTTTGTCGGAGAAGTCTTTGCCGGGGCGGCTTTCGCCGCCGGCTTGGTGACGCTCTTGGTGGCAGCGGCCGCTTTTGCCGCGGGTGCCTTCACGGCGGGCTTGGCTGCTGTCTTAGCGGCCGCGGTTTTGGCCGTGGCCTTTCCTCGCCCGTCGGTGCCGGCGGCTGGTTTCGAGACTGCCTTGGCCGACGCCTTCACCGGTGTCTTCGATGCTTTTGCCACCCGTTCCCTCCTCGAGAATTCCTGTTCGACTGTTTCTTGGTCGCCCGTGCCGCGCCGCCTCCAAATTGATGGAGACGTCCTCCGCTGCCGCCAGCCTGTCCATCCCAGCCTGTTTATCTATGTATTGCCTCTATCGGCGGCGGTGCAAGTCTTGCCCCAGCGGCAAGGCGCCGAAAGATTTGCCGTCGAAAATCTTTCCTCACGGTAACCTCTGGAACGGGCATCTTTCGAAGCCGTGGATTGGCTGGAAGCGGCCGCGGCATCGATACCGCCAGACGGCAGATCAATAAAAAAATGCGGTGGTTAATAATAGCGTGAATGGAAAAAACTGCTAATTTTTTCTGCGATTTAGCAAAATCGCGGATTTTTTTCCTGCTTCCCGCGGGGTAAGCAAACGGGGTGTTCCAAAGCCGGAAAAACGGTGCTTATATGCGCGCTTCGCGAGCCTGATAGAGGGGCTTGGAAGAACATCAGGGAGTGCTCAATGAAGAAGAAACTGACTTTTGCAGCCGCGTTGCTGGCTGCAAGCGTCCTGGGAGGCGTGGCCAACGCGAAAACTCTGGTTTATTGCGCGGAAGCATCGCCAGAGGGTTTCGACCCGGCGCCGTACACTGCGGGCCAGACGTTCGACGCGTCCTCGCGCACCGTCTTCAACCGCCTCGTCGAATTCGACCACGGCAAGACCACGACCTCGCCGGGGCTGGCTGAAAGCTGGACGATCTCCGACGACGGCAAGGAATATACGTTCAAGCTGCGCAAGGGCGTCAAGTTCGCCGCCACCGACTATTTCACCCCGACGCGCGACTTCAACGCCGACGACGTGGTGTTCTCGTTCCAGCGCCAGGTCGACAAGACCGGCCCCTGGTTCCAGTATATCCCGGGCATCGCCTACCAGTATTACAATGACCAGTTCGGCGACAACATCACCAAGGTCGAGAAGGTCGACGACCTGACCGTGAAGTTCACCCTCAAGGAACCGGCGATCACCTTCATTCCGACGCTGGGCATGGACTTCGCCTCGATCGTCTCCAAGGAATATGCCGACAAGCTGCAGGCTGACAAGACGCCTGAACTGTTCAACCAGAAGCCGATCGGCACCGGCCCGTTCATCTTCGTCGACTATCAGACCGACGCCGCCATCCGCTACAAGGCCAACCCGGACTATTGGGGCGGCAAGCAGAAGATCGACGACCTTGTCTTCGCCATCACCACCGATCCGGCGGTGCGCGCGCAGAAGCTCAAGGCCGGCGAGTGCAACATCATGTCGTATCCGGCACCGGCCGACATCGCCGGCCTCCAGGCCGATGCGAACCTGAAGGTCGACGAGCAGGAAGGCCTCAATGTCGGCGCGCTGATGTACAACACCCAGCAGAAGCCGTTCGACGACGTGCGCGTCCGCAAGGCGCTCAACATGGCCATCAACAAGAAGGCCATCATCGACGCGGTCTTCCAGGGCGCTGGCCAGGTGGCGGTCAACCCGATCCCGCCGACCATGTGGTCCTACAACAAGGACGTGAAGGACGATCCGTACGATCCGGATGCGGCCAAGAAGCTGCTTGAGGAAGCCGGCGTCAAGGATCTCAAGATGAACGTCTGGGCCATGCCGGTGTCGCGTCCGTACATGCCGAACGCGCGCCGCACCGCCGAGCTGATCCAGGCCGACTTCGCCAAGGTCGGCGTCACCGTCAACATCGTCAGCTACGATTGGGGTGAATACCTCAAGCGCGCTTCGGCGGTCGATCACGACGGCGCAGTCATCGTCGGCTGGACCGGCGACAATGGCGATCCGGACAACTTCCTCGGCGTGCTCCTGAGCTGCGCTTCCGTCGGTTCGAACAACCGCGCGGAATGGTGCAACAAGGACTTCGATGCGCTCATCAACAAGGCCAAGACGGTTTCCGACCAGGCCGAGCGCACCAAGCTCTACGAACAGGCACAGGTCATCTTCAAGGAGCAGGCACCGTGGGCGACGCTCGCCCACTCCAAGGTGTTCATGCCGATGCAGAAGACCGTCTCCGGCTTTGCGATGGATCCGCTCGGCATCCACCGCTTCGACGGCGTCGATATCGCCGAATAAGGTTCGCGAAACGGGGGCGGCGCCGCACGGTGCCGTCCCCACTCGCCCGCCATGCTGCGTTATATCCTCGGTAAGCTCGCCCTCATCATCCCGACCTTCATCGGGATAACCATCCTCGCCTTCGGCTTCGTGCGCATCCTGCCCGGTGATCCGGTACTGGTGCTCGCGGGCGAACGCGGCCTGTCGCCCGAACGCCACACGGCGCTGATGCATCAGTTCGGTTTCGACCTGCCGATATGGCAACAATACCTGACCTATCTGACCAACATCCTCAGCGGTGATTTCGGCACCTCGTTTTCCACCAAGACGCCGGTGCTCAAGGACTTCCTGGTGCGGTTCCCGGCAACGGTCGAGCTCGCCATCTTCGCCATGATCTTTGCCGTCGTCCTCGGCGTCGCCGCCGGCATCTTCGCCGCGATCCGCCGTGGCTCCTGGTTCGACCAGCTCACCATGGGCACCGCGCTTGCCGGCTATTCCATGCCGATCTTCTGGTGGGGCCTGCTGCTGATCATCGTGTTCTCCGGCACGCTGCACTGGACCCCGGTTTCCGGCCGCATCGACCTTCTCTACTTCTTCAAGCCGGTCACCGGCTTCATGACCATCGATTCCCTGATCTCGGGGCAGAAGGGCGCCTTCCGCTCGGCACTATCGCACCTCGTCTTGCCCACCATCGTGCTTGGCACCATACCGCTGGCCGTCATCGCCAGGCAGACGCGGTCGGCCATGCTCGAAGTGCTGGGCGAGGACTATGTGCGCACCGCGCGCGCCAAGGGCCTGGCGCCGCGCCGCGTCATCGGCCTGCATGCCTTCCGCAACGCGCTGATCCCGGTCGTCACCACCATCGGCCTGCAGGTCGGCACTCTCCTGACCGGCGCCATCCTGACCGAGAGCATCTTCTCCTGGCCCGGCATCGGCAAATGGATGATCGACGCCATTTCCAAGCGCGACTATTTCACCGTGCAGGGCGGGTTGCTTTTGATCGCCCTCATCGTCATGTCGGTGAACCTTATCGTCGACGTGCTCTACGCCGTCATCAACCCGCGTATACGGGCGAATTGACATGACCAACGAAGGCCCAGCCACAATCGAAGCCGCGACTGTCGTCAAGCCGCAGGACGCGCGGCTGCAGATGTTCGCCGAGTTCTGGCACTACTTCTCCGTCAACAAGGGCGCGGTGATCGGCCTGTTCGTCTTCGCGCTGCTGATCCTGATCGCCATCTTCGCGCCGCTGCTTGCCCCGCATTCGCCTGACGACCAGTTCCGCGACTTCTTCCTGACGCCGCCGGCCTGGCAGGCGGGCGGCAACGCGCAGTTCCTGCTCGGCACCGACGCTGTCGGCCGCGATATGCTGTCGCGCCTGATCTATGGTTCGCGCTTCTCGCTCGCCATCGGCTTCGTCGTCGTCACCACGGCGCTGATCTCCGGCGTCATCCTCGGCCTGCTCGCCGGCTACTGCCGTGGCTGGGTCGACACGCTGATCATGCGCATCATGGACATCATCCTGGCCTTCCCGTCGCTGCTCCTGGCGCTGGTGCTGGTCGCGGTGCTTGGGCCTGGCCTCGTCAATGCCATGATCGCCATCGCCTTCGTGCTGCAGCCGCACTTTGCCCGGCTCACCCGCGCCGCCGTGATGGCGGAAAAGAACCGCGAATATGTCATCTCCGCCAAGGTCGCCGGCGCCAGCCATCTCAGGCTGATGCTGGTCACCATCCTGCCCAACTGCATCGCGCCCTTGATCGTGCAGGCGACGCTGTCCTTCTCCAACGCCATCCTCGAGGCCGCCGCACTCGGCTTCCTCGGCATGGGCGCGCAGCCGCCGACGCCGGAATGGGGCACGATGCTGGCCGAAGCGCGCGAATTCATCCTGCGCGCCTGGTGGGTGGTGACCTTCCCGGGCCTCGCCATCCTGATCACCGTCTTTGCCATCAACCTGATCGGCGACGGCCTGCGCGATGCGCTCGACCCCAAGCTGAAGAGGTCGTGAGCATGTCCCTGCTCGAGATCAAGAACCTCACCGTTTCCTTCGACACCGCGGCCGGGCCGTTCATGGCCGTGCAAGGCATCGATCTGTCGATCGAGCCGCGCGAGGTGCTGGCGATCGTCGGCGAGTCCGGCTCCGGCAAGTCGGTGTCGATGCTGGCGGTGATGGGGCTTTTGCCCAACACCGCGACGGTCAAGGCCGACCGCGTGGCATTCGACGGCGTCGACCTCCTGAAGCTCAGCCCGTCCGAGCGCCGCAAGATCGTCGGCAAGGACATCTCGATGATCTTCCAGGAACCGATCGCCAGCCTCAATCCGTGCTTCACGGTCGGCTTCCAGATCGAGGAGGTGCTGCGCTTCCACATGGGCATGGACCGCGCCCAGAGGCGCGCGCGCGCCATCGAACTGATGAAGCTGGTCGGCATTGCCGATCCGGAAGAGCGGCTGAGTTCATTCCCGCACCAGATGTCCGGCGGCCAGTGCCAGCGCGTCATGATCGCCATCGCCATTGCCTGCAATCCGAAGCTGCTGATCGCCGACGAGCCGACGACGGCGCTCGACGTCACCATCCAGAAGCAGATCCTCGATCTCCTGGTTTCGCTGCAGGCCAAATACGGCATGGGCCTGATCATGATCACCCACAATATGGGCGTGGTGGCCGAGACCGCCGACCGCGTCATCGTCCAGTACAAGGGCCGCAAGATGGAAGAGGCCGACGTGCTGTCATTGTTCGAATCGCCGAAAAGCAATTACACGCGCGCGCTGCTCTCGGCCTTGCCCGAGAACGCCGTCGGCGACCGGCTGCCGACCGTTTCCGACATGCTGTTCGAGCCGGCACCCTCTGCCGCGGGAGCTCCGGCATGAGCACCACGGTCCTCGAAGGCAAGAACATCGTTCGCGACTACCATATCGGCGGCGGGCTGTTCACCGGACCGCGCACCGTGCATGCGGTCAAGGGCGTCTCCTTCACGGTCGACAAGGGCAAGACGCTTGCCATCGTCGGTGAAAGCGGCTGCGGCAAGTCCACGCTTGCCCGCATCATCACGCTGATCGATCCAGCGACGTCGGGTGACCTGTTCATCGACGGCAACAAGGTCGATATCGCCAGGGGCGGATTGACCAGGGAGATGCGCCGCAAGGTGCAGATCGTCTTCCAGAATCCCTACGGCTCGCTCAATCCGCGCCAGAAGATCGGCGACGTGCTGGGCGAACCGCTGCTGATCAACACCGACAAGCCAGCCGCCGAGCGGCGCGACCTGGCGATGAAGATGCTGAAGAAGGTCGGCCTCGGCCACGAGCACTACAACCGCTACCCGCATATGTTCTCGGGCGGCCAGCGCCAGCGCATCGCCATTGCGCGCGCTCTGATGCTGAACCCGAGCCTCTTGGTGCTGGACGAGCCGGTCTCGGCGCTCGATCTTTCGGTGCAGGCGCAGGTGCTTAATCTGCTCGCCGACCTGCAGGACGAGTTCCAGCTGACCTATGTCTTCATCAGCCACGATTTGTCCGTCGTGCGCTACATCGCCGACGACGTGATGGTGATGTATTTCGGCGAAGCGGTCGAATACGGCTCGCGCGACGAGGTCTTCTCAGACCCCAAGCACAGCTACACCAAGACACTCTTCGCCGCGACGCCACGCGCCGACGTCGCCTCGATCAAGGCGAGGTTGGCCAAGAAGAAGGCGGCCTGAGTCGGCGTGTCGATATTCAGGTGAGGCCGGTCTGCGAATGGCAGCTTCCTGCGCTTCCGGTGCTCACGTACTTAAGTACGCTCCGCTCCGGTTCTCGGAAACCGCCACTCTCGACTCGGCCTGACCTGAATCTCGACACGCCTTAGCCACTCGCCATTATCAGCTAGTCACGACAGCTTGGCGATGATGGCGCGCAGCGCTTTGCCGAACCGATGCACCTCATCAATGGTGTTGTAATGGACCAGCGAGGCGCGGATGGCGCCGCTGTCCATCGACAGGTTTAGCCGCTTCATCAGGCGCGGCGCGTACATGTGGCCGTCGCGGATGCCGATCTGCATCTCGGCCATCTCCTCGACGATCCGCTGCGGCGACAGCTTGCCGATGTTGAAGCAGAAGGTCGGCACGCGCTCATGGATGCGGGCCTCCTCGGAGACGCCATAGATGATCGCCCCGCACCCTTTCAGCACAGCCAGCATCTCGCGCGCTAAAAGCAGCTCGTAATCACGGATGGCGCCCATGCCGGCGACGATGTTGTCGCGCCGCGAGCGGTTGTTGGAGGGCGCGAGATTGCGGCCGATCAGCTCCAGATACTGCACGGCCGCGTCCATGCCCGACACGTTCTCGTAGATGAAGGTGCCGGCCTCGACCTTGTAGGGCGGTTCGTCCGGGATGAAATCCTCGCGGAAGGTCGGCAGCCGCTTCAATGTCTCGAAGCGACCCCACAGGAAGCCCATATGCGGCGAGAAGTTCTTGTAGCCGGAGCAGACGAGGTAGTCGCAGTCCCAGGCCTGCACGTCGATCAGCCCGTGCGGTCCGTAATGCACGCAATCGAGGAACACTTCGGCGCCGACCGCATGCGCGATTTCAGCCACGGAAGCGACATCGACGATCGAGCCGATCGAATGCGCCGTCACCGTGCAGGCGACGAGGCGGGTGCGCTCGGAGACCAGCGGGCGCAGATCGTCGACATGCAGATTGCCGTCCTCGCGCATCCGCCACCACTTGAATTTGGCACCGGCGGATTCCAGCGCGAGCCATGTGGCGATGTTGGCGTCGTGGTCCATGTCGGTGATGACGATCTCGTCACGCTCGCCTTCCGTGTCCTTGACAAGCATCTGGCCGATGCCGAGGCTGACCAGGCGGATGAACGAGGTGGCGTTCATGCCGAAGCAGATTTCCGCCGGGCTGTAGGCGTTGATCAACAAGGCCACGCTCTCGCGCGCGTCGGCGACCGACTGGTCGACGGTGACGCTGCGGCCATAACGGCCGCCGCGCTGCACATTGTGCGAAACCAGATGGTTGGTCACCGCGTCGAGCACGCTCTGCGGGATCTGCGCGCCGGCGGCGTTGTCCAGGAAGATGAAATCGCCGGCCCGCTGCAGAGCGGGAAACATGGCCCGGATGGCGTCGACGGGGAACGCGGCGGCGCTCGCATTGTCGGTTTGGTGCTTGTTCACGGGCAGGCTCCTGCGAAGGACTTGGTCGGGGTGGGATTGGTTGGCGAGGTCAGCGTGTCTTTTCGGTCTTGAAGCGGTCTTCAAGCAGGCTGACGAGACGGACCATCGGCCAGAGGAAGATGAGATAGACCAGCGCCGCGCCGATCAGCGGCGAGGGATTGGCGTAGAGCGACTGCGCATTGGTTGCTTCCTTGAGCAACTCCGGCAGCGCCACGGTCGAGGCGAGCGAGGTGTCCTTGAACATGGAGACGCAATTGCTGGTCATCGGCGGGATCACTACGCGCACCGCTTGCGGCAGCACCACCTTGCGCAGGGTCAAGAGGAACGGCAGGCCAAGCGCCTGCGAGGCTTCGAACTGGCCGCGCGGAATGCTCTCTATGCCGGAGCGGAACACTTCCGCCGAATAGGCCGACATGATGATGGCGAACGCTGTCACGGCGGACGCCCAGGATGACAAGCGAATGCCGAGGAAGGGCAGCGCGTAATAGATCAGGATCAGCACCACCAGCACCGGCAGGGCCCGGAAAATGTCGGTGTAGCCGACCGCCAGCCAGCGGAGCGGCTTCGGCGCATAGAGCCGCAGCAGGCTGATCACCAGGCCGATGGGGATGCCGATGCCGATGCTCAGGATTCCGAGCAGCAGCGTGTTCAGGAAACCACGCAACAGCGCCGGCAGGCTCGACGCGATGACATCGGCGTTGAAGAAAGTGTCGATCAGCGACATGGGAGCGTTCCCGAGAGCAACGGATGCTCAGGTTGAAACCAGTTGACCCGCGCCTGCAGCGGGATGGCCTGCGGCAGCCGGTGCCGGAGCATGAAATGAATCGTGCCGGCGTGGAAGGCCGGCACGATGTCAATGCATTGGCGCTCAGGCCTTCGGCAGAGGCATTTCCTTGACGGTCGACGACTCGGCCGGCGCGTCGCTGCCGAACCACTTCTTGTGGATCGCGGCCAGCGTGCCGTCCTTCTTCATCGCGGTCAGCGCGTCGTTCAGCTTGCCGAGCAGCGGGTGGTCCTTGGTCATCATCAGGCCGTACTGTTCGCCGGTCTTGATGCGCTGCTTGACCTTCAAATCCTTCATCTTGGTGAAGGAGTATTCCATGCCCGGAATGTCGCTGACGGCGGCATCGACGCGGCCGGCGCTGAGGTCGAGCAGCAGGTTCTGCTGCGTGTCATAGCCCTTCACGTCGCTGAAGCCATCGGCTTCCTGGTGCCCCTTGACCCAGGTCTCGCCGGTCGAGCCCGACAATACGCCGACGATCTTGCCCTTGAGGTCGGCCTCGGTGCTGACAGCGCTGTCGGTCTTCGTCGCGATGCCCATGTCGGAATCATAGTAGGGCTGCGTGAACGACTGCGACTTCAGCCGCTCGGGCGTGATGGTGATCGACGAGATCGCGACATCGATGCGCTTCGAGGTGGTGGCGGCGAACAGCGCCTGGAAACCGAGATCGGCGATGTCGGTGGTCATGCCGGCGCGCTTTGCCGCTTCGTTGACGATGTCGACTTCGAAACCCTCGAAGGTGCCGCTCTCGTTCTTGTACTCGAAGGGCGGATTGGTCGGGTAGGCGCCGACATTGAGCACATCGGCGGCATAGGCGGTGGCAGGCCCGGCGGCGATACCGATGGTGGCCGCGAGCAGGATGAGATTGCGACGGGTGAGCTTCATTGTTGGTCCCTCTGGGGTGTTCCCTCTGGTTGTTGATCGGGCGGGATTTCCCGCACGGTTTTTTGCCGCCCCACCTCCCAGCGGGGCGTCAATTCATGGCAGCGAGCCTGCGCGCGCGATTGGCGAGATTCTTTGTATGCGGAGCACGGGCGCGCACGCCATCGAAAGCATAGCGCGCGTTCGACGATGACTGGGCCGGTACAAACGACAAGGACTGAAACCCCTCCCACCCCGAACTCGACGACGGACTGGCCGGCAACCCTTTGGCACGGCAGTCGCCCATCGACTTTGAATGCTTATCCAAAGTGAGGCGCTTTTCAAGGCGAAAGTTTTAAGCTTAAAAAGCTTGGCTGGCCTGTTGCCTGGCCGATACGACTTTTTGCCTGGCTGCGCCCGTCTCAAGCCAATTCGTCGCGTGCGGCGGCACAGTTGGCCGCGGTGCCGGCGCCAAGAAACATCGTGTCGCTGGCCAGCACGAAGAAACTCGCCCCGATGGCCGCCCATCGGCTGATAGTCTGCGGGCTGGCGCAAAATATGCCCGCTGTCCTGCCATGCGCGATCGTCGCGCCGATGATCGTCCGGATTGCATCAGCGAGCTTGTCAGCGCCGTTCGGTCCGACCGCATCGATCGACGCCGAGAGATCGCCGGGGCCGACGAAGACCATGTCGACGCCTTCCACGGCTGCGATCGCCTCGATGTTGGCAAGCCCCTCCGCTGTCTCGACCTGGACCGCGACGACGGTGCTGTCGTTGGCGCCGGAAAGATATTCGGGAATGCGATAGCCGTAGCCGGCGGCCCGGCCGGGTCCGACGCCGCGCTCGCCTTTCGGCGGATAGCGAGATGCCTTCACCGCTGCTTGCGCCTGGGCGGCGGTCGAGACGCGCGGCACCAGCACGCCTTGGGCGCCGCTGTCGAGTGCGGCCTGGATCGCTTCCGGCGCATGGCCGGGAACCCGCACCATCGCCGGAACGCGGTGGACATCGGCCGCACGCACCATGGTCTCGATCATGTCGCGCGAAATCTGGGCATGCTCCCAGTCGATGCAGAGGAAATCGAGGCCGGACTGTGCCATCACTTCGACCGCGACGGGATGAGGAATGGCGGCGAAGGAACCGACGAGGTTCGTCTTGCCGATGCATTTCTGGCGGAATTCGCTCATGCCGTCCCCTTTTTCGTGCTGCCTGGATTCATATCCTCAAACCATCGCCAGACGAAGCTGTTTCATGCTTGAAATATTTTCGCGGGGCCGTAGCGTGCGATCTTCGCCGGGAGGTCGCGACATGAACAAACCACATCCCTTGCACGGCCCCAACAAACTGAAGCTCGGCGTCTTTTCCACCAATGCCGATGGCGGTCTGGCCATCACCGATGTGTCGGAACGCTGGACGGCAAGCTGGCAGGACAATCTGACGGCCGCCCAGATCGCCGACCGCGCGGGGCTGGAGTTCATGCTGCCGATCGCCCGCTGGCGCGGCTTCGGCGGCCGCAACAAGGTGCGCGAATGGTCGTTCGAGACTTTTACCTGGGCGGCGGCGCTGGCCATGGCCACCGACCGGATCGGGCTGTTCATGACCGTGCATGTGCCGCTGGTGCATCCGCTCTATGCCGCCAAGGCGCTTGCAACGGTCGACCACATCAGCCGGGGCCGCGCCGGCCTCAACATCGTCTGCGGCTGGAACCCCAGGGAATTCGGCATGTTCGGCACGCCCTTGGTCGAAAAGGGCTACGACCAGGCTGCGGAATGGATCGAGATACTGGAAAGGCTTTATGCATCGAGCGAGCCTCTCGACTATGAAGGCACCTACTATCGTCTCAAGGAAGCCGTCAGCCGGCCGGCCAGCCTGCAGGTTCCGCGTCCGGTGACCATGAACGCCGCTTTCGGCGGGCCGGGCCGCGATTTCGCCGCCGCCCGATGCGACTATCTGTTCACGACTTTCTCCGAAATGGGCGATGCCGGCAAACATGTCGCCGACATCAGCGAGCGGGCCGAAAGAGTGGGCCGCGATGTCGGCGTCTACACCGTGGCGCATGTCGTCTGCCGCCCGACCATGGAGGAGGCGCAGGCCTACTACACGCGCTATGCCGTCGATATGGCCGACCATGACGCGGTCGATGCCCATATGGCCGGCAAGAAGGAATTCTCGCAGTCGCACGACCCTCATGCCTATGACCGTTACCGGCAGCGTTTCGCCGGTGGCGCCGGCACATATCCTTTGATCGGAACACCGGAAACGATCGCCGCCGACATGGCCGCCATTGCCGGGCATGGCTACCAGGGCATCGCCCTGTCCTTCGTCAATTACATGCAGGAGCTGCCCTATTTCTGCGATCACGTGCTGCCGATTTTGCGGAAGGCGGGGCTGCGCGCATAAATTATTCCGGGAACAACGAATTCTTTATTCCGGACGTTAGTCCGGAATCACCGCCGTCGCCTGGATCTCCACCTTGGCGCGGTTCTCGACCAGCGCCATCACCTGCATGGCGGCCATCGCCGGAAAATGTCGGCCGATCACCTCGCGATAGGCCTCGCCGATCCCCCTGAGATTGGCTAGATATTCGGCCTTGTCGGTGAAATACCAGGTCATCGAAGTGATGTGCTGCGGCGTGGCGCCCGCCTCGGCAAGCACCGCCACGATATTAGCAAGCGTCTGCCGCACCTGGCCGACAAAATCGTCGGTTTCGAACTGGCATTGCCCGTTCCAGCCGACCTGTCCGCCGACGAAGACGAGCCGCCCACGCGCCGCGACGCCATTGGCGTAGCCGACCGGTTTGGCCCAGCCCGCCGGCTGCAAAATCTCGTGCATTTCAAGCCTCCCGGTATTTCAAAAATCCAAGTCTCAAAATCGAATATCTCGCCGTCAGGCCGCGCCCATCACTTGCCGCGCGATGACGACTTTCTGCACGTCCGAGGCACCCTCATAGATGCGCAGTGCGCGGATCTCGCGATACAGGCTCTCGACGATGTGGCCTTTGCTGACCCCGTCGCCGCCATGCAGCTGCACGGCCTTGTCGATCACGTCCTGCGCCTTGTCGGTAGCGAACAGCTTGGCCATCGCCGCCTCGCGCGTCACCCGGGCCGCGCCCATGTCCTTGGTCCAGGCGGCGCGGTAGATAAGAAGGGCCGCCGCATCGACGTCGAGCGCCATGTCGGCGATGTGTCCCTGCACCATCTGCAGTTCGCCCATCGGCGCGCCGAACAGCTTGCGCTCGGCCACCCTCTTGATGCTCTCATCCAGCGCGCGGCGGGCAAAGCCGAGCGCCGCCGCGCCGACCGTCGAGCGGAACACGTCGAGCACCGACATGGCGATACGGAAGCCGTCGCCGGGCTTGCCGATCAGTGCGGAGGCCGGCAGGCGCACCTGGTCGAAGGACAGCCGCGCCAGCGGATGCGGCGCGATCACTTCGAGACGCTCGGCGATGCCAAGCCCTTTGGCGTCGCCTGGCACGAGAAAGGCGGAAAGCCCCTTGGCACCCGGCGCCTCGCCGGTGCGGGCAAAGACGACATAGAGATCGGCGATGCCGCCATTGGAAATCCAGGTCTTTTCGCCCGCAAGGACATAGCCGTCGCCGTCCCGGGTCGCCGTCATCTCCGTATTCGCGACATCCGAGCCAGAGCGCGGTTCCGACAGGGCAAAGGCCGAAATCGCCTTGCCGGCGCGTGTCTTCGAAAGCCATAGCTGCTGCTCCGGCGTACCGAACAGGCTGAGCGCGCCAGTGCCCAATCCTTGCATGGCGAAGGCGAAATCCGCCAACCCGTCATGCCGCGCCAGCGTCTCGCGCGTGATGCACAAAGTGCGCACATCGAGTGGTCCCGGATTGTCCGTGTCGAGTGCCGTCGGTTTCAGCCAGCCGTCGCGGCCAAGTTTCGCCACGAGTTCGCGGCAGGCGGCGTCGACGTCGTGGTGGTCGACGGGGAGGTTTTGCTGGCACCAGGATTCGAGGCGCTCGGCGAGGTCGCGATGGCGGTCCTCGAAGAAGGGCCAGTTGAGGAAGGAACGGTCAGGCATTGGTGCCTCCGCGGTACTTTGGGCCTTGCGCTCTACGGCGCCCCCCTCTGTCCTGCCGGACATCTCCCCCTCTAGGGGGGAGATTGGCAGCTTGGGCGCCGGCGCCCATCTTGCGGCGCTGGCGATTGGCGAAAGCGTGCACGACAGCCGATCTCCCCCCTAGAGGGGGAGATGTCCGGCAGGACAGAGGGGGGCGCTGTCCCGCCAACGTCTCCAAAAAACCGCCCATCTCAATCCCCCTCGAACACCGGCTTTTCCTTGGCCACGAACGCCTTGTAGGCGCGCTCGAAATCGCGTGTCTGCATGCAGATCGCCTGCGCCTGCGCTTCGGCCTCGATCGCCTGGTCGAGGCCCATCGACCATTCCTGGTTCAACTGCGTCTTGGTGATGCCGTGGGCGAAGGTCGGACCGGAGACGATGCGCGCCGCCATGTCGAGCGCGTCGGCCTCGAGCGCTGCCGCGTCGACCAGCCTGTTGTAGAACCCCCAGCGCTCGCCCTCGGCGGCCGTCATGGTGCGGCCGGTGTAGAGCAGTTCGGCGGCGCGG
Organism: Mesorhizobium sp. LNHC221B00; assembly: GCF_000502935.1. Classification (NCBI taxonomy): domain Bacteria; kingdom Pseudomonadati; phylum Pseudomonadota; class Alphaproteobacteria; order Hyphomicrobiales; family Phyllobacteriaceae; genus Mesorhizobium; species Mesorhizobium sp. LNHC221B00. The sequence goes on along the minus strand of NZ_AYWR01000001.1, from coordinate 27,595 downwards.
CCCTGGCCAATGATGCGCGGCAGGATCGCGCAGGCACCCATGTCGCAGCCGGCGAGGCCGACGCGCGTGAACAGGAACGCGGTCTTGGCTTCCGGGGTGGCGATGCGGATGTCGGAACTCATGGCGATGATGGCGCCGGCGCCGACCGCGACGCCGTCGACCGCCGCGATGATCGGCTTGCCGCAATTCAGCATCGCCTTGACGAAATCGCCGGTCATGCGGGTGAAGGCCAGGAGCTCTTTCATGTCCATCTTGACCAGCGGACCGATAATGTCGTGGACATCGCCGCCGGAGCAGAAGTTGCCGCCGTTGGAGAGGAACACGACGGCATCGACATCGTCGGCATAGACGAGATCGCGGAACGTGTCACGCAACTCGGCGTAGCTGTCGAAGGTCAGCGGATTCTTGCGCTCCGGCCGGTCGAGCCGGACCTTGGCGATCCTGCCTTCGACTTGCCACAGGAAATGCTTCGGCTTGAGCCCGGCCATCGCGGTCATTCGCGTCCCTCCCAGTTGCTGCGGAACGAGGTCAGCATGCCGGTCAGCCGGCGCGCGTCGTCCTCGCTGACCTTGCCCAGCAATTCGCCGATCCAGCCCTCATGCGCGGCGGCGATGGTGGCGAAGGATTTGGTGCCTTCATCGGTCAGCCGCACCATCGAGGTGCGGCGGTCGCCATTGCGGCGCGCGCGGGCCACCAGCCCTTCCGAAACCAGCCGATCGACGATGCCGGTGACATTGCCATTGGACACCAAAAGGAAGCGCGACAGGTCGCTCATCAGCATGCCTTCCGGCGCGCGATAGAGTGCTGCCATCACGTCGAAACGCGGCAGCGTCGTGTTGAAGTCCTTCTTCAGCCGCTCTCGCAATTCAGCCTCTATGGTGCGCGAGGCACGCAGCAGCCTGATCCACAGGCGCAAGCGGTCCTTGCCGGGTCCCGATGGCGCGGGCAGGGGGCCGGCTACCATGTTTCACCTCCCGAGATGGAAATCGCCTGTCCGGTGATCGATTGCGCCGCATCGCCGCACAGCCACAGCACGGCAGCGGCGACCTCTTGCGGCTGGATGAAGCGGCCTTGCGGATTGGTCGAGGCAAGGCTCGCTCGCGCTTCGCCGGCCGAGCGGCCGGTCTTTTCGATGATGCGCTGGATGGACTGTTCCAGCATGTCCGTTTCCACGAAACCCGGACACACCGCATTGACGGTGACGCCGGATTTCGCCGTCTCGGCGGCAAGAGCCCGCATCAGGCCGACGACGCCATGCTTGGCGGCGACGTAAGGCGCGACATAGGCGTAGCCTTTCAATCCGGCCGTGGAGGCGATGAACACGATCCGCCCTGCCTTGCGCGCAGCCATCCTGGCCAGGGCCGGCTTCACCGTCAGGAAGGCCCCGGTCAAATTGACGTCGAGCGTGCGCTGCCAATTGGCGAGCGTCGTCTTGTGCGCCGGCGTGCTGCCGGCCATCCCGGCATTGGCGACGACGATGTCGAAGGCCCCGCGCGCGGCTTCCGCCGTCTCGTAGAGCGAGGACATAGACTCCTCATTGGTGACATCGGCGGTGATGCCAAAAATGCCTTCGCTTTCGCCGGCCACCTTGGCAAGCTCGGCTTCCCGGCGACCGCAAATGGTGACGTCGATGCCGGCGCCCGCCAGCGCCAGCGCAATGGCCCGGCCGACGCCGGAGCCGCCACCGGTGACCAGCGCGTGCTTGCCGGGGATCCCGGTCGCGCCCGTCATACTTTCAGCCCCGCGGCGGCATCGCGTTCAGCCAGGCGGTAGAGCTGATCGCGTCCGGGCAGATAGGGATCGGGCCACTTCACGCCGCGGTCGCCAAGCGTCACGGCGGCATGCAGCGTCCAGTAGGGGTCGGCGAGATGCGGCCGGGCCAGGGCCACCAGATCGGCGCGGCCGGCCATCAAGATCGAATTCACATGGTCCGGCTCATAGATGTTGCCGACCGCCATCGTCGCCATGCCGACCTCGTTGCGGATGCGGTCGGAAAACGGCGTCTGGAACATGCGGCCATAGACCGGCTTCGCCAGCACCGAAGTCTGGCCGGCCGAGACGTCGCAGATGTCGACGCCGGCCTCATGCAGCAGCCGCGCGATCTCGACCGCGTCGGCCGGTGTCACGCCTTCGATGCCGACCCAGTCATTGGCCGAAATGCGCATCGAGATCGGCTTTCCCGCCGGCCAGGCGGCACGCACCGCGCGGAAGATTTCGAGGGGATAGCGCATGCGGTTTTCCAGCGAACCGCCATATTGATCCGTGCGTCGGTTGGTGACCGGGGTGATGAAGGACGACAACAGATAACCGTGCGCGGCGTGGATTTCGAGCATGTCGAAGGCGCAGCGATCGGCCATCTCGGCCGAGGCCACGAATTCGTCGCGCACTTTGTCCATGTCGGCGCGGTCCATCGCCTTCGGCATCTGATTCTGCGGCGACCACGCGACGGCGGAAGCCGCCATGACCGGCCAGTTGCCCGAGGTCAGCGGCACGTCGGTGCCTTCCCAGCCGAGCCGGGTCGAGCCCTTGGCGCCGGAATGGCCGATCTGGGCGCAGATCTTCGTTTCGGTCTCGGAGTGGACGAAATCGACCAGCCGCTTCCATGCCACCTCATGTTCTGGCGCGTAGAAACCGGGACAGCCGGGCGTGATCCGCCCCTCGGGGCTGACGCAGGTCATCTCGATATAGATGAGGCCGGCGCCGCCCTTGGCGCGCTCGGCATAGTGGGTGAAATGCCAGTCGGTCGGGCAGCCATCGACCGCCTTGTACTGCGCCATCGGCGAGACGACGACGCGGTTGCTGAGCTGCATGTCGCGCAGCTTGAACGGGGCGAACATCGGCGCGCGGCGCAGGCTGTTGCCGCCGGCGCCGGCCTGGCGCTGGAACCATTCTTCCGCGCCACCCAGCCATTCGGCATCGCGCAGCCGCAAATTCTCGTGGCTGATGCGCTGCGAGCGGGTCAAAAGCGAGTAATTGAACTGCACCGGATCGAGGCCGAGATAGCGCTCGACCTCCTCGAACCATTCCAGCGAATTGCGCGCCGCCGATTGCAGCTTCAGCACCTCGGTGCGCCGCGCATCCTCATATTTGCGGAAGGCGGCGTCGAGGTCCGGTTCGGTCTCGACATACTCGGCCAGCGCCACGGCGCTTTCCAGTGCGAGCTTGGTGCCGGAGCCGATCGAGAAATGCGCCGATGCTGCCGCGTCGCCCATCAACGCCAGGTTCTTGTACGACCAACGTTCGCAAAGAACGCGCGGGAAATTGATCCAGGCCGAACCACGGATATGGTTGGCATTGGTCATCAGTGCATGGCCGCCAAGATGTTTGGCGAAGATCTTCTCGCAGACGGCGATCGATTCCTGCTGCGTCATCGCGCCAAAGCCGAAGGCAGCCCAGGTCTGTTCGCTGCACTCGACGATGAAGGTCGCGGTGTCGCTGTCGAACTGGTAGGCATGCGCCCACACCCAGCCATGCTCGGTCTTCTCGAAGATGAAGGTGAAGGCATCGTCGAATTTCTGGTTGGTGCCCAGCCAAACGAACTTGCATTTGCGGGTGTCGATGTCGGGCTTGAAGATTTCGACGAAGCTGTTGCGCGCCCTGGAGTTCAGCCCGTCCGCGGCAACGACCAGATCATGCGTCTCCATGTAGGGCTTGGGATCGGCGATATCGCTCTCGAACATCAGCTTGACGCCGAGTTCGCGCGCGCGCCGCTGCAGCAGGATCAACAGCCGCTTGCGGCCGATGCCGCAGAAGCCGTGGCCCGACGAGACCGTGCGCACACCATCATGGATGACGGCGATGTCGTCCCAATAGGCGAAATGCTTCTTGATCCAGACGGCGCTGACCGGGTCGTTCTTCGACAGATTGTCGAGCGTCTCGGCCGACAGCACGACGCCCCAGCCGAATGTGTCGTCGGCGCGGTTGCGCTCGTACACCGTCACATCATGCGCGGCATCCCTGAGCTTCATCGAAATGGCAAAGTAGAGGCCGGCTGGTCCGCCGCCGAGAACCGCAACCTTCATCCGTGCGATCTCCTCTTCGCTTGCTGCATCTCAAGTATCGCGCCGGAAGCCAGATATTTCAAGCTTAAAGTTTTATGCCGAAATCATTGGTCCACGTCGGGCGGCGCGCTTGCGTGTCGCTCCGCAAGCGCACCGCCCGATGTCACTTTTCCGGGTTCTTCGGGCTCCACAGCACTGTCTCGGCGCCCTTCTCATAGGCCATCCCCGTGGGATAGCTGATCGCTTCCAGTTGCAGTCCCCATGGCGCCTGGAAATAGAGGATGGTCTGGCCGGCGGCGGGCCCTTCCTTGACCGGCAATGGCCCCATTCTGGTCTTGACGCCCTTGCCATCGAGATAGGCTTTGGCGGCGGCCACATCGTCGACATAGAAGGCGATGTGGAAGCCGCCAATGTCGCTGTTCTTCGGCGTCAGGTCCTTCTGGTCGGGCGCGGTGTATTTGAACAGCTCGATGTTCGATCCATAGCCGCAGCGGACCATGGTGACCTGCTCGATGACAGCCTTGGGATCGACACCCAGGAGATCCTGCATGAAGGTGCCCTTGTCGTCGGCGAACGGGCCGAACGACATCGCCTTCTTGCAGCCGACCACTTCTGTGAAGAAGTCGACCGCTTGCTTCATGTCGGGAACGGTGATGCCGGTGTGATCGTGGCCGCGCATGCCCGGGATCGAACCGGCGCTGGCCATGCTGGCGCTGCCGAGCATCGCGGCGGCGAGCGTTGCAATTGTGATTGTGGTCTTCATGTCGGTCCTCTCCATTTGACGGGACTTGGGTCTTTGTGGTCGCACGTCCGGACCCGCTCTTCGGCGTGCGTATGCATTCATGTCGGCGCCTTGACGGCGGAAGGAATGTCCAGCCAGCCCGCATCGATCTCGGGCAGCGGAATGGCTGCGATGAGGTCACGCGTGTAGGCCTGCTGCGGCTTGTCGAACAGCGCGTCGGTGGCGCTCGCTTCGACAATCACGCCTTCGCGCATGACAATCACCTGCTGGCAGAGCCGCCGGATGACCGACAGATCATGGCTGATGAAGGCGACCGTCAGCCCCATCTCCGCCGCGAGCTTTTCCAGCAGGGTCAGGATCTGCGCTTGCGTCGAGACGTCGAGCCCGGAGACGATCTCGTCGGCCAGCACGAATTTCGGCGACAGCGCCAGTGCGCGCGCAATGCCGACGCGCTGGCGCTGGCCACCAGACAATTCGTGGCGGTAGCGGCTGGCGAAGCTCTGCGGCAGGCCGACCCGCTGCAAGGCCTCGGCGACGCGTTCCTTGAGCCTGTCGCCAAGACCGTTCTGCTTCAGCGGCGCCGCGATGATGCTGGCAATGGTGCGGCGCGGGTTGAGCGACGACATCGGATCCTGGAAGATCATCTGCAGGTCGCGGCGCAACGGCCGCAGCTCATTCTCCGGCAGATGCGTGATATCGCGGCCGTCGAAGCGGATGCTGCCGGCGCTGGGTTCCGAGAGCCGCACCAAGGCGCGGCCGAGCGTCGACTTGCCGGAACCGGATTCGCCGACGATGCCGGTTACCGATCCCTGGGGCAGGTCGAAGTCCAGCCCTTTCAGGATTTCGGCCAGCGGCGCGCGGCCGATCAGCGGCTTGCGCGTCATGTCGGGCAGCGCGACCTTCAGCCCGCGCACGGAAAACAACGGCTCAGCCATGCGGTCGCCTCCAGGCCTGGTCGGCGGCGGAGATCTCGGCGGCGAGCCCGGCCAGCACCGTCTCGTCCACCGGTTTCAGCGAGGCGAGCGGGTCCGTGTAGCGCGGCGTGGCAGCCATTAGCGCCCGTGTGTAGGGGTGCTGCGGCGCGGCGAACAGAGCAGCCGTGTCGGCCTCTTCCACCACCTTGCCGGCATAAAGCACCGACACTTTCTGGCTGATCTTGGCGACGACGCCGAGGTCATGAGTAACGAACAGGATCGCCGTGCCGTGTTCGCGCTGCAATTGCGCGATCAGCCGCAGGATCTGCTTCTGCACGGTGACGTCGAGCGCAGTGGTCGGTTCATCGGCGACGATCAGCCTTGGCTCGGCGGCAAAGGCTGCGGCGATCAGCACGCGCTGGCGCATCCCGCCGGACAATTCATGTGGATAGCTTTTCAGCACCCGGTCGGGGTCGCGGATCTGCACCTCGTCCAGCAACTGGCGAATTCGGGTGTTGGCCTTCACTGCATTCCAGCCGAGAATGCGTACTAGCCGGTCGGTCATCTGAGGACCGATGCGGCGTGACGGGTTGAGCGCGGTCAGAGGATCCTGCGGGATCAGCGCCGTCCGCGCGCCGATCAGCGTGCGCCGTGCCTTGGGCGCTAGCTTGCCAAGATCCTCCCCTTCGAGCCGCATGTCGCCTTCGACGATGTGCACGCTTGACGGCAGGACACCGAGCACCGCCTTGCCGATCATCGTCTTGCCGGCGCCACTCTCGCCGACCAGCGCGCGGACCTCGCCAGGCTGCACGGAGAGCGAGACCGAGCGCAGCACGCGCTGGCCGTTCGGCAGCAGGGCGCTCAGATTGGTGATGTCGAGACAGGCGCTCATCGCAGCACCGGGTCGAAACGCGTCTTCAGTGCTTCGCCGAACTGGCTGAACGACAGCACGGTGAGGATCAGCGTGACCAGCGGAAACACCAGCACCCACCATGCCTGATGGATCGACAGCCGGCCCTCGGCGATGATGCCGCCCCAGGTCGGATCATCTGTCGAGATCGACAGATTGACGAAGGACAGGATCGCCTCGACGATGACGGCGATGCCCATTTCCAGCGACAGCAGGGCGACGATCGAAGGCACCACATTGGGCAGCACTTCGCGCAGCATGATGCCGATGCGGCCATAGCCGGCGATGCGGGCATTCTCGACATAATCCATGCGCGACTGGCCCATCGTCTCGGCCCGGATCACCCGGCAAAAACGCGTCCAGTCGATGACGGCAATGGCGATGATGACCGAGCTCAGGCCGGTGCCGAGTACGGCGACCAAAAGGATGGCGAACAGCACCGGCGGGAACGCCATCCAGACATCGACGATGCGCGAGATGATGCGGTCGGCCCAGCCGCCGAAATAGCCAGCGATCAGTCCGAGCGTCGAGCCGACCAGGCAGGCGGCGATGGCCGCGGCAAAGGCAACGATGAAGGCGATGCGCCCGCCGAAGATCAGGCGCGACAACAGATCGCGGCCGAGGCTGTCGGTACCGAGCCAATAGCCGGGTTCGGCTCCATCGATCCAGAACGGCGGCAGCCGTTCCAGCATCAAATCCTGCGCCAGCGGATCCTGCGGCGCGACCAGTGGTGCGAAGATCGCGGCCAGCAGTGCCAGCAGCAGCCAGCCGCCGGCCAGCCACAGGCGTGGTGACACACCTCGCCTTCGTGCGCGACCCTCATCCATAGCGCAGCCTCGGATTGAGCAACGCATACATCATGTCGACAGCGAGATTGATCAGCACGAACAGCAGCGCGAAGACCAGCACGATGCCCTGGATCAGCGGCAGGTCGCGGTTGATAACGGCATCGATCGCCATATTGCCGAGGCCCTCATAGGAAAACAGCCGTTCGACGATGACCGTGCCGCCGATCAGGAAGGTGAACTGCACGCCGACCAGGGTCAGCGTCGGCAAAGCCGCGTTCTTCAGCGCCTCGCGCAGGATGACCTGCGTTTCCGAAAACCCCTTCACCCGCGCCAGCACGACATAGTCGAGGTCGAGCACTTCCTTCAGCGACTGCTTCAGCAGCTGCGAGATGATCGCGGCCAGCGGCAGCGCCAGCGCCACAGCCGGCATCAGCATGTGCTTCAGCAGGTCCCAGGTCAGGTCGAAGCGCAGGCGTAAAATGCTCTCGAACAGATAGAACTGGGTGACGAAGGGCAGGTCGAGTTGCGGCGACACGCGGCCGGAAATGTCGAAGATCGGCACCAGCACGCCGAACAAAAGGATCAGCACCAGGCCCCACAGGAAGTCGGGAATGGACAGTGCCGTCCCGCTGGCGACGTCGATGCCGGCTTCGACCGCCGTGCCGCGCTCGCGGGCGCCGAGGACCGCCGTCGTGCCGCCGAGCGCCACCGCCATGATCAGCGCTACGGTGGCGAGTTCCAGCGTCGCCGGCAGCCGGTTGAAGACAAGGCCGAGCACGTCTTGCCTGAGCGAAATCGAGGTGCCGAAATCGCCCCGGACCACGCCGGACAGCCAGATGAAGAATTGCTGCACGATCGTCTTGTCGAGCCCATAGAGCGCCCGCAGCCGGGCAATGTCGGCATCGGTCGCGCCGGGCGGCAGCATCATCGCGATCGGATCGCCGGGCGCGACGCGGATCACGACGAACACGACGACGGCCACGCCGAACAGCGTGATCAGCATCGTCAAAAGACGGATCAGGAGGCGTTGCAGAAGCATGCCGGCGTAAGTCCAGTGCGGTTCAGTAACGGATGGAACGCGCGGCCCCTTCATCCGGCCGCTTCGCGGCCACCTTCTCCCCCAGGGGGAGAAGGGGTCGCCGACAGTTGAGCCAGTCTCTTCTCCCCGCCGGGGAGAAGGTGGCCCGATGGGCCGGATGAGAGGGCCTGCGTAGTCGGAGAGGCACGTCGCCTTCGCGACGGCATGCCTCTTAGCTTGTCTCAGGCCGGGGTCATCAAGGCCGGCAGCAGGGCGCCGGACACATGCTGGACCACGTTGACGCCCTTGGCATGCACGATCGGCTGCGCGTACTGCATCAGCGGCAGCACATAGGCCTGCTCGGCGATGTACTTGTCGACCGCCTTCCAGCCGGCTATGCGCTTGGCTTCGTCCTTCTCGCCCCATAGCGGGTTGATCATGTCGATCAGGTCCTGGCTGTCCCACACGGAGTGCGGGCTCGGGCCATACATGGCAAAGCCGGTCGACGTGGTTGGATCGCCGATGGCATTGCCCCAATTGTAGAAGGCGGCCGGCGCCAGCTTGTCGGCGGCGCGCAACTCGTAGTGCTTGGCGATTTCGTAGACCTCGATCGTCGCCTCGATGCCGACCTTGCGCCACATGCCGACGATCGCCTGGATCATCTCATAGTCCTTGGGCTTGAAGCCCTTGGTCGTCTGGATGGTGAACTTGACCGGCTTCTCCGGCGAATAGCCCGAGGCCGCCAGCAATTCCTTGGCCTTTTCCGGATTGTGCTCGACCTTGATCGAGGCGTCGAAGGCCGTGTACTCCGGTGTCTCCAGCGTAGCGATCGGCTGGCCATAGCCTCGCAGTAGCCGCTTGACCAAAAGCTCCTTGTCCACCGCCATGACGGCGGCTTGGCGGACATTCTTGTCCAGCATCGCTTCAATGTCGTTGAAGAAGATCATGCCGATGTCGGAAACCGGCTTGCAAGAGCCGGCAAGCCCGTCCTTGGCGATCAGCCGGTCATACTCCTCATAGGGGATTTCGAGCGTCACCTGCGAGGAGCCGGACTCGATCTCGGCGACGCGGCTCGCCGCATCGGCGACGAACTTGATCGTCACATTCTCGAACGCCGGCTTGCCGCCCCAGTAGGTCGGATTAGCCTTCAGCCGCAGGAAGGCATTGCGCTCGAACTTCTCGACCATGTAGGGGCCGGTGCCGATCGGCGCTTTCTCGAAGCCTTCGGCGCCGACCTTCTCGTAATAGGCCTTGGGCAGGATGTAGCCGGTCAGGAACGACATCCATTTGAAATAGACCGGGTCGAACTGCACGACATCGCCGGTGATCTTGTTGCCGTCGATCTTGAAGTTGTTGACGTTCTTCCAGACGAACTGGATCGGGTTGCCGGTTTTTTCGTCGCCCGCCCGCTGCAGCGACCACACCACGTCCTCGGGCGTGAAAGGCGAGCCGTCATGCCATTTGACGCCTTCGCGCACCGTCATCATCACCTTGGTGCGGTCGTCGTTCCAGCCCCATTCGGTAAGCAGGCCCGGCGCGAAGGACAGGTCCGGCTTCTGCGGGATGAACTGGTCGAACACCGACTGGTAGAGGCCCTGGATCGTCGGGTTGACCGCCGAAGGGCCGGTCGTCGGATCCCAGGACGGCAGGTTGACGTTATAGGCGATGGTCAGTTCGCCGGCAGCCTTGGCGATCTGTGGCAGGCCAATTGCGGCCACGCCGAGTGCCGCGGCACTGTATCCGAGCAATTCGCGTCTGTTGATTGTCATGGTCGTTCCCCTTGTTGGTTATTGTCGTTGCGCGGCGGTGTCGGTTCATTGTCTCAGGCTTCGTGGGCAGCAGCGCCTTGCCTCCCGTCGCCTCCATAAAATCTTCGGGCCTACCTCCCGCCAAGCTGTTGCGCCAGCATGAAGCCCGAGGCCGCACCGGTGCCCGCGCCCGGCCATGTCGCGGCTCCGGTGAGATGCAAATTGGCGACCGGCGTGTTCCAGCCGGCATGGCCGCGTGCCGGGCGGAACAAAAAGTTCTGCGCCAGATGGTGGCTGCCGCAGACCTGGTCGCCACCGACGAGGTTCGGGTTCTCGCGTTCGAGGTCGATGGGCGAAAACACCGCCCGGCCGAGGATTTTGGTCCGCAGGCCGGGCGCGTAGGTCTCGATGATATCGAGCACGCGCTCGGCGTAGACATCCTTGACCTGGTCCCAATGCGCGGCCGCGATCTTGCCGGCGGCATCGCTGAGGATTTCGGCGGGCAGCATGCGCACCTGCACCCACAGCACGTGCTTGCCCTGGGGCGCGCGCGACGGATCGATCGCGGTCGGCTGGCCGACGACCAGCACCGGTTCGTCCGGCAGCATGCCTGCCATCGCCTGCTGGTAGGTTCGCGACATGGCGTCGAGCGACGGCGACAGATGCACATAGGCGAACTGCCGAAGTTCTGATCCAGCGCGCCAGTCCGGCAAGTCGTCGAGTGCCAGGTGGATCATCATCGTGCCCGGCGCATGGCGGAATTTCTGCATCGCCGTGTCGAAGCCGGCATCGCCCGAACCGTTCGGCAGCAGCTTGCCGGTCAGCGCCTTGGGCGCGACGCCGGCGATGACCGCCTTGGTGGCTGCATGCGTTTCACCCGAAGCGAGCCGCACACCGGTCGCCTTGCCGGCTGAAACCGTGATTTCCGCCACCTCGGCGCCGGTGACGATCCTGCCGCCGGCGGAGGTCACCATGCCCGAGAGCGCCCGGATGATGGTGTCGGCGCCGCCCTTGCCGAGCACCATGCCGAAGCTCTGGCTGGCCATCGATTCCAGATAGGGGAAGACGGCGCCGCCGGCGATGTCCGGCGCGAAGTCGAGATGCATGCCCCAGGTGGCGAGCGTCGCCCGCACATGCGGCGACTCGAAGTTTTCCTCAAGCCAGGCGCGGGGTGAGGACAACAGCAGCCGGCCAGTGTCGAGCGCGCCGGCAATGCCCTTCTTGCGCCACAGGGTCCACGCCGTGCCGGCCAGTGCGCGGGCGCTCATCGGCGAGCCCAGCAGCCGGAAAAGATGCTCGGCCTCGGCCGGGAAGGCGGCAACCAGTCGGCGCCATGTCGCGGCATCGGCGGCCGAGAAGGCGGTCATGCGGCTCGCTGTCTTCTCCAGGTCGTTGCTGACGCCGAACCAGCGCCCGTCGGGAAAGGCGCTGGCGAAACAGTCGGCGACCGGCGCGAACTCCAGCCCCTGGGCTTTCAATTCATTTGCATATTTCCGGTGGAAGGCGGAGCCGGCAAACAGGCTGAGATTCATCGCGCCGAAGTCGTGGCGAAAGCCTGGAAGCGTATACTCGCGCGTCTGGACGGCGCCGCCGATTGCTGCGCTGCGCTCGAAAATCCCGGTTTTCCAGCCTTTGAGCGCCAGATGCGCGGCGCATGCCAGACTGTTGTGGCCCGCCCCGACAAAGATGGCGTCGAACTCGCTCACGCCCCGTTCCCATTTCCTTTATGCTTAAAGATAATTGCAGATGCATATGTTTTCGTCTAGTAGGATATTAAGGGCCGAGACGAGCCTTGATCATCATCGAAAAGAGGGAACCGAGACCATGGACACTCAAAAACTCCTCGGCGAGGTCGCCGGCCAGTTGCTTTCAGGCGCCATCAGGGTGGTCGACCTGTCGGCGCCGCTCGGGCCGGATACGCCGCTGATCAAGCTGCCGCCGGAGCTTGCCGTCGACACCCCGAAGGTCGAGATCCACAACATCTCCCGCTATGACAAGAACGGCCCATGGTGGGCCTGGAACTGGCTGAAGCTCGGCGAGCATTCGGGCACCCATTTCGATGCGCCGCAGCATTGGATCAGCGGCAAGGACTATCCGGACGGCGCCACCGACACCATTCCGGCACAGAACTTCGTCGGCCCGGTCAACGTCATCGACTGCTCGAAGGAAGCCGCAGCCGACCCCGATTTCCTGCTCACCGTCGACCACATCAAGGCATGGGAAGCCGAGCATGGCGCGATCAATGCCGGCGAATGGGTGGTGATGCGCACCGACTGGTACAAGCGCAACGGCTCGGAAGCCGAGTTCCTCAACGCCAACGAGACCGGTCCGCACACGCCCGGCCCGACGGCGGAAGCCATTCAGTTCCTGATCGGCAAGAACATCAAGGGCTGGGGCTCGGAGACGATCGGCACCGATGCCGGCAAGGCCGGCGGCATGGAGCCGCCATTCCCGGCGCACACGCTGATGCACAAGGCCAATCGCTACGGGCTGGCCAGCCTCTGCAATCTCGACCAGTTGCCGCCGAAAGGCGCCATCCTGATCGCCGCGCCGCTGAAGATCGAGCACGGCACCGGCAGCCCGATCCGCGCCCTGGCGCTGGTGTCGGGAAAATAGAGCGAGATGGGTCTTCGGGAGAAGATCATGGGTGAAGGCGATGCGTTGGTGACAGGTGAGGGGTGGCAGGCTTGCAACGCCGCCACTCTACGGCGCCCCCCTCTGTCCTGCCGGACATCTCCCCCTCAAGGGGGGAGATTGGCCTTCACGATTGTTTTCGCCAATCCACGATGTTGCAAGAATGACCAGAGCGCCGAAGCTGCCAATCTCCCCCCAAGAGGGGGAGATGTCCGGCAGGACAGAGGGGGGCGCCGTAGAGCGCTGACCTCGCAAGCCTACCTGCTGCCCGCAGGAAACCCCCGATGAAAGCCCCCGATCACATCATCGTCGGCAGCGGCATCAACGCGCTGGTCTGCGCGGCGATGCTGGGCGGCAAGGGCGCGAAGGTGCTGGTGCTCGAGCGCAACGACCGCATCGGCGGCTGCATGCGCACCGAGGAGATCACTGCGCCGGGCTTCGTCCATGACGTGATGGCGACGACATTCGTGCTGTTCATCACCTCGCCGGCCTTTGCGGCACTGGGCGCCGATCTCGCCCGGCACGGCCTGGAATTCTGCCACACGGCAACGCCGACCGGCGTGCTGCGGCCGGACGGCAGCCATGCCGTGCTCGGCACCGACCGCGCCGCCAATGTCGCCGCGCTCAACGCGATCGCGGCTGGTGACGGCGACCGCCACGCCGACGATGTCGGCGGCATCGAGCGCAATGCCGGCCTTTTGTTCGGCTTGCTCGGCGGCAGCCTGTGGTCCTATCCGACGGCGAAGCTGCTGGCTGGCGATGCCTGGCGGCGCGGCCCGCGCGGCCTTGGCGCCTTTCTCGGCGAAGCTTTGGTGCCGGCGCGCGGCTGGCTGGAAAGCACCTACCAGTCCGAGGCCGTCCGCGCGCTGTGGGCGCCCTGGGTGCTGCATGCCGGGCTCGGGCCCGAGGACGCCTTCTCAGGCCAGATCGCCAAGGTGATCGCCTTCGCGCTGGAAGCGGCCGGCGCGCCGATCGTCAAGGGCGGGGCGAAGAACCTGCTGTCAGCCTTCGAGGCGCTGATCGCCGAGCGCGGTGGCGTCATCTCCACCGAAGCCGACGTTGCCTCGATCATCCTGGCTGGCGGCCGCGCAACCGGCGTGCGGCTGGCCTCGGGCGAAACGGTCCATGCCAGCAAGAGTGTCATCTGCTCGGTGACGCCAACGCAGCTCTATGGCCGGCTGCTCGGCGCGGAGGCGCCCAAGGCCGATGTCGAGGCGACGCAAAAGTATCGCTACGGCAAAGGCAATTTCCAGATCCACTACGCCCTCGACAAGCCGCCTGCATGGCGCGGCGAAGGGCTCGACAAGGTGGCGCTGCTGCATCTGACGCCTGGACTGGACGGCGTCTCGAAGGCCTGCAACGAGGCAGCGCGCGGCATACTGCCGGACGTGCCGACCATCTGCGTTGGCCAGCCGCACGCGCTCGACCCGTCGCGCTGCCCGGAGGGCAAGGCGATCCTGTGGCTGCAGCTGCCCGAGGCGCCTCGCCACGTCAAGGGCGACGCGGCAGGCAAGCTGCAGGTCCCGGCCGACGGGCAATGGACCGACGCGTTGCGCGAGGCCTATGCCGATCGCGCCGAAGCGATCCTCGCCAGCCACATCGACGGCTTCAAGGACAGCATCATCGCGCGTCGCGCCTATTCGCCGGCCGATCTCGAAGCGATGAACATCAATCTGGTCGGCGGCGATCCCTATGGCGGTTCGTCGGCCCTCGACCAGTCCTTCCTGTGGCGGCCGTTCAAGACCAGCCGCAACCATCAGACCGGCATCAAGAACCTCTACCATATCGGCGCCTCGACCCATCCGGGCGCGGGCCTCGGCGGCGGTTCCGGCTTCCTGCTGGCGGGGAGGCTGTGATGGACGAGAAGATCGCCGAACACCGCCAGCGCATCTCGACCCTCGGGCAGATCGGCCTGCAGCAATTCGCGCCCTATCTGATGAACCGCATCATGGGCCGCTACAACGCCACCTTGCGCGACGATTTCCGCAAGCAGGGCCTGACCATTCCGCAGGTCCGCACGCTTGCCGTGCTGTCGGTCACCGACGGCATCACCGTCAACGACCTTTCGGTCTATACGGTGATCGAGCAATCGACCTTGAGCCGCACGCTCGACACGCTGGAAGGCCAGGGCCTCGTGCGGCGTGAGCAAGGCGTCACCGACAGCCGCATCCGCCATGTGTTCCTGACCGACGATGGCCGCGCCGAGTTCGCCCGCGCCTGGCCGGCCATGCATGACGCGTTCGAGGCGATGTTCGACGATGTCGACGATGCCGAATATGCGGCCCTCATCGCCACGCTGCAGAAGATGCTGAAGAACATTCGCAAGCACGACATCTGATGCATGTCGCCCAAAACTGGATCCGATTTTGGGCAAACGACATGCATAAACAAGGACTTTAGATGGACGCCGCCAATTCCGGCGGCAACGGAAGGAGGCAGAGATGGCCGAACGGTCTTTTGCCAAGGAAGTCGAAAAACTCAGGCTTGGCGCCGGCGAGGAATTCGCCGGCGAGGGCATCCTCGCCATCACCAAGGCGCTGCTGCAATGCGGCGTCGGCTATGTCGGCGGCTATCAGGGCGCGCCGATCAGCCATCTGATGGACGTGCTGGCCGACGCGCAGGACATTCTGGGAGAACTCGGCGTCCATTTCGAGGCCAGCGCCTCGGAAGCCACCGCCACCGCCATGCTCGCCGCCTCGGTGCATTACCCGATCCGTGGTGCCGCCACCTTCAAGTCCACCGTCGGTACCAATGTCGCCTCCGATGCGCTGGCCAATCTGGCCTCCGGCGGCGTCACCGGCGGCGCACTGATCATCGTCGGCGAGGATTATGGCGAGGGCTCCTCGATCATGCAGGAGCGCAGCCATGCCTTCGCCATGAAGAGCCAGGTCTGGCTGCTCGATCCCCGACCGAACCTGCCGTCGATCGTCAAGGCGGTGGAGGATGGCTTCGAGCTGTCCGAAATCTCCAATACGCCGGTCATGCTGCAGGTCCGCATCCGCTGCTGCCACGTCCACGGCCATTTCATCGCCAAGGACAACAAGCGGCCGCCGATGACGGTGGCCGACGCGCTGGAAGCGCCGCGCCGCGACACTGGCCGTATCGTGCTGCCGCCCGCCTCCTTCCTGCACGAGAAGGAGAAGGTGCAAAAACGCTGGCCGGCGGCGGTGGATTTCATCACCAGGAACAAGATCAACGAGTTCTTCGGGTCGGACCATGGCTCGGTCGGCATCGTCATGCAGGGGGGCATGTACAATTCGGTCATCCGCGCGCTGCAGCGGCTCGGCCTTGCCGACACTTACGGCGACACCGACGTGCCGCTCTACGTGCTCAACGCCGTCTATCCGCTGATCGACGGCGAGTTCCTGTCGTTCTGCGAGGGCAAGCAGGCGGTGCTGGTCGTCGAGGAAGGCCAGCCCAATTACATCGAACAGGCCTTTGCGGCCATGCTGCACAAGGCGGGACGTGGCACCAGGCTGGTCGGCAAGGAGCACCTGCCGATGGCCGGCGAATACACCGGCCAGGTCATGCTCGACGGCATCGGCGCCTTCCTGCGCGCCGAGGCGCCGCATCTTTTGCCTGGCGAAGTGCGCGCGCCCAACAAGGTCGGCGACGGCGTCGACACCGCGGACCTCATCAACGTCGTGCCGGGCCGTCCGCCGGGCTTCTGCATCGGTTGCCCGGAGCGGCCGATCTTCGCCGCGACCAAGCTGGTCGAACAGGAGTTGGGCAAGCACCACATCGCTTCCGACATCGGCTGCCATTTGTTCTCGATCATGCCGCCTTTCGAATTGGGCGCCACCACCATGGGCTATGGGCTGGGGCCGGCCTCGGCGTCGGCGTTCAATTCGCCCGACGCAAAGCGCCGCTCGATTTCCTTCGTCGGCGATGGCGGCTTCTGGCACAACGGCCTGACCTCCTCGATCGGCAACGCGGTGTTCAACAAGAATGACGGCGTCATCGTCATCGTCGACAATTTCTACTCGGCCGCCACCGGCGGTCAGGACATCCTGTCGTCCCGCGCCGGCAACAAGACCAAGTCGACGAAACATCCGATCACCGAGGCGGTGAAAGGCATGGGCGTAAAATGGCTGCGCCATGTCGACCGCACCTACGATGTCAGCAAGATGCAGGACACGCTGCGCGAGGCGCTGACGACGGAGGAAAAGGGCCCGAAGGTCATCGTCGCCTCGTCCGAATGCATGCTGAACCGCCAGCGCCGTGAAAAGCCGCTGGTCGACAAGGCGATCAAGGGCGGCGAGCGGGTAATAAAACCGAAGTTCGGCGTCGATGAGGACATCTGCACCGGCGACCATGCCTGCATGCGGCTCTCCGGCTGCCCGTCGCTGTCGGTGAAGTCGCTCGACGATCCGCTGCGCGATGATCCGGTGGCATCGATCGACCAGAACTGTGTCGGCTGCGGCAATTGCGGCGAGGTCGCCGATGCGGCGGTGCTGTGCCCGTCCTTCTACCGCGCCGATGTCGTGCACAATCCGAGCCGTTGGGACCGCTTCCTCGAAGCCAGCCGTCGCGCCACCATCGGCCTGTTGCAGCGCCGCCGCGAAAGCCGGCGGCTGACCTTCGCCGATGCTTGACGCCGTGCCGCCATTCCGCGCCCGCCCGGACGCCCAGGATGACGAGCGCGTCATCAAGCTCGCCGTGCTGGCGGTCGGCGGCCAGGGCGGCGGCGTGCTCGCCGACTGGATCACCGACGTTGCCGAGCGCAACGGCTATGTCGCGCAATCGACCTCGGTCGCCGGCGTGGCACAGCGCACCGGCGCCACCATCTATTATGTCGAGATGGCGCGCGACACCGGCCGGCTTCCGGTCTTCGCGCTGTCGCCGTCGCAAGGCGATGTCGATGTCCTGATCGCCGCCGAATTGATGGAGGCCGGCCGCGCCATCATCCGTGGCTTCGTCACGCCAGAGCGCACCACGCTGATCGCCTCCTCGCACCGCATCGCCGCCGTGTCGGAAAAGATCGAGCCGGGCGACGGCCGGGCCTCGTCGTCCAAGGTGCACGCCACGGCGGAGGCGGCATCGAAGCGCTTCATCGCCTTCGACATGGAGAAGATCGCCGCCGACAACGGCTCGATGATCTCGGCCAGCCTGCTTGGTGCTTTGGCGGGGTCCGATGCCCTGCCGTTCACGAAGGAAAGTTACGAGCAGGCGATCGGCGCCGGTGGCCGGGGCGTGAAAGCCAGCCTTGCCGCTTTTGGCGCCGCGTTTGACCGCGCGCGTGGCGCGGCGGCGCCTGCGCCAAAGCCGTCGGAGCCGGCGATTGTCGAATCCGCCCTTGGTGCAGGGCGCGTCAGTGGTCCGCAAAGCCTGCTGCAGGGCTGGCAGGCCTTGGCCGCCCGCATCGACCTGATGCCAGTCGCCATGCGCGACATGGCGCTCCGGGGTCTGAGAAAGGTAGTCGACTACCAGGACATCGCCTACGGGCGCGAATATCTCGACCGGCTGGACAAGGCCATCGCGCTGGACGGCGCCGGACATGGCCATGCTTTGTCCACCGCGGCGGCAAAGCATCTCGCCAACGCAATGTGCTACGACGACATGATCCGCGTCGCCGATCTGAAGACGCGCTCGACGCGCGACAAACGTGTGCGCCGCGAGGTTGGCGTCAAGGCCGGCTCGATCCTGCAGGTGACCGAATATTTCCATCCGCGCATCGAGGAGTTCTGCGGCACGCTGCCGGCGGGGCTCGGCAGCTATATCGAGAACCGGCCGAAGCTTGCCGCCTTTCTCGACCGCCGCATCAACCACGGCCGCCGCATCCGCACCGACAGCTTTGCCGGCTTTGCGGCACTGTGGTTCATCGGCGGCCTGCGCCGCTGGCGCCGTCGCCTGCTGCGCCACCAGGTGGAACTTGCCCATCTGGAACGCTGGTACGCATTGGCGCTCAGTCATGTACCGGCCGACTATGCGCTGGCCGTCGAGATCCTCAATTGCCGCCGGCTGATCAAGGGTTACAGCGACACCCACGTCCGCGCCCAGTCGAAATTCGACCGCGTGCTGTCGGCGCTCGATCTGCTCAAGGGCCGCGCCGATGCCGCCGACTGGATCCGCCGCTTGCGCGAGATGGCGCTGAAGGACGAGAAGGGCGACATGCTCGACGGCGCGTTGAAGACGGTCGCCACGCTGGGGCCAGATTCGGCACCTGGGACGCCCTAATATTGACAGACCCACCGGCCGCCGCTTCCGTTTTCAGCGGCGGTGAACGCTGTTCATTTTTCCGCTTGAACAATGTTCAAGACGTGGTAGAGTGCGATTATGAACGATGTTCATTTAATGGGCATCGATCGCAGTAAGGAAGTTTAACCAGCTCACGACTATCACTGAGATCGAAACAGCGCCTGCAACCCGCAGGGCCCACCGACACTCGCTGTCGCAGGTTCCGCCAAATGGAAATCGCCATGAACACGCATCTGATGTTGTCCCGGCGCTTTGCGCCTCTGTTCTGGACGCAGTTCCTGTCCGCCTTCAACGACAATTTCCTCAAGAACACATTGGTGTTCCTGATCCTTTTCACGCTGGCCGCCGACCAGGCGGCTTCCCTGGTCACGCTCGCCGGGGCAGTCTTCATGGCCCCCTTCCTGTTGTTGTCAGCGCTTGGCGGCGAGATCGCCGACCGCTTCGACAAGGCGCTGATCGCGCGGCGGCTGAAATTCGCCGAGATCGCAGCGGCGGCAGTCTCCGTCGCCGGCATCGCGCTGTCGTCCATCCCGGTGCTGATGACGGCGCTGCTGATGTTCGGCATCATCTCGGCACTGTTCGGGCCGATCAAATACGGCATCCTGCCTGATCATCTCGAGCGCAAGGAACTGCCCAAGGCCAACGCCTGGATCGAGTCGGCCACGTTTGCCGCCATCCTCGGCGGCACCATTGCTGGCGGCGTCGTCTCGGCCGATGGCATCGGCGTCACCGTGTTCGGGCCGATCATGATGGCCCTGGCCGTCGGTTGCTGGTTCGTCAGCCGCTACATTCCGGCAACGGGTTCGGCGGCGCCCGACCTCGTCATCGACAAGAACATCTTTCGCTCGACCTGGCGTCAGGTCTCGGAACTGCGTACCGACAAGCGGATCTGGCGCGCCGGACTGATGACGTCGTGGTTCTGGTTGATCGGCGCCATCGTGCTTTCGATCCTGCCGACCTTGATCAAGGATTCGCTCGGCGGCAACGAGATCGCGGTCACCGCCTATCTCGCTGTCTTCGCCGTCTCGATCGCCATTGGCTCGGCCATTGCCGCATGGATGTCGCAGGGGCGCATCGTGCTCTTGCCCGCGCCGGTGGGCACGGCGCTGCTGGCGTTGTTCGGCCTGCATTTGGCCTGGACCATCTGGAGCATGCAGCCTTCGCCCAAGGCGGAAACCCTCGGCGCATTCTTCGCCGGTCCGAACACGATCCGCGTCGCGATCGACCTTGCCGGCATGGCCATCGCCAGCGCCTTCCTGGTGGTGCCGACCTTCGCCGCCGTGCAGGCCTGGTCGCCCGAAGCGCGCCGTGCCCGCGTCGTCGCAGCCGTCAGCATCGTCAATGCCGGCTTCATGACGGTGGGCGGTATCGTTGTCGCCTTGATCCAGACGAAAGTCTCCACCGGCGGCATCCTCTTCGGCCTCGCCGCGGCCAACGCCGTCGCCGTCTGGCTGATGCTGAAATATCTGCCGACCAACGCCTTCCGCGACTTCGTCTCCATCCTGTTCCGCGCCTTCCTGCGCCTGGAGATAGAGGGCATGGAAAACCTCAAGGCGGCAGGCAAGGCACCGATCCTGGCACTCAACCATGTCAGCTTCCTCGACGGTCCGCTGGCGCTGACGCTGACCGACGAGGAGCCGGTCTTCGCCATCGACTACACCATTGCCCAGGCCTGGTGGATGAAGCCGTTCATGAAGCTCGCCCGCGCTCTGCCGCTCAACCCGGCCAAGCCGATGTCGACCCGCACGCTGATCAAGATCGTGCAAGGTGGCGATCCGCTGGTCATCTTCCCCGAAGGCCGCATCACCGTCACCGGCGGGCTGATGAAGGTCTATGACGGCGCCGCCATGGTGGCGGACAAGACCGGCTCGATGGTCGTGCCGATCCGCATCGATGGGCTGGAGAAAAGCCCGTTCTCCAGGCTGACGTCGCAGCATGTGCGCCGCCGCCTGTTCCCGAAGGTCAAGGTGACCATACTGGAACCGGTCAAGCTGGAAGTGGCGCCGGAGCTGAGGGGCCGCCAGCGGCGCGCCGCGGCGGGCGCTGCCCTCTATCAGGTCATGTCGGATCTCGTCTTCCGCACCCAGGACATCGACAAGACGGTGCTGGAAAAGGTCATCCTGACCGCGAATGAGCGCGGCATGAAACGGCTCGCCGTGCAGGACCCGGTCACCGGCTCGTTGAGCTATGGCAAGCTGCTGACGGCGGCCGCCGTGCTTGGCGAGAAATTCGAGATCCTTTATGCCGGCCAGCAGACGCTCGGCATCATGCTGCCCAACGCCAACGGTTCTTGCGCCACGCTGCTTGGCGTCATGTCGGCCGGCAAGGTGCCGGCGATGATCAACTTCACCGCCGGTGCCGCCAACATCCTCTCCGCCTGCAAAGCGGCCGGTGTGCGCACCGTGCTGACCTCGCGAGCCTTTGTCGAACAGGCCAAGCTCGGCGCCGTGATCGAGGAGATGGGCCGGTCGGTCGACATCGTCTGGCTCGATGACCTGCGCGCAACCATCGGCCTCAAGGACAAGCTGCTTGGCCTGTTGCGCAAGAGCACGCCACGGGTCGCCCGCAAGGCCACCGACCCGGCGGTGATCCTGTTCACCTCGGGTTCCGAAGGCACACCGAAGGGCGTCGTGCTCACCCACCGCAACATCCTGGCCAATGCCGCGCAGGCGGCCTCGCGGATCGACTTCCACTCGGGCGACAAGGTGTTCAACGTCTTGCCGATCTTCCATTCCTTCGGCTTGACGGCCGGCACGGTGCTGCCGCTGATTTCCGGTGTACCGGTCTTCTTCTACCCGTCGCCGCTGCACTACCGCATCGTGCCGGAACTGATTTATGCATCCAATGCGACGATCATCTTCGGCACCGACACGTTCCTCGGCGGCTATGCGCGCTCGGCGCACCCCTACGACTTCCGCTCGATACGCTATTGCTTTGCCGGCGCCGAACCGGTCAAGCCGTCGACCCGCATGACCTATATGGAAAAGTTCGGCGTGCGTATCCTGGAAGGTTATGGCGTCACCGAAACCGCGCCGGTGATCTCCATCAACACGCCAATGTACAACCGGTCCGGCAGCGTCGGCAAAATCATGCCCGGCATGGAGTATCGTCTCGATCCGGTGCCAGGTGTCGACGATGGCGGACGGCTGCATGTGCGCGGGCCCAACGTGATGGCGGGCTATCTTCGCGCCGAGAAGCCGGGCGTGCTCGAACCGCTGCCGGATGGCTGGCATGATACTGGCGACGTCGTCTCGGTGGACGAGGGCGGATTCATCACCATTCGCGGCCGCGCCAAGCGCTTCGCCAAGATCGGCGGCGAGATGATCTCGCTGGCCGCCGTCGAGGCGCTGGCGGGTGAATTGTGGAAAGGTTCGCTATCGGCCGTCGCGGCGGTTGCGGATGCACGCAAGGGCGAAAAGCTGATCCTGATCACCGAGGCTCCGGGCGCCACACGCGCGAATTTCCTGGCCTTCGCCAAGGCGAATGGCGCCATGGATCTGATGGTGCCGACCGAAGTGCGCGTCGTCCCGAAAGTGCCGGTGCTTGGGTCCGGCAAGCTCGACTTCGCCGGCGTCACCAGGCTTGTGCGGGGAGAGCCGGTCGCCGAGGTCGAGGTCGCCTGATCAGGGCAGCGCTGCAGCACTCGCGCAGCGCGTGGCTTCGCAAAGATATCCAGTTTCTTCGGCTGGAGGGGCCAGGCGGCGAAGCCGCCCTGGCCCACACATTTCTACCAGTGGCGGTGCCAGCGGTGCCAATGACGATGCGGATGCCAGCTATGGTAGCCCGGGCCGACGATAAAGGGTCGCACGACGACGCGGTTAGGCACGCAGCGACCCCAACGGTTCGGATGCCAGCCGATCCCGCAACCCCAGCGGACGTGCTCCACCAGGGCGGGAGCCGCCGGTTTGGTAACCGACACGATCGGCATTGCATTGGACGTCGCGGCTGCCGCGACGGTTCCACTAACGGCTAGGACGGCAGCAGCTGCATACTTTGTCAGACGGTTCATCGTTGAACTCCGAGTGCTCGAGTTGGAAGATTGCCTGCCGCATCATGCGATCGGCCAGGCTTGGCCCTTCCCTCATTAAACGGCGTCAAAACCGTTTCCCGTCGGTCGTCACGGCGATTTTTTTGGCGCGGCGGCGGCGCGGCGTTCGACATGGCGCAGCAGCGCCTGCGCCAGCACGCTCCGGTTTTCGGGCGACGTATTCGCCGCGAAGCCGACAATCGCCTGTTCAAGCCGGGTGCGTACGGTCACATCGGCGTTGCGTGCGCGTTCGAGCGCAGCGGACAGGGCCGTGGCGTCCACAACGGGCTGCTGCAACAGCTGCGCTGCCTCTTGCCTTGCCTGCTGGCCATCGAGAATGATCTGACGGGAGTCCATGCGGACCTGACGCAGCGTCCTGCGGAATGCCTTGCGGTCCTGGTCGGGAAGCCGGCCGCTGGCCGATTCCAGCGAGTAACCCGGGCCTGCCCTGGCATTCCTCAGCCAGACGGCGCCGCTGACGAGGGCGCCGGCCAGAAAGACGTTCAGTACAATCGAAGCGATGACCAGACCACGGATCCAGCGCGTGCTCATAGGCTCTCCTCGCTGTTTTCGCCGTCGGGCCCGGCATCGCCGAACGCCGTGGCGTTGGCATCGAGTACATAGTGGTCGGGCTGAACCTCCGGCGTGACGACGGTCACCAGCGCCAGCCCCGCGACGGCGCCGGCAAGACCGACGCCCGCAAGTCCCATCCCAAGCCACCAGAACCGCTGGCGCCGACGCCGGGTGAGATGTTGGCCGGCAGTCCGCAGGATGGCGTCGTGCAGGGCCTTGCCGGGGTGCGGGACGCTGTAGCGATCGAGCAGGGCATCGAGCCTGCCGGCGTGCCCCGAAATAGCCTGGCCCACCTCGCTTGAAGCGAACGCGGTCGCCGCCCCGCGTTCGGCTTGCGGCCATCGGCGCAGGTCGCTGCCATAGGCAGCAGCCAATGTCGCGAAGCGCTTGGCGTCCATCGCCTGACTGTTCTCTTCGGTCATCTGTTTTCCCCTTGCCCAAAGGTGCCGCGTGCCCCGCGCGCTGTCGCAACAATGGAAACCGGTGCCCAGCCAGCAAGGCGTGATGGAAGCCGCGCATTCGTGGTCGTGCGTTTCTCGGTCATGCCCTTCTCAGTCATGCCCTTCTCAGTCATGGACACCATCCCTGGCCAGGATCGTCTGCAAGGACCGCCGGCCGCGCGAAAGCAGGCTTTCCAAGGCATCGACGCTGATCTCCAGGGTCGCGGCCGCCTCTATGTTCGACATCTCCTGATAGTAGACCAGGACGATCGCCTCGCGCTGGCGCGGCGCGATCGCCTGCAGGGCCTGCTCGACGCGAAACGCGTCTTCCCGTGGATGGGCGTCGGGAAGCGGCGCCGGGTCGGCCACGTCCGGCACAGCGTCGGTCACCCATTCGCGGCGCCGGCGCAGCCGGTCGTAGCACAGGTTGAGCGTCACCCGGTGGATCCAGGTGTCGAAGCGTGCATTGCCGCGCCGCCAGCTCGATGCATGACGCCAGATGCGCACGAAGGTTTCCTGCGCGACATCCTCGGCCTCCGCCGCGTCGCCCAGCATGCGCGCGGCCAGCGACAGGATGCGCGGCAGCTTGCGCGCGACGAGCGTCTGCACCGCCGCGGGATCGCCAGCACCGACCCGACGAACCAGCTCCTCGTCCGGATCGGCGCTCATCGGCTGGCGCGCTCCCGATATTCATCACGCTTCATGGCCTCTTGGTCATTGCTCCGGCTTGGGAGCGGATTTGTGGCCTGGCCTCTCGTCGGCCGTCAGAACGCCATCGCCATTCTTGTCCAGTTTGGCGAAGCGCTTGGCGAAGAAGGCATCGAGTTCGGCGCGATCGATGAAGCCGTCATGGTTGGAATCGACGCGCGCGAAGGATTTGGCGGGATCGGCCTTGCCGTTGTGCTTGGCCTGAAAGGCCTCCCATTCCGACAGGCTGATCTTGCCGTCGCCGTCCGTGTCGGCAGCCATGATCGCCTTCTCCCGCCGCTTCTGGAACTTGGCCAGGGTGAGGTCGGGCTTGGCCTTCGGCGCGGCGGGCACGGCAGCCGGCGGCGTGGTGGCAGCGGGCGCGGCGGCAGGCGGCGTAATGGCAGCGGGCGCGTCGGCTGAGGGCTGCGTCGCCGTCTGGGCGAAAGCGGCCACGGCCAGCAGGCTCAAGGCAGCGGCAAGGATCGAACTGCGTATCATGGTTCGGCGTCTCCGGTTGGCGCGTTGGCCACGGCCTGTGCCGAGGTCACGCTTCAACCGTTAAACGCCGCGACGGCGGAAATCCGTCGGTCGCCCTGTACCAATCACGCCGATTGTCGGCGACACCGCGACAGCGCTGGTTCCGAGAGCGGTGGGAATGCCCCTGATCCGGCCCCTTCTGGGACAGGAATTATGTCGATTGGTCGTCGGCCACCAACTGGTCCGATTTGAAACCCGCATGTTGGGGTGTCCAGACGTCGCCTTCCTTGTTGAACCAATGGCACAGATACACGCCCGAAGCGGCACCGTCGCTGACCGTCATCCTCGGGCCTCCCGACTTCAGCTTGACGACGTCTCCGGTCTTGAAAGTGTTGGGCATTTTCGACCTCCCATGCTGACGTCCGAGTGTCCCACCAAACCTTTGTCTCGACAATGGCGGGCATGCTTCGCCAGGGTTGTAAACGCACTGCTAGGCGTAGCCGGCCGCTTTCTCGGGATACTGTACGGCAGACCGTTATGTAACGGCACATCAATCTGCGATCTTGCCCAACGTGTCGGCGACGACCGCACCGCGCTTGCCCATCGGCAGCGGCGGCCCTGTGGTCGAGTCGATGGCCGTCTGGTGCTCCATCTCCGCATTGATCGCGGCGCCGACGATCAGAATGATGACGGAGATCCATGTCCACATCATCAAGCCCACGACCGCGCCCAGCGATCCGTAAGTCGCGTTGTAATTGGCAAAATGTTGCAGGTAAAACGAGAAGAGCCATGATGCGGCGACCCAAATCACGGTGGCTATCACGGCTCCCCAGCTAAGCCATCGCCACTTCGCATGTTCCCGACTTGGTCCGAAACGGTAGAGCAGGGAAACGCCGGTCAGCATGGTGGCGATCAGGATCGGCCATCGAGAAACCGCGACCAGCGTCTCCGTCCAGGCATCAAGATAGAAGTAGCGCAACAGCGCCGGGACGACGCCCACCGTCAGCAACAGCACGATGCCGATCAGCAGGGCTCCGACCGTGAACAGGATCGACATCAGGTTGAGCGTGATGAAGCTGCGTTTTTCGCGCTCTTCATAGGCGATGTTCATGGCATCGAAGAGTGCCTTCATGCCGCTGTTGGCGCTCCAAAGCGCGATGCCAAGGCCGATGAAGAAACCGGTTCCCAAGGCACTCGGCTTCTCTCTGGCTAAAGCCTGCAGCTGATCGCGAATGAGGTCGAGCCCGCCCGACGGCAGCAAGCCGCCGAGATAGGCGACATGATCGGCCACCGAGACGGGGTCCGCGACAAAGCCGTAAATCGAAATGAATGCCGCCAGCGCCGGAAACAGAGCCAAGAGCAGATAGAAGGTGGCGCCGGCCGCCACCAGCAGAACCCGGTCCTTGTTGAATTCGTCCCAGAGCCGCCAGAAAATATCTTTCCAGCCGAGCCGTGGGATCTGCGACGGCCGATCCGCTTCGCGGCCCCGGTCCGTTTGGTGCGATTTCAGGCTCGTTTTGGCGTCTTCGCTCGTCGATGAGGCCCGACCGGCGGCTTCTGCGTCCATCAACGAGGATCGCTCGCCTGTCGTTCTCGGGCTTCTTTTCGCCTTGGAAGCCACTGTGCGCCCCTTTTTCAGCAACTCCATAACGTCGGGGCGGCGCACCTGTTCCGGCGCGTCCCACGTCGATGCGCAGCCGCGTTCCGCGCAATTTCCGGCCGGAGATAAAGGTGAAGCTTGGTGCCGCTTGCGTGACTCGAACACGCGACCCCCGCATTACGAATGCGGTGCTCTACCAACTGAGCTAAAGCGGCCCGGGAGGCCGAAGCCATCCAAGATGGGCTGGGTGATAGACGCAACCGGCCGCGAATTCAAGATGCGACTTGGCAAATCGTTGAGGAGCGTCCATGGCGATGAAAACCGGGTTCACGCATCCCCGAGCGTGAAAATCGCCGCGATATTCCGATTTTGTTTGCCGGAATATCGCGAAGATGGACTTTGGACAGCCCGTCGAGGCAGAATGCGGCTGCCCGCCCGTTGATTGATTGGTCGCCTGCGGCTAACCATCACGCCAGGTTAGGCGATTTGCAGAGGGATTTCGCTTGGACGCGATCGAAAAAGCGATCCGGAACGCCTTGGAAAAGGGCAATGCCGAGGACCGCGCGTTCCGCGAGCGGGTCTACCGGTCGGCCTTTGCCGCGCTCGACCGTGCGCTCCAGGCCAATCCCGGCGTGACCGTGGAGATGGCCATCAAGCGCCGCAAGTCGATCCAGGCGACAATCACCGAAATCGAATCCGAGTTCCTGCCGGCGGTGCCGGATGTTGGCCTGGAGGTCGACGCAGCGGCGGCCGAGCCCGCGCCCGGTGCGGCGCCCGCGATCGAGATCGGCGACAAGTCGCCATCGCCCGCTGCCGCCGTCGACAGCCCCGCGCG